>DCVY01000261.1:7242-7646 GCA_002327945.1 Acidovorax delafieldii | reverse complement strand
GCCGTCGGGCAGGGACGCAAGGTACTGGTGCTGACCGAACGCACGGAACACCTGGATGCGATCAAAGCGACCCTCGGTGGGCTGGAACCGGTGCCTTTCGTGTTGCATGGTCGAATGTCCAGGAAGCAGCGAGCGGCGCTGGTGGCAGACCTGGATGCGCTGCCGCCCGACGCACCGCGCGTTCTCCTTTCCACCGGCAAGCTGGTCGGCGAGGGCTTCGACCATCCGCCGCTGGATACTTTGGTGCTGGCGATGCCCGTCTCGTGGAAGGGTACGCTGCAACAGTACGCTGGGCGTCTACACCGGGAGCACGCCAGCAAGACCGATGTGCGGATCATTGACTTCGTGGACACCGGCCATCCGGCCTTGCTGCGGATGTGGGTCAAGCGGCAACGGGGCTACCG
>DCVY01000261.1:0-7118 GCA_002327945.1 Acidovorax delafieldii | reverse complement strand
GCGGGTCTTTACGAAACACCGAGCGAATACGTGCGCGACCTGATCCGCCGCGACATGGAACGGCGCGACGGCCAGTTTGTGCAGGACGCCATCCTCGTCGGTTATCGAGACTTGGCGGCGGGCCGCGTCTTTGCGTCCAGCGGCGACTTCAAGACCGACATGGCGGTGCTCGACCGCAAGGAAGCCGATGGCTGGCAATGATGCGCCATCGCCCGCCACGTTCCTGCTGACTCGGAATGCGGCGCTGGATTTGCGCCGCATCTACACGCGGTCACTCCGGGAATGGGGCGATGACGTTGCCGACCGCTATCTCGCTGACCTGTACGCGGCGATGGGCGTTGCCGCCGCCAACCAGGCGAAGGGGCGCTTGCGGCAGTACCGCTCGGCTCCGTTTCTGATGGTTCCAGCGCGGCAACACTTCGTGATCTACGACCTCGTGCCGCAAGGCATCGCAGTGCTGACGGTTCAACATCAGGTGCGCGACATCGAGTCCCTGATCGCAGACCTGACCCCGGCCTTCCACGCCGAAGTCGAGCGGTTGAAGCGCAAAACCTGATTGCACCCGCTCACGCCCTCAGAAATGCTCATAAGCTCGGGAGGTTGGTCGGCACATGGTCAACCATCCACCAGCCCCAGCGCAAAGCGCACCAGGCTGACCAAGTCGGTCAACTGGCGTTTTTGTCCGCGCCTTTCACCTGCGTTGCCTGCACGCGGGCGTAGGCGCTCCACAGGCGTTCGGTGGTCAGCATCAGCGGTGGTTTGGCCAACTGTTCGTGCAGCTCTTCGATGAGGTCGAAGGTGAGCGCGCGGCGATGCTGCGGTGGCATTCGTCGATGACGATGAAGTCAAACGTTTCCACCGGCACGGCCGGGTTGTAGCGCACCAGCTTTGCCTGGCTGGCGGTTTGTTGCACCTCGTTCAGCGACAGGTCTTCGGCCGATTCGTCGATGGGCTCGCCACTCAAAATGGAATACATGCGCTGGATGGTGCTGATGCACATCTGCGCGTGCGGGTCGATGTTGGGCGAGGCCAGGCGCTGCACGTTGTAGAGCTCGGTGAACTTGCGGCCATCGTCGGACGGCGTGGCCGGTGGCATCGAACAAAAAGCGCAGCGGCGTGTTGTCTTTGCGCCATTTGAGGTTGGCGCTGGCGTAGCGCTCGGTCTGGCTTTCGGTGACGGTGAGGTTTTCGCCCGCGCTGTCTTTCTTGGCTTCGATCACGCCCACGGGCTGCCGGTGGACAAACAGCACGTAGTCGGCGGGGCCGGTGTCGGTGGGGTGTTCGCGCACGGCCACTCCGGTGGCTGCGCCCAGGTTGAGCGCCTTCATGTCTTGCACTACCCAGCCGGCCTGGGCGAGCTTGCGGTCGATGGATTCGCGGGCCAGTGCCTCGGGCGTCATGGGCGTCCTTCAGGGGGAGTGGGTGGGGCGGGGAACTCGCCGATTATCAGGACAATGTTTTGCGTGGCTCGATTACTATAACAATGATAGCTTCTAGCGCTTACCAGATAAAAGCTAGAGGCCAAAAACACCCAAACATCATGGCGCCAGCTCGGCGGCAAGCCACCCCCGCAGGCTGTTGACAAACGCCCAGGCCTGCACGCGCGGCACATCTTGCAGGCGCACCACGGCCTCGATCAGGCGCCCCTCACGCAGGGCCACGGCGCGGCCCACGCCAGGCAGCAGGCCGCAGGCCAGCGGTGGTGTGGACCAGCGGCCGTCCAGCAGCACGGCGATGTTGCCGAAGGTGGTTTCGGTGATTTCGCCGGCCTCGTTCCACAGCACCGTGTCGAACACCCCTGGCGTGGTGGGCGCAAACGCGGCGTAGTGCGCGCGGCGCGTGGTCTTGTAGCGCACGAATTCGCCATGGGCCTCATCCAGCGGGTGGCCGGCCAGTTGCAGGCGCACGGGCTCGGGGGTGGGCTGCAGGGCAAAGGCTTGGGCGCGGGGCTGGCCACTGGCGTCCAGCAGCAGGCGCACGCGCCATGCACCGGCGGGGTGGCTGCTTGCCAGCGCCTGCAGGCTGGCCTGCACGGCCACAGCGCTAAACGGCACGCTGAAATGCGCGGCCGTGTCTTGCAGGCGCGCCAGGTGCTCGGCCAGGTGGCGGAACTGGCCCGCTTGAAGCGCCAGGGTTTCGATCAGGTCGAAGGGCTGGCTGGCGCGCTCCACAAAAGCGCGCTTGTGGCGCCATTCGCTCCATTCCGCATCGACCGCAGCGCCCGAGGTGACGCCGCTGCCAATGCCGCAGCGCGCCTGGCCATCGTGCAGCACCACCGTGCGGATCGGCACGTTGAAGGTGGCGCGAATGCCACCCTGGTCGTCGGGCCGCACCACGCCGATGGCGCCGCAGTAAATGCCGCGCGGTCCCGGCTCCAGTGCGTGGATGGCCTGCATGGCGCGCACCTTGGGCGCGCCCGTGACCGAGCCGCAGGGAAACAGCGCTGCAAACACGTCGGCGAGCCGCGTTGCGGCGCGGGTGCGCGCCTGCACGTCGGATGTCATCTGCCACACGGCAGGCAGCGCCTCGGTGTGAAAAAGTCGGGGCACCTGCACGCTGAAGGGTTGTGCAATGCGCGAAAGGTCGTTGCGCAGCAAGTCCACGATCATCACGTTCTCGGCGCGCTCTTTGGGCGAGGCGCGCAGTGCGGCGGCATGGGCGGCATCCTGCTCGGGGGTGGCACCACGCGGGGCCGTGCCCTTCATGGGGCGCGTGATGATATGGCCGGCCGCGCCGTCGCCCGGCCCGCTGTGCCAGTCGAAAAACAACTCGGGCGAGACGCTGAGCACCTGCTCGTCGCCCATATCGAGGCAGGCTGCATAACCGCCCGGCTGCGCGCGCCGCAGGGCCGCAAACAGGGCGCGGGCCGATTGCGCCCCGCCGCCCTGCACACTGGCCACCGTCTGTGCCGTGTAGTTGACCTGGTAATACTCGCCACGGGCAATGGCCTGGTGGATGGTGGCCAGGGCCGCATCAAACTGCGCACGCCCGGGCAAGGTGTGCCAGTGCAGTGTGGACGCATCCTGGGGCGGCGGCTCGGCACCGGGCCAGGGCAGCGCCGCGTCATGGATGGCAAACCAGACCAGCGGGCCAGCGGCGGGGTAGGTCTGCAAAGCGGCGTCGAAGGCCGGCGCGGCCTCGTAGCGCAGCGCGCCAATGCACCAGGCACCGCCCTCGGCGGCGGCCTGCACGGCATCGAGCACCGCGCGCACCTGGGCCGGCTCCCGCGCCACCAGCACGGCGCGCGGCGTGCCAAAGGCATGGCGCAGGCGCGGCGCACCGGGGTCGTGCGGGTTGACAAAATCAATCAGTGCGGATGGAACCAAGTAAGCCTCCATGGCTTGCAGAATATGCGCAAACGGCTATCAAAAACGGAGTGATGGCACCCACACCGCGCGCAGCATCGTAGCCCGATGCCCCGGTTGCGGGGCATCGCATGCCGGCCAAAAGACGGGCGTCTGGCCCGCTTCTGGCACAAGCGAAGATAATCCCCCACCCCGCTCGCCGCTTCAACCTCTGCGCAATGACCTACTCCATCAAAGAAATTTTTTACACCCTGCAAGGCGAAGGCGGCCAGGCGGGCAGCCCGGCGGTGTTTTGCCGTTTTGCGGGCTGCAACCTCTGGAGCGGCCGCGAACAAGATCGCGCCAACGCCGTCTGCCGCTTTTGCGATACCGACTTTGTGGGCACCGACGGTACCCTGGGTGGCAAGTTTGCCGACGCCCAGGGCCTGGCGCGCCAGATTGCCGCCTTGTGGCCCGCGGGCGACACCCACCACCGGCTGGTGGTGCTGACGGGCGGCGAGCCGCTGCTGCAAGTGGACACCGCGCTGATCGAGGCCCTGCATGCACAGGGCTTTCGCATCGCCGTAGAGACCAATGGCACGGTGGCGGCCCCGCAAGGCATCGACTGGTTGTGCGTGAGCCCCAAGGCCGGCGCCGACTGGGTGCAGCGCCACGGACAAGAATTGAAAGTGGTCTGGCCGCAGCCGGGGTTGGACCTGGATCTGCTGGAGGCCACCGGCCAGTTCAGCCACCGTTTTCTGCAGCCCATGGACGGGCCCGACCAGGCCCGCCACATCGCCCTGTGCATCGATCTGTGCCTGCAGCGCCCCGCGTGGCGCCTGAGCCTGCAGACCCACAAGCTCACCGGCATCCGATGAGCCCACCGATAAGCCCCGTTCTTGTTTGTTCGTCCACCATGCAATTCACCGTCAGCCAGCGTTTTTTCTTTGATGCTGCCCACACCCTGCAACGCGAGATCGAGGCCGAAGGCAGCCGCCGCGTGCACGGCCACACCTACCACGCAGAGGTGTGGGTGCAGGGCCCGCGCAATCCTGCCAACGGCATGGTGATCGACCTGGGTTTTCTGCGCCAGCACCTCGCCGTGGTGCGCGAGCAGCTCGACCACCACCTGCTCGATGAAGTGCCTGGGCTGGGCACGCCGACGCTGGAGAACCTGTGCGCCTTCATCGCCCAGCAACTGTCGGGCATTCAACCGCCGCCGAGCCGGGTGCGGGTGTGGCGCGAAGCGCTGGGTGACGGCTGCACGCTCGATCTGGCACCGTCTGGGGCCTGAACACCTCCCACTGCCTGACTCAGGCCGCGCCAATGTTCGGCACCAAGCCGGCCACCGGCTGGCCGCTTCTCAGCGCGACGGTGAATGCCAGCATGCGGTCAATGGGCTGGCGAGCGCGCGGGATGATGGCCGGGTCCACCTGGATGGCATTGGCGCCGGTTTCCAGCACGCGGGCCACGTCGGCCAGGCCGTTCATGGCCATCCAGGGGCAGTGGGCGCAGCTTTTGCAGGTGGCGCTTTTGCCGGCGGTGGGGGCCTCGTAGAACACCTTGCCGGGGTTCAGGGTGCGCAGCTTGTGCATCATGCCGTTGTCGGTGGCCACGATGAACTCGGGGGCGTCCATGGTGCACGCGGCGTTCAGGATGCCCGAGGTGGAGCCCACGGCGTCTGCCAGGGCGATGACGTCGGCGGGGCTTTCGGGATGCACCAGCACCTTGGCCAGGGGGTGCTCTTTTTTGAGCAGCTCCAGCTCCAGCGCCTTGAACTCGTCGTGCACGATGCAGGCGCCGTTCCACATCACCATGTCGGCGCCGGTTTTGCTGCGGATGTAGTCGCCCAGATGCCGGTCGGGCGCCCACAGAATCTTCTGGCCCTGGTCTTTGAGTGCCCGCACGATGTCGAGCGCGCAGCTGGACGTGACCAGCCAGTCGGCACGCGCCTTCACGGCGGCGCTGGTGTTGGCATACACCACCACGGTGCGGTCGGGGTGCGCATCGCAAAAAGCGCTGAACTCTTCGACGGGGCAGCCCAGGTCGAGCGAGCAGGTGGCATCCAGGTCGGGCATGAGCACGGTTTTCTCGGGCGAGAGTATCTTGGCCGTCTCGCCCATGAAGCGCACGCCGCTCACCACCAGCGTCTGCGCAGCATGGTCGCGGCCAAAGCGCGCCATCTCCAGCGAATCGCTGACGATGCCACCGGTTTCTTCGGCCAGGTCCTGCAGGTCGGGGTGCACGTAGTAGTGCGACACCATGACCGCGTTCTTCTCTTTCAGCAGGCGGCGGATTTTGTCCTTCAGTGCCGCGCGCTCGTCCTGCGACAGCTCGGCGGGCACGCGGGCCCAGGCATGCTTGGTGCTGCACACCGCGCCGTCGGTGGGCTGCTCGTAATCGACTTCTTTGAGGGTGATGGTTGTATTCATGTCATTCATCCATAGTGCTGAGCGCTGCCCACAGCGCATGAAACTGCCGCGCCCCAGCAGACCAGCGGCCGCCGTGCAAGGGTCGCCCCGCCGCGCTGGCGGCGTCTCCCTTCCCGCATCGCATAGCGAGGCGAGAGCGGGGGAAGGCGCCAAGCACCACAGGGAATTGTCTCACTTGAACTCCTGCAGGCGCATCGAGAAATCGGTGGCCTTCACATCTTTGGTGAGGGTGCCGATGGAGATGCGGTCCACGCCGGTTTCGGCCAGTTCGCGCAGGCCCGCCAACGTGACGCCGCCCGAAATTTCCAAAATGGCACCACCACCCCTATGCGCCGCGTTGATGGCCACGGCCTCGCGCAGCATGGGCAGGGGCATGTTGTCCAGCAGCACCATCTTCGCACCGGCATCCAGTGCCTCGGTGAGTTGTTCCAGCGTTTCCACCTCAATCTCGATGAACTTTGCCTGCGCCGCCACCTGCTGGGCGGCCCGCAGCACCGCCGCCACACCGCCGGCAGCGGCAATGTGGTTTTCCTTGATGAGCACGGCGTCGTGCAGGCCGATGCGGTGGTTGGTGCCGCCGCCCACGCGCACGGCGTATTTTTGCGCCAGGCGCAGGCCGGGCAAGGTTTTGCGGGTGTCCACGATGCGCGCGCGGGTGCCAGCCACCACCTCCACATAGGTGCGGGTTTTGGTGGCCACGGCGGACAGCAGTTGCAGAAAATTGAGCGCCGTGCGCTCGGCGCTGAGCAGCGCGCGGGCGTTGCCCTCAATCTCCAGCACCACCTGGTCGGGGGCACAGCACTCGCCCTCGGTCACATGCCAGGTGATTTGCACGCCGGGGTCCAGGGCGCGCAGCGCCGCCTCGGCCCAGGGCTGGCCACACAGCACAGCCGACTCGCGCACCAGCACACGGGCATGGGCGCGACGGTGGGCGTCGATCAGGCCGGCGGTCAGGTCGCCGCTGCCCACGTCTTCGGCCAGGGCGCGGGCCACGTCGGCGCTGGCCAGTGCGGCAACGGCTTCGGGGCTGGCCGGTGCAGCGATCCCATCGCCGCGAAAATCAGTGCTCGGAAAAGTCATGGGCCAAGAGCATAGCGGCATTGGCAAGGGCAGCACCATTGCACGGGCTTCGCCCCCCGGCCCCGGTGCGGGCACCGTGTTGCCGCCATTGAACCTAGAAACGGCCGTGGACCGCTGGGTACCTCTTGCCAGGCCGCATGCAATCGATCGTGGATGGCTTCGATGGCGTTCACCCTGTGGGTCAGAGCGCCAGGCACTCGCCCGCACCGCGCTCGGGACGCCAAGCGGCGTTGCTCCTCCTTGCGGGCAGTACGGGCAGTACAGGCAGTAAGCCCGCCGCGTCCTCGCGTCTTGCCAGGCACCCCGATCACGGCACCGGCGG
>DCVY01000030.1:4788-5336 GCA_002327945.1 Acidovorax delafieldii | reverse complement strand
CTCACGCCTGAACAGCCGCTCGATCAGCCGCTTGACGCTGGCCGTCTTGCGCAGGCGCAGCAGGTAGCGCAGGTTGAGCTGCCCGCACACGTCGATGATGTCTTCGTTGCCGTACCTTTTCCGCGCCTTCTGGCCTTCGCTGGGCATCGACCAGTGGCTTATGCTGCAGTGGGTGGCTTGGGCGCACACTGCGGGCGATTTATGATGCCCAAGTTCTTCATCCTGCACATCTACCTCGCCACCACCGGCCACACCCCGCTGGTGCTCACCAAGTCCATGGTCACGGGCTGGTAAGAGTTGCATGACGACGACCATTTCGCAGGCGCACCAGCAACCCCGTCGCAAGGCTCGTAAGGAAAACTATGTCCAACGCCCATGCATTGCCCCTGCCGCCCGAGCACGGAGTGGATGCACAGCGCCGCACCTGGCTGCTGGCCACCAGCGCCATGGGTGTGGCGGCCACGGCTGGCGTGGCGGTGCCCTTCGTGTCCAGCTTCGCGCCCAGCGAGCGGGCCAAGGCGCAAGGCGCAAGGCGCCGCCGTGATCAT
>DCVY01000030.1:0-4721 GCA_002327945.1 Acidovorax delafieldii | reverse complement strand
CTGATGCCGTGGCCATGGTGCAGCCCCTCACGTCCTCCCGTTTTCAACCCCCCAACCCACCCGACAGGACCCCATATGAAACAGACGCTCTTCCAGGAAAAATACCCCGTGCTCGTCGCCGAGATCGACAAGGCCGAGACCCGCTACAAGACCATGGACGCCGTGGTCGCGTACTTTCGGGAAAAGATCGCTGCCAACCCCAAGGTACAGTTCATCGGGCTGTTCGACCACCACGCCCACACCACGCGCATTGAAGGCACGATCAACCCCGAAATCAAGGCCGCGGTCAATCTGATCTTCTGCTTCGGCCTGGCCCTGCCCAACCCGCAGGTGCTGGCGGTGCGTCCGCGCTCCATCGGCATCGCCGACATGGGGGAAAAGTTCGTGGTGACCTTCATGGAAGCGCCCATGCAGCCCGCCAACGAGGCGATGGAAGCCTGGGTCCGGGGGCTGCGCAATGACGCGAGCTGATTTCTGCATTCACCACACCGGCCACGCGTGCGTGCCGGTGGTTCACTAGAGGTTTTCCCATGCCAACCAACAACGCTGCCCTCACCGACTGGCCCATTGACCCCGACAGCGTGTACGCCCGCATCGGCGGCGCACCCGCTGTTCGCCGCCTGGTGAACCGTTTCTATGAGCTCATGGACGGGCTACCCGAGGCCTACACCGTGCGCCAGATCCACCCCGAGAGCCTGGCCGGCAGTGCCGAAAGCCTGTTCGAGTTCCTCTCTGGCTGGTTCGGTGGCCCACCGCTCTACAGCAACAAGAAGGGCCACCCGCGCCTGCGCATGCGCCATGCGCCCTACGCGGTGGGCCCGGTGGAGCGCGACGAATGGATGCTCTGCATGCGCCAGGCCCTGACCGAGCAGATCACCGACCCCGCGCTGCGCGACGGCCTGATCCGCACCTTCGCCGACATGGCCGATCACATGCGCAACACCGATGGACGCCAGAGCTGCGGCGCCAGCGGGCACGCCAACCCTGACGACCGAAACGCTGCATGAGCATGACGACTTTGCTGGTCATGGCCAGCAAGGCCGTAGCTGGTTGGCCTTGCTGATGCTGGTTCTGGGCATGGCCACCATCGCGGTCGTACGCCTCGACGCCCACTGATCTTTTCCCCCACGGATTCCAAACCCCATGAACAAACTGTTGATCGCACTCTCCCTGGCTCTTCCCCTGGGCGCCTGGGCCACCCCGCCGGCGGCAGGCCAGGCCATGCCACCGGTGGCGGTGAAAGACCAGCACGAGCGGGACTGGCGCATCGCGCCCGACACGCAGCTGGTGCTGTTCGCCGCCGGACGCACAGCGTCCAACCTCGCCATGGCCGTGCTCGGTGCCCAGTCCAAGGGTTTTCTGGCCACACGCCACGCGGTCTACCTGGCCGACATGAGCAAGATGCCCGGCTTCGTCACGCGCACCTTCGCGCTGCCTTCGCTGCGCGAGCAGCCGTTCGCAGTGGGCGTGGTGCTGGACGACAAGCTGCTGGCCGACTGGCCACGCCAGGACGACGCGGTGACGCTGATCCGGCTGAAGGACGGCCAGGTCGCCGGCGTGGACTACGCGAAAACCGAAGCGCAATTGCGCGGCGCGCTGGGCATCGCGCCCTGACCCCCCAACCAACCAACCACCCACCCACAGGAGATCCACCATGGACGCTTTCCAGGACCACTACCCCGACAACGTGGCGCACTGCTACGGCTGCGGCAGCAAGAACCCGCACGGTCACCAGATCAAGACCGTGTGGGACGGCGACGAAACCGTCACGCGCTTCCAGCCTGAGCCGTACTACACCTCGGTACCGGGCTACGCCTACGGCGGCCTGATCGCTTCGCTGATCGACTGCCACGGCACCGGCACCGCGGCCGCGGCCATGTACCGGCAGGCCGGGCGCGACATGGACTCGTTGCCCGCGTTCCGCTTCGTCACCGGCTCGCTGCACGTGGACTTTCTGAAGCCCACGCCGCTGGCCGGTGAACTGGTGATCCGCGGCCGCGTGAAAGAGATCAAGGGCCGCAAGGTCATCGTTGAGACCACGGTGTATGCGGGCGACGTGGCCACCGCGCGCGGCGAGGTGGTGGCGGTGCAGATGCCCGAAAGCTTCGGCCGCTGACATCGGTTGGGCTTCAGCAAAAAGGGCCGCTCCCGTGGGGGAGTGGCCCTTTTGACTGGGCCTGGCGGCGATCAGGCCGCGGGCTTGGGTGCCGCCGGCTTGGGGCCGAAGAGGGTGTCGGTCAGGCGCACATACCAGGCCGCGGACTGCACCTGGATGATGTAGGCCAGCGTGATCACCAGCGCCGCGTCCGACGCCGCACTGCCAAACGCACTCATGGCCAGCGCCAGCGCGATGGAGAGGTTGCGCATGACGGTGCCGTAGACCAGCGCGATGGCGTCGTCGCGCGACAGGAACAGCTTGCCCACCACGGTGCTCAGCAGGTAGTTGATGCCGTAGAGCGCCAGCAGCGGCCACACCACCTGCAGCAACTGGCCGGGGTCTGCCGCCAGCTGCTGGGCCTTGAGCGCCATCGCCACGAACACGATGCCCAGCACACCCAGCGTGGAAAACGGCGGGAAGCGCGGCGCCCAATCGCTCTGGAAGGCCTTCTGGCCGTATTTCTTGAGCAGGTGGCTTTGCGTGAAGTGGCCCGCCGCCATGGGCAGGAAGACGATGAAGACGATCTGCAGGAACACCGCCATCAGGTCGATCGGCACCGCAGCGCCCATCAGCCACTGCACGTACAGCGGCGTGGCCAGCGAACCGAGGATCAGACCGATCACCGTCATCTTCACCGCGGCACCGAGGTTGCCGCCGGCAAAACCGGTCCAGGAGATCGTCATGCCCGAGGTGGGCAGCAGCGCGGCCAGCAGCAGGCCGATGGCGTAATAAGGCTGGCTGGGGAAGAAGAACAGGCCCAGGCCGTAGGCGATGAAGGGCGTGATGCCGAAGTTGATGGCCTGTGTCAGCAGCTGTGCCTGGGTATCGCCGCCTTCGAGTACCTTGCCCAGCTTCAGGGTCACCATCATCGGGTAGACCATCAGGAATGTCAGCGGAATGATCAGGCTCTTGAGCCAGCCGGTGGGCGCCACCAGGCCGAAGCCGAAGCCCAGCACCATGGTGACGGGGATGGTGTAAATGAGGTGGCGCGACAGGAGGCTCAGGACCTTGAACATGGGTGCCATCCGGTGAACGACGGGGCGCTTTCGCCCCATGAAAAACCGGGTCCGCTGGCCCGGCATGGTGCGCCCGGTGTCCGGGCTTGCAATCAGAACGCCAGCGTGTTGACGGTGGCCTTGAGCAGGTGGGCGGCCACATCAGCGGGCTTGGCTGGCGTCACGCCGGGGATGAGGTCGGAGGCCTGCCGGCCGGTGTTGGGCAGGTACAGCGCACAGACTTCCACCTTCGCGCCAGCCTTGATCACGCCTTGCAGCATCTGTTGCGTGGTCACGTCGCGCGGCTTGAGTTTCGGGCCTTCCTTGCCCACCACGGCGATGTCACCGGCGGCATCGCACAGCAAGATACGCACACTGGCTTTTTGCTCCAGCGCCTGACCGGCGAGCACCAGGCCAGCGCCTTGTGCCATGGCGCTGCCGCTGTGGATGTTGACGAACAGTTCGCTGGTGTCAGCAGCATGGGCGGCAGCGGCGATGGCCAAGCCGAACAGACCCAGAGCGACGGATTTTTTCATGAGATTTCCTTGAGAGATGCAAAACAAAATCTGGTGTGACCAGATGCGAATTCCCGAGTCTATGGATACCCCATGGAATATCTGTGACATCCGTCAAAGACCTGACGGCAGCAGGGCCGAAGGCCTGGGCCCAGACCCTCCGATCCCGATGGCATGGTAGAGCGCCGGGCAGGGCGCTGGCGGACGTTTCAGCCGTTCACAGCGACTTGGTCGAGTAGTACCAGTCGGTGGTCTTGTAGCCTTCGGCCATGCGCGCCTTGATGGCGTCGGGGCTCTTGGGCGGTGGCACGATCACATCGCAACCGGGCGTCCAGCCTTCGGGCGTGGCGATCTTGTGGGCGTCGCTGGTCTGCATGGCTTGCAGCAGTCGCACGAACTCTTCGATGCTTCGACCGTTGCTCATCGGGTAATACACCATGGCGCGCAGGATGCTGTGGGGGTCGATGAAGAAGGTGGCGCGCACGGCCTGCGTGTCAGCGGCACCGGGGTGCACCATGCCGTAGGCGCGGGCCACGTCCATCTTGATGTCTTCGATGATGGGGAAGCTGATTTCCACACCAAACTTTTCCTGGATATTCTGCGTCCAGGCCAGGTGCGAGTACAGGCTGTCGATCGACAGGCCGATGAGCTCGCAGTTCATGCCGCGGAAGGTCTCTGCGTGCTTCTGGAAACCGATGAACTCGGTGGTGCAGACAGGGGTGAAGTCGGCCGGGTGCGAGAACAGCACACCCCAGCTGTCACCCAGCCACTCGTGGAAGCGGATGCGGCCTTCGCTGGAATCCTGTTCGAAATCGGGGGCGATGTCGCCGAGGCGGATGCTCATCTTCGTTCTCCTTTCTTGCGTGGGTTGCGGCATTGGTTGATAGCGATTCAGGCGCGCCGTTGCGCCTGTCGCTCGATCCGGCTCTGCAAGCGGTACAGGCTGGCGAAGCCCTGCTCCCAGCGCCGATGTCCGGAGGCCACGTTGATATGCCCGGCGCCGGCCAGGATCGTGGTCTCGCTGCCCCAGGCGTGGCCCATCTCGACGGCACG
>DCVY01000116.1:3321-6406 GCA_002327945.1 Acidovorax delafieldii | reverse complement strand
AGGAGCAGTTGCCGCTTGGTGTCCAGCGAAGTCAGCAGTTCCATGGCGTCATCGCGCTGGATGTTCACCAAGCCAGGATTACCACGTGTGCCGTTGTCGGGCATGACGACGACCGGGTGGAGACCACCAGGCGCGACTTCGGTGTCTTCAAGCTAAAACCGGCAGTTGACCGCTTTGTATCCCTTCGCAAGCCGCATGCAATCTATCGTTGATGGCTTCGATGGCGTTCACCTTTGGGGTGAGAGCGCTATGCACCCGCCAGCACCGCGCTCAGGGCGCTGACCTTGCCCCTGTTTCGTGCAGTTCTTAACCTGCGATTCACGCGGCCTTTTTACGCTATGCCTCGCACCAGTGCTGCTCGTACTGCATCGGGCGGAGGTAATCTCGTGCAGCGTTTCACGCTATCTGGCGCATGAAAAAGTGTCTTTTCAGCCCTGGCGGTGTTGCAAATCCTCGTGATACCACCCGGTATCGCTGGGGCTGATTTGCAGCTGACGATTTCCAAGTCCGACAGCCTCCTGGCGTCGGTTTTTACTTGAATTCCCGTTCGCGCAGCCATTTGGTGGCGATCCACTTGTCGCCCGCGATCACCGGCGCGCCGCCATGCAGCGTGCGGGTGGACGGGTCGGGTCGCGCGTAGCTGAAGAACACGGCGTTGCCGCGCTGCGGTGCCACTTCAAGCTGCGCATCCGGGAAAATGGTGCCGCCACCTTTTTCGGGTGTGTTCAGATAGATGATCAGCGTGCCCACGCGCTGCCCGCCGCGCCGCAGGATGCTGGGCGTGCCGGGCTCGGTGGGGTCGAAGTAGTCGTGATGCGGCTTGTATTCGGCCCCGGGGCGGTAGTGCAGCACCTGCAGGCCCTCGCCGTTTTCGATGGGCCAGTTCAGCAGGCGGGCAATGCGTTCTTCGATGCGCTGGATCAGCGGGCTCTCGCCGCGCTGAAAGAACATGCCGTCGCTGGTGCGGTCGTCGTTGATTTCCTGGCCGCCCGTCTGCGTGACCACCGTGAGCGAGCGCGCCATGCGGGTGCTTGCGCCAGCGATCACGGTATCGCATTCTTCGGGGGACAGCAGGTTGCCGAACAGCACGATGCGCGGCTGGGCCATGGTCAGCAGCACTTGGACCTGGCGGTCGCCCACGTCGATGAAGAGTGGCGATTCGGCGATGTCGGGCTCGGGCATCGGCACAGCGGGTGGCTGAGCCTGCTGCTGCGCCAGGCCGTCCAGGCGTGCGCGCAGCATGTCCTCCACGGCGCGCACGGCAACGTCTTCATTCCAGCCCCTGCTGCGCATGGCCTCGATCAGCGCAGGCGCGGTGATACCGGCACCGGCCTGGTCGATGATCCATTGGCGCAGTTCGGGCGTGATTGTCTGGGGGGAGGCGGGGCTGTGGCCGGGCATGGGCGTTCAGGGCAGGGTTTTCAGGGCAGTGCTTTCAGGTGCGCTTGAGACCCAGGACATGCAGTTCGGCATCGCTCAGGCGCGACAGCACGTCGCTGCGCAGTGTCTTCAGGCGCTGGTGGTGGCGGAAATCCAGGTCTACACCCTGCAAGGGCTGGGTGCCGTCCGAGGCCAGTTCATAGGCTTCCCCCGTCATCTCGTTGACCAGCAACCACATGCGGCGCACCTGGCCGCGCTGGCCGCCGTGGGTGTGCTTGGCGGCAAAGGCGTCGGCGTCGGTGCGCCGCGTGAACGTCGCTTTCAGGAAATCCTCGCGCATGAAGGAAAGCCAGACCCCCCAGCCTTCGCGGAGGGTGGCCTGGAAGGGTTGATCGACAGCCTGGGTTGCCGGGTAGTGCGCAGTTTCGATGGCGTGCTTCATGGGTAGATGCCGGTAAGAGTTAGTGCAGTGTTTCACGCTATCTGGCACATAAAAAAGCGTCTTTTCGGCCTGGCCGTGTTGCAAATCCTCGTGATACCACCCGGTATCGCTGCGGTTTGCACCTTGCCAGAACCAAAAAACCCTCTTTTTTTATTTGTGCCAGCAAGCGCAAAACATTGCATTAGCTGCTGGATGCATGGCGGCGAAAGACGAGCCGGTCGGGCTGGGACGATGCCGGATGAAAAGCATAGCCTTCGAGGTCGAATTCCTCCAGCTTTCGGGGGGCAGTCACGCGCTGCTGTATGGCATAGCGCGCCATGAGACCCCGTGCGCGCTTGGCGTGGAAGCTGATGATCTTGTAGGCGCCACCTTTCCAGTCTTCGAACACGCATTCAATGACCCGCGCCTTGAGGGCTTTGCGGTCCACGGCCTTGAAATATTCCTGCGATGCCAGATTGACCACCACCGGCGTGGTGTCGGCACGCAGGCAGGTGTTGAGGTGCTCGGCAATCTGGCTGCCCCAGAACTGGTAGAGGGTGCTGCCCACACCGGTGGCCAGGCGGGTGCCCATCTCCAGGCGGTAGGGCTGCATGCGGTCGAGCGGGCGCAATACGCCGTACAGGCCGCTCAGGATGGCCAGGTGGCGCTGCGCCCACTGAAGATCGTCGCTGGAGAGCGTCTGCGCCTGCAGGCCTTCGTACACGTCGCCGTTGAAGGCCATCACCGCCTGGCGCGCGTTGGCAGCGGTGAACTGGGGTTGCCACACCTCGTAGCGCGCCACGTTGAGGGCGGCGAGCTTGTCGCTCAGGCCCATCAGCGAGGCGATGTCCTGGGGAGTTTTTTTGCGCAGCACGTCGATCAGCTGCGTGGACTGGGGCACGAACTGCGGCAGCGTGTGCGGCAAATCCGCTGGCAAGGGCGTTTCGTAGTCGAGTGATTTGGCGGGAGACAGCAGGAACAGCATGGTGAGGGCGTGGTGGTCCGGGGATCTCGGAGGGTAATGGGGTCTGCAACGCGGGATAAATGGCGCCGCAATGCAAGAAGGCGGCCTGGGCCGCCTTCTTGGTTGCCGCATCAGGCGGACGGGGGCTGCTCAAACGGCAACGTCATGGCCGATAGGTCGCGGCGGGTTTCCACCAGCACCAGCGGGCCTTCGTCCAGCACCACGGCGGGCGGGATCTCGCGCGGCACGCGGATGGGCTGCGGTTCTGCAGCAATCGCTGCCTGTACGGCGGCGATTTTTTCTGCATCCGAGTTTACCCA
>DCVY01000116.1:0-3315 GCA_002327945.1 Acidovorax delafieldii | reverse complement strand
CCACTGGAGCCACCGCGGGTGCGGGCTTTGCAGTTGCTGCCACGGGTGCTATCACAGGTGCGGGTGCTATCACAGGTGCGGGTGCTGCGGCCACGGGTGCGGGTGCTGCAGGTGCTGGCACGGCGGGGGTGGCATCCACAACGGTGTCGGCCTGGGGCTGCAGGGGTGCCGGCAACGGAGTGGATGCGGTTGCGGGCACTGGTGCCGGGGTTGGTACCGAGGCAGGGGCTGCCGGGGCTGCGTTGAAGTAGCTGCGGCGTGCGGGCTCTTCCTGGGCTTCGGCGGCCGGGGCGGCTACCGGGGCTTGGGGGTTGAACTCCATCACTGCGGGTGCAGCCGGCTCCACCGTGTCGCGGGGGGCGCGTTCGCCGCGTTCGCGGCGGTCGCGGCCATAACGGTCGCGCGAGCGGCGCTCACGGCGGTCGTCGCTGGCCGGTGCGGTTTCTTTGGCGGTCAGGTCCAGATCGGGCAGCGATGCCAGCGGGGCGGTGTCCACAAAGTCGGCTGCGGGGGCGCTGGTGTCTTGCGGGGCTTCTGCTGCGCGGGGTGCGCGCTCGCCACGTTCGCGACGACCCTGTCCTTCGCCACGGTCGCGGCGGGGGGCTCGTTCGCTGCGCGGCTGGGCGCCAGCTGCATCGGCACCGCTGCCGTTCGGGCCGGTCACCTGCGCCTGGATGGCGGTCTGGGCGGCGGCGTTGTCGGTGTCGGCGCCGGCTGCGTTGTTGCGCGGCTCGGCATCGCGGCGGCTACGGCCGCCTTCACGACCTTCTCGACCGTTGCGGCCTTCACTTTCGCCACGGGGCGGACGACCCTCGCCGTCACGCGGTGGCCGGCTTTCGCCGTCGCGCGGGGCACGGCCTTCGGCCGAGCGCTCGCCACGGCGGCCACGGCCTTCGCCGGTGCCCTCGCGGTTGGTTTCACGGGCGCCGCCTTCGCGGTTGCCGTCGCGGCCGGCGCTGCGTTCACCGCGCTCGCCACGGCGGCCACGGCCTTCACCATTGCGGCCGTCGCGGCGGGGCTCGCCGAGCGTGCCGGCTTCGGCGGGCGCTGCGGCAGGTGCCGGTGCCGCTACCGGCGCGGATGCTCGCGTGTCGCCCATGCCAAACAGGCGCTTGAGCCAGCCGAAGAAACCTTGCTCTTGCGGCGCGGCCGGGGCGCGGGGTGCTGCGGGAGCGGGTGCGGCAGCCTGTGCAGGTGCCGCAGCGGCTGGGCGCTGGCCCGCGCGCGGTGGGCGCGCGGCGCCTTCGGGGCGCGGCTCGGCGATGGGTGCGGGCGCATCGGGCAGCACGCCCTTGATCACTGGCGTCTGCTTGTTGGTGGGCTCTTGCGAGCGGCGCGTCACGGCCGTGGGGTCTTCCACTTCTTCAGCAAGCTTGTAGCTGGCTTCGATGTGGTCCAGGCGCGGGTCGTCGTGCTTGATGCGTTCAAGGCGGTAGTTGGGGGTTTCCAGCGTCTTGTTGGGAACCATCAGCACGGCCACGCGCTGCTTGAGTTCGATTTTGGCGATCTCGGTGCGCTTTTCGTTGAGCAGGAACGAGGCCACCTCCACCGGCACCTGGCAGTGCACAGCAGCCGTGTTGTCCTTCATCGACTCTTCCTGGATGATGCGCAGGATCTGCAGGGCCGAACTTTCCGTGTCGCGGATGTGGCCGGAGCCGCCGCAACGGGGGCAGGGAATGGACGAGCCTTCGCTCAATGCAGGCTTGAGGCGCTGGCGGCTCATTTCCATGAGCCCGAACTTGCTGATGGTGCCGAACTGCACGCGGGCGCGGTCCTGGCGCAGGGCATCGCGCAGGCGGTTTTCCACTTCGCGGCGATTCTTGCTCTCCTCCATGTCGATGAAGTCGATCACGATCAGGCCGCCCAGGTCGCGCAGACGCATCTGGCGCGCCACTTCGTCGGCGGCTTCCAGGTTGGTGCGGGTGGCGGTTTCCTCGATGTCGCCGCCCTTGATGGCGCGGGCCGAGTTCACGTCCACGCTCACCAGTGCTTCGGTGTGGTCGATCACGATGGCGCCGCCTGACGGCAGTTGCACCGTGCGGGCGTAGGCCGATTCGATCTGGTGCTCAATCTGGAAGCGGCTGAACAGCGCGGCGTCGTCTCGGTAGCGCTTGACACGGGCTGCATGCTCGGGCATGACATGCGCCATGAACTGCTGCGCCTGTTCGTAGATGTCGTCGGTGTCGATGAGGATGTCACCGATGTCGTTGTTGAAGTAGTCGCGGATGGCGCGGATCACCAGGCTCGATTCCTGGTAAATCAGGAAGGCGCCCTTGCCACCCTTGGCGGCGCCGTCAATGGCGTTCCATAGTTTCAGCAGGTAGTTCAGGTCCCACTGCAGTTCGGGTGCGCTGCGGCCGATGCCAGCGGTGCGCGCGATGATGCTCATGCCATTGGGGTATTCGAGCTGGTCCATCGCCTCCTTGAGCTCGGCGCGGTCCTCGCCCTCGATGCGGCGCGAAACGCCGCCGCCGCGCGGGTTGTTTGGCATTAGCACCACGTAGCGGCCGGCCAGCGAAATGAAGGTGGTCAGGGCTGCGCCCTTGTTGCCGCGTTCTTCCTTTTCGACCTGGATCAGCAGTTCCTGGCCTTCCTTGATCACTTCATTGATGCGCGCCTGGTTGGGTGAGACGCCGGGTGCGAAGTAGCTGCGCGAGATTTCCTTGAATGGTAAAAAACCGTGGCGGTCTTCGCCGTAGTCCACAAAACAGGCTTCCAGCGAGGGTTCGACGCGCGTGACGACGGCCTTGTAGATGTTGCCCTTGCGCTGTTCGCGGCCTTCGATCTCGATTTCGTAGTCGAGGAGCTTTTGTCCGTCGACGATGGCCAGGCGCCGTTCTTCAGGCTGCGTGGCGTTGATGAGCATCCGCTTCATGATGCGATTCCTTTGCGTGTTTTGCGGTGGGCAGCGGCGCAGCCAACAGGGCTGCGCGGGCTGCCACCCGCAGTTCCAAACCAATAACAAGCTCTATCGGAGCTGTGAATGCCTGGACTGACGCATTGAGACGAAGGGAATTGCCGGGGATGACGCAGAGCCGTCGAGCGCTAGCTCAACGGGGGCGGCAAGGGCGGTTGGATGGGGGCGAGTGGGGGTGTGCGCAGTTTTGCTATTGAAAAAATAGCCGAGTGCGCAGGCAGGATGAGCGCTAGAGGCGATCTGACGCCCAACAGCAGAGGCAAGGGCCACCGCCAGAGAGTCAACATCCATGCCATCAGCAACCACATGCTCGCTTCGATCCGCTGGCAGACTGCGCCCTGGTGGGGCGAATCTGCCAGCTTGGGGGATTCCGTATCAGTGTTTCAATTTGTCAGCCC
>DCVY01000079.1 GCA_002327945.1 Acidovorax delafieldii | reverse complement strand
AGCGCGACCTGCTGCCGCTGGTGGAGGGCACCACGGTGTCCACCAAATACGGCATGGTCAAGACCGACCATATCCTGTTCATCGCCTCCGGGGCGTTTCACCTGTCCAAGCCCAGCGATCTGATTCCCGAGCTGCAGGGGCGCTTTCCAATCCGGGTGGAGCTCGAATCTCTGTCGGTGCAGGACTTTGAAGCCATCCTCACGCAGACCCACGCCTCGCTGGTCAAGCAATACCAGGCGCTCTTGGCGACCGAGGGGGTGATGCTCGAATTTCTGCCCGAAGGCGTCACGCGCCTGGCGCACATTGCCTTTGATGTCAACGAGCGCACAGAAAACATCGGTGCGCGCCGCCTGGCCACCGTGATGGAGCGGCTGCTGGACGATGTCAGCTTTGATGCGGCGCGCCTGTCCGGCCAGACGGTGACCGTGGATGCGGCCTATGTGGACACCCGGCTGCAGACCCTGAGCCAGGACGAAGACCTGTCGCGCTACATCCTCTGAGACCGTGAACATTTTCTGAGACGGATTCGCAGCCCTGGCGATCATTGCGTTGCCGGGCGTTGCGTTGTGTTGCCATGCCGCAGCGCTGTCTGCGGCTTCGCGCCCTGTGCGGGCGCGGATTGCCGGCCCCCACGCGCGTCAGTCCTGCCTTCAGGTATCACTTGCATAGGCAGTTCTAAGTGCTTATTGGATAACGGGTTTTGGTGTTTTTCTTCTTCTGGAAACGCTTCTAAGTCCTTGATTTCATTGCAAAAGTTTGTTGCATGCCCTCTTGCGTGGCCCGCTTTTCCTGCTACAGTGCAAAAAAGTGCAATTAAGTGGTGAAAAGTGCCCTTGAGCGCCGTTTTTCGGGTTCCAGGGATTGTCAACCGAGTGGGGGAATCGTTCCGTGTTTCAAGGTGCTTCGTCGCTGAGTCTCGATGCGAAGGGCCGGCTGTCTGTGCCGACCCGGCACCGTGACGTCCTGAGCGCGACGGCGGCTGGCCACCTCACGATCACCAAGCACCCCCATGGTTGCCTGATGGTGTTTCCCCGCCCGGAGTGGGAACAGTTTCGCGAGCGCATCAGTCAGTTGCCCATGTCGGCCCAGTGGTGGAAGCGGATTTTTCTGGGCAATGCCATGGATGTGGAGATGGATGCCACCGGACGCGTGCTGGTGTCCCCGGAGCTGCGCGAGGCGGCCGGCATTGCCAAGGACGCCATCTTGCTGGGCATGGGCAACCATTTCGAGTTGTGGGACAAGGCCACTTATGACGCGCAGGAAGCGCAGGCCATGCAGGGCGAAATGCCCGATGTGTTCAAGGATTTCTCTTTCTAAGGCCCGTGGTGACCCCTGATTTGCAACACACCACCGTCCTGCTTGATGAAGCGGTGGACGCATTGCTGGGCGGCGCAGGCCACGAGCCTGCCGGCACCTGGGTGGATGCCACCTTTGGCCGTGGTGGCCATTCCCGGCGCATCTTGCTGCGGCTGGGGCCGCAGGGGCGCCTTGTGGCGTTCGACAAGGATCCGGAAGCCATCCATGAGGCAACGCGCATCACCGATGCGCGTTTTTCCATTCGGCACGAAGGTTTTCGCCATCTGGCGGATTTGCCGCCGGGCAGTGCGGCCGGAGTGCTGATGGACCTGGGGGTGAGCTCACCCCAGATTGACAGCCCCGGGCGCGGTTTCAGTTTTCGTTTCGACGGCCCGCTGGACATGCGCATGGACACCACGCGCGGCGAGAGCGTGGCCCAGTGGCTGGCCACTGCCGAGGTTCAACAGATTGCGGAGGTGATACGTGACTACGGTGAAGAACGGTTTGCTGGCCCCATTGCAAAGGCGATTGTTGCTCGGCGCGAGGAACGGGGCCCCCTTGCAACCACCGCCGAACTGGCCGATCTCGTGGCTGGTGCGGTCAAGACCCGCGAGTCGGGCCAGAACCCTGCAACGCGCACATTTCAGGCTTTGCGTATTTTCATCAACGCTGAACTTGAAGAGCTGCAGCAAGCACTAGAAGCCAGCCTGTCGGTGCTGCAGCCCGGTGGGCGGCTGGTGGTCATCAGCTTTCACTCGCTCGAAGACCGCATCGTCAAGCAGTTCATTGCGCAGCATTCCAAAGAGGTGTACGACCGCCGCATGCCTTTTGCCCCGCCCAAGGTCATGAAGCTCATCGCGCTGGACCGCATCAAGCCCAGCGCGGCCGAAGTGGCGGCCAATCCCCGTTCGCGCAGCGCCATCATGCGCGTTGCCCAGCGCACGGAGGCCGCCGCATGACCCGGCTCAGTCTCGTCCTGCTGGTGGCGGTGATGGCCAGTGCCCTGTATCTGGTGCACACGCAGTATGAGTCGCGCCGCCTGTTCACCCAGCTGGACCGGGCCATTTCCGAGTCGCGCCGGCTGGAGACCGAACACCAGCGGCTGCAGGTGGAAAAGCGCGCGCAGGCCACGCCGCTGCGGGTGGAAAAGCTGGCGCGGTCGCAGTTGCAGATGCGCACCGCCACCCCGGCCATCACCCAGTATGTCGCCGATCCTGCCGGTGCCGCTGTCGCCGCAGCCGCTTCAGGGATGCAGCCATGAGCCGCAGCGTGCTCTACACCTCCAGCCCGCTGCTGGCCAGCAAGACGCCCGTGTGGCGCAGCAAGTTCATTGTTGCCATGATTGCGCTGGGCTTCGTGGGGTTGGGCGCGCGTGCGGCCTACGTGCAGGTGTTCGGCAACGCGTTTTTCCAGCGCCAGGGCGAGGTGCGTTTTGCGCGCACGCTCGAACTGCCCGCCAACCGCGGCAAGATCCTGGACCGCAATGGGCTCATCCTGGCCTCCAGCGTACCGGCGGCGAGCATCTGGGCCATCCCCGAGGATGTGGAGCAGGACAAGTCCGAGGTGCGCGCCAAGCTCAAGCAGCTGGCCCGTCTGCTGGACATGCCCCAGTCCGAACTGAGCGCCAAGCTGGCCGATGGGGACAAGACTTTTGTCTGGATCAAGCGCCAGCTCGACTGGGACGTGGGCCAGCAGATCACGGCCCTCGATATCAAGGGCATTTACCAGCGCAAGGAATACAAGCGCCAATACCCCGAGGGCGAGTCGGCCGCGCATGTGGTGGGCTTCACCAATGTGGAAGACAAGGGCCAGGAGGGCATGGAGCTGGCCTTCAACAGCGAGCTGGCTGGGCGCCCTGGCTCGCGCCGCGTGATCAAGGACCGCCTGGGCCGCGTGGTCGAAGGCGTGGGCGAGACCGTGCCGCCGGTGGATGGCCGCGACATGCAGCTGTCCATCGACAGCAAGGTGCAGTTCTTTGCCTACCAGAAGCTGCGCGACCAGGTTGCTGCCCACAAGGCCAAGGCTGGCAGCGTGGTGGTGCTCGATGCACACACGGGCGAGTTGCTGGCCCTGGCCAACTACCCCAGCTACGTACCGGACAAGCGCCAGAACCTCACCGGCGAGCAGTTGCGCAACCGCGCGCTCACCGATGTGTTCGAGCCCGGCTCGGTCATCAAGCCCTTCACCGTCGGCCTGGCGCTCGAATCCGGCCGCATCCGGCCCGACACCGTTGTAGACACCGCGCCGGGCCGCCTCACCATCACGGGTTCGACCATTTCGGACACACGCAACTATGGCGCGCTCACCGTCGAGGGCGTGATCCAGAAATCCAGCAACGTCGGTACCACCAAGATCGCCATGCAGCTGCCTGCACGCGAGATGTGGGAAACCTTTTCGGCTGCCGGTTTCGGCCAGAAGCCGCAGCTCGGGTTTCCGGGCGTGGTCAGTGGCCGGCTGCGGCCCTACAAGACTTGGCGCCCGATCGAGCAGGCCACCATGTCCTACGGCTACGGCCTGTCGGCCAGCCTGTTCCAGATGGCGCGCTCGTACACCGTGTTCTCCAACGGCGGCAAGGTGATTCCGGCCACCATGCTCAAGACGCATGAGCCTCCCGTGGGCGTGCCGGTGTTCTCCGAGCGCACCGCCGACCAGGTGCGCAAGATGCTGCAGATGGCC
>DCVY01000101.1:2943-6295 GCA_002327945.1 Acidovorax delafieldii | reverse complement strand
GGCCACCTTGCGCCAGGCGCCTGCGCAGACGAACAGCAGCACCAGCGCAAACAGCGTCAGGCTGCCCAGCAGGGACGACAGCTGCGCCAGCGCGGCGGCGCTCAGCGTGGCCAGCAGCGCCATAAAGCCCGCCAGCGCCAGCGCAACCGGCAGCAGATAGGCCAGCACCACCGGGCTGAACAAGGGCAGGCGCTGCACCGCCGCCACGCTCAGCAGCCCCGCCAGCGTCGAGGCCGACGTGGCCAGCAGGATGGGCAGAAACACCAGCGTCGGGTCGGGCGCGCCTTGCTGCATGCGGTACATGAAGATGGTGACTGGCAGCAGCGTGAGCGACGACGCGTTGAGCACCAGAAACAAAATCTGCGCATTGGTGGCGGTTTCGGGTTGCGGGTTCAGCTCTTGCAGGGCACGCATGGCTTTCAGGCCCATGGGTGTGGCTGCGTTGTCCAGGCCCAGCGCGTTGGCGGCAAAGTTCAGCGTCATCAGGCCCAGGGCCGGGTGTCCGCGCGGCACGCCGGGCATCAGCCGCGCAAACAACGGCGCCAGCCAGCGCGCCAGCGCATCCACGATGCCGGCCTTTTCGGCAATGCGCAAAAAGCCCAGCCACAGCGTGAGCGTGCCAAACAGCAGCACCATCACCTCGACCGACAGCCGGGCCATGGCAAACAGGGCTTCGACCATGGCCGCGAAGATCTGGGCGTTGCCGCCCATCAGCCATTGGGCCATTGCGGCAATGGCGGCTGTGACAAAGAAACCCAGCCAGAGGGTGTTGAGCAAGGGAAAAACTCCGTGTGGGCAGCGGTATGCCATTTTGGGCCGGTGGACCGCAGCAGTCTTGAGCGCCGCCCCGGTCCGGGGTGCAAACCCGACTATGGATAGATTACCCCGCATTCTGGCCCGCAGCCACGAAAAAGGCAGGGTGAATCGCCCGGTGGTAACCTACAGGGTTCGGTTGCGCGCCCCGTTTTCGCTGGAAAAACCTGCGCGCATTCGCCCCAAGACAAAAATCAGGCGCCAGTGAATCGGTTCATGGAGCGCCATAACACCAAGGAATATCAGCCATGGGCGCCCAGTGGAAAGCAAAAGGTAAGGCACAAGTCGCAGATGCCAGAGGCAAGCTGTTTGGCAAGCTGGCCAAGGAAATCATGGTGGCGGCGCGCGGCGGGGCCGACCCGGCTGGCAACTCGCGCCTGCGCCTCGTGGTGGAGCAGGCCCGCAAGGTCTCGATGCCCAAGGAAACGCTGGAGCGCGCCATCAAGAAGGGCGCCGGCATCGGCGACGAGGCCGTTCATTTCGAGCATGTGATCTACGAGGGCTTTGCCCCCCACCAGGTGGCCGTGATGGTCGAATGCCTGACCGACAACGTCAACCGCACTGCACCGGAGATGCGCGTGCTGTTCCGCAAGGGCCAGCTGGGCACCTCGGGATCGGTGGCATGGGACTTCAACCATGTGGGCATGATCGAGGCCGAGCCGTCCACCCCCGGCGCCGACCCTGAACTGGCCGCCATCGAAGCCGGCGCGCAAGACTTTGAAGCCGGCGACGAAGAGGGCACCACCACGTTCTGGACCGACCCGACCGATCTGGACCTGGTCAGCCGCGCGCTGCCGGCGCAGGGCTTCACCGTGTTGTCGGCCAAGCTGGGCTACAAGCCCAAGAACCCTGTGAACCCCGCCAATCTGACGGCAGAGCAGCTTGAAGAGGTCGAGAGCTTTCTGGCCGCCATTGACGCCAACGACGACGTGCAGAACGTCTATGTGAGCCTGGGCAGCTGATGATCGCCCAGGGGCTGGCCGTTGCCCCGGCCAGCGCTGCGCCTTTCTCCACAACGATTCCATGACCGCTGACCACTACGCAGCCCTCGGGCTGGGCGCCAACGCGTCGCTGTCCGATATCAAGAAGGCCTTTCGCCAGAAGGCATCGTTCTATCACCCGGACAAGAACGATGCGCCCGACGCGGCGCAGCGCTTTCAGGCCGTGCAAAAGGCCTATGAAGTGCTGTCGGACGACGACGCCCGCCAGGCCTACGACGACAACCGCCGCCGCAACCTGCTGGACGACCCGCTGCAGACCGCGCAAGAGATCTGGCAAACCTATTTCAAGAGCATTCTTCCTTCGTGAAACTTTCCCCCTACTTTTATGACTTGCGTTCGGCCTATCAGGCCGAACTGGATGACCTGGTTTCGGACTCGGAGGGCAAGGATGTGCTGCGCAAGCGGCTGGCAGAAAAGCGCTCTGAAATCGGTTTTCTGGTGAAGATGATGGAGCTGGCCCCGGAGATGGTGGCGGTGGTCTTTCACCAGGGCTTCCGTTTTGCCAAGCCTTCGGTGATGGAGCAATTGCTCGGCCAGGGGGCCGACAGCCTGCCTGGCTGGGGCACGCTGACTGGCGCCGTTTCACTGGAACCCTGGGCCGCCAGTCTGGCTCAAACCATGTTGCGCGAGCCTGGTGGCCCAGCCTTCATGGTCGTGGCAGCGGGGCTGGAGTATCTGCACCAGCATGCCCGCCTGGCACCGGCAGCCGCGCAGGGCGATGCCGGGCAGGATGCTGACAAAGATTGCGACGATGAGGCTGCCGAGCACGACGATGACTACAGCGCCCTGAGCGCCGACGATGCCGCCGACCCGCACAACAGCCGCACCCGCGAAGAGGCCAGCTCCCACTGGCTGGCCGAGGCCGGCTTTGACCGCAAAGACTGACAAGACCGAGACTTCCCGCACATGAACCACCTGGCCCTTATCACCAAAACCACCAGCCTGATTGCCGCCGGCGACATCGTGGGTGCCGAATCGGCGCTGGCCGACCTGGCCGACACCGAAGGCGACAACGCCCTGATGGTCGTGCTGGACCAACTGGCCCCCAAAGACGTGCTGGCCGTGATGCGCGAATACGACGACTCCAAGGCGTCCGTCGTCAACCTGCTGGTCACGCCCGAGCAGTTTGCGCGCGCCATGGTGCTGGAAAAGCAATACAAAGACCTCACCCACACGCACCTGCGCAACATGGTCAATGCCGTCATTTTTCGGGACGATAGCGACCCGGTGGAGTTCTTGACCGCCATTGGCGACCTGGAAGGCGGCAGCGAAGCCCTGGCCAATTACTTTGCCGAGAAGTGGAGCCGCATCGAAGCCTTTGCCCGCACCGGCACGTTCGACGCCACCGAAGACTACGGCCCCACCTTGAGCGATGACGAGTTGCTGGCATCGGGCTACGTGCAGCCCCGCATCGACCAGGACGAAGTGGCCGACCGCGACTGGATGCAACTGGCCTGGCTGCTGCGCTATGAATGCCGCGACCTCTTCATTGAAACCCTGCTGGTGCTGCGCGCCAAGGCGCGGGCCCACGACATGGG
>DCVY01000101.1:0-2891 GCA_002327945.1 Acidovorax delafieldii | reverse complement strand
GGGGGACACCGCCAGCGCGGCGGGGCGGCCCTTGCGCGGCGGCCGCTGGTCTTTGGCGCGCCAGTTTCAACGGCCGCGGGCGTCTTGTTGCGCTATGAACGTGTTGCGCCATGAACAACTGATATGGAAATGATGGCATCTACCTCTGCGGCGCTGCAACTGCACGATGCCCGCCCGTTCTTTGAAAAAGCACTGGTCCACGGTGTGCAGCACGGCATCATCGACGCCGCCAGGCTCCAGGCGATCCATGCCGATGCCCCCAAGGGCATGGTGCAGATCGCCCGCTACTTTGGCAGCGAGTTTCTGCGTCCCGAGCTCGAAAAGGCCCGCGACCGCATGGTCAACCTCATCAGTCTGTATTTGCTGGACACCACGGGCGGCGATGTGGCAAAGGCCGCCATCTCGCTGCGCGACCATTCGTTCCTGTCGCGCTCCAAGGGCGGCTCGGACATGCTCAAACGCCTGATCGCCATGCCCGAGAGCAGCAACTTCGGCATGGCCGGCTATGAGGATGCCCAAACGCCGCTGCTGGCATTGTGGTCGCTGCGCAGCTACACCGATTACCAGGCCGAACTGGCCCGCCGCAGCCAGATGGCCCACGCCATCGGTGCCGCGCAGTGGCTGGCCGAGCAATACGACCTCGACACCGACGAGCTGGAGGCCGCAGGCGCCGATGCCGAGGCCGTCATCCGCACCGGCCTGCTCATGCAGGCCCTGGCGCCCCAAGCCATGCATCTGGGCGATTGGCCCAATGCCGTGGCCCTGGAGAAACGGGTAACGGCGCTGCGCAAGAAAAAACTGCCGGCACCCGCCGAGCTGCGGCTACCCGCCGGTGTGCCCGCAGACCTGCGTGCGGTGATGCAGGCCCAATGCGCTGCCGTGCTGGCCGACCTGCCCAAATTGCTGGACGCCGCCCATCCACTGCGCAGCCTGCTGCGCCCAACCGGTGCTTTCCGCGCCCGCTACTTTTTGCTGGACGACCCGCTGGCCGAGGTGGAGCATTACCACCGCAGCCTGGACGCGATCGAAGAGGGCGGCGAGCCCCCCCAGCCCGCCAGCAAGACATGGACCAAAACCACCCAGGGCAACGAAGACGAACACTCGCTGCTCACCTTGTTTCTGTGCCTGGCCGCGGGGGTGCCCAAGAAGACACTGCTGACCGAAAAAGCCGCCGCCAGCCTCGTGCGCAAGATCCGCAAGAGCGGCCTGCAGCCCGCGCTGGCCACCGAGTTCATCCGCAGCCATGCGCCGGGCGCCTACCAGGCCGACTACATCGGCATGTGGAACAGCTTTGTGCAGGAATCTGGCAAAACGCTGGGCAGCGACATGGACTACCAGATGCACGACGCGTTGGCCTTGCTGCGCCGCGAGTGCCATGTGGCGGGGTGACGGTGTGATGGGGTGCGTACCTCTGGCGAACTGATGCGTGCATTTGCCGGGCGCCGATTGCCGCCCGCAGGCCCGCTCCGATTCGGCCTCTATGGACTTGTCAGCGCCTTGGATCGCGTCATGGGAGCATGCTTACAATTGCATACGGATTTTCTGTCATGTTTGCACCGCGGGCCCGCATAACGCTGCAGACCGCAACTTTGTCAAGAGCACAGCCTCTCAGCCCACATCCTCTTTCGTGCACAGTCCCACGCTTATCATTCTTGCCGGCATCCTTGCCGCGCTGGTCACCACGGTGCTTTATGCCGTGTGGCATTTCAACAAGGGCATTCCCGGCTTGCGGCTGTGGACGCTGTCTTTTCTGAGTGCCTCGGTGTTTTGCGCCAGTCTGGTGGTGCGCGACCATGTGCCTGAAGTGCTGTCGGTGGTGGTGACGCAGGCGTCTATTGCCGTGGCAGCTTACCTCGCTTTTCTGGGCAGCCGTGCCTACATGGGGCGGGCATCTGCGCCGCACGGGTATGCGGCATCGGTCATCACTGTCGTGGTGGTTGCGGCGGTGCATTTCACGGTGGTGCAGCCGAACCTGGCGATCCGGTTTGCGCTGGCGGGCTCGGTTTCTGGCGTGTTTTTTTTGCTCACCGCCCACACCCTGGCACGCGGCGACTTCCGGAGCGTTCCCGCACGCTATCTGTTTGCCCTCGTTTCCGGCCTGCATGGGCTTTTCGTGCTGGTGCGGCCGCTGCTGTTCAAGCTGGGTACGCCTCCATGGGGGGATGTTGCGGGGGGCGATATGGTGGTGCTGCTGTCGCAGTTTGTCGTGCTCGAGTCCACGTTGTCTCTGGTGATGATGGCGTTTGGCACGCTGATGCTGATCAATGAGCACATCACCAGGGAGTTGCGCCACCTGGCCGAGGTGGACCCGCTCACCGATGTGTTCAACCGGCGGGCGTTTCTTGCGCTGCTGGAGAAGGCCATCAGCAGCGCGCACCGCACGCGGTGCGGTCTTTCTGTGCTGGCAGTTGACCTGGACCATTTCAAGAAGGTCAATGACACCTGCGGGCACAAAGGCGGCGACGATGTGCTGCGCCATTTTGTCGGCCTGGCCAGCGGTTGCCTGCGCACTGAAGACGTGATGGGGCGGCTGGGCGGCGAGGAATTTGTCATTTTTTTGCCCAACGCCAGCAGCGAGGGAACCCTTGCCGTGGCCGAGCGCCTGCGCGCCCTGGTGGCCCGTGAGCCGGTGTTGACGGACTGTGGCCCTATCCACCTGACGGTGAGTATCGGGGCCACGCAGTACCTGCCTGGTGATTCGTCAGACACCCTTTTGCAGCGCGCCGACGATGCCATGTACCTGGCCAAGGAGCATGGCCGCAACCGGGTCGAGGCACTGGCCTTCGCGCAGCCTGCGTGAGTCGATTGCGGGAGGGTCTGCAGGGGCTGCTGTCTGTGCAGTGGTGGCGGGGCGTGGAGCATCGTTACCGCCAACCGCCAACCGCCAACCG
>DCVY01000146.1:18169-21199 GCA_002327945.1 Acidovorax delafieldii | reverse complement strand
CTTTCACCCTCAAATCGGCAGTTGACCGCTTTGTATCCCTTCGCAAACCGCATGCAATCTATCGTTGATGGCTTCGATGGCGTTCACCTTGTGGGTGAGAGCGCTATGCACCCGCCAGCACCGCGCTCGGGGCACCATGCGGCGTTGCTCCTCCTTGCGGGCAGTACGGGCAGTACGGGCAGTAAGCCCGCCGCGTCGTCGCCCTTGCAGGGTGCAGGCCTGGCGGAGACAGGCCTTCTTCGCGCTGTCCAACAGCACGCAGGTGCTGTTGGAGCCGCAGCACTCAGCCTTGCCCGGCACCCCGATCACGGCACCGGCGGGCGCATCCAACGGCCGTTTCTCGGTTCAGCCAGCCCGGCACGTTACGCCTTCGGTGCATTCCTGCGCCGGCAAAAGGTCACCCGGTGCATCAGGTTGCCCGTCTGATGCCACCTGGGCGTGCACAATCATGTCCATGACCACCTCCATCGCCGACCTTCGCAAGAGCTACGAGCGCGCCGAACTCAGCGAAGACGCCTCGCACGCCGTCCCCCTGCAGCAGTTTGACCAGTGGCTGAAAGAAGCCCTCAGCGCCCAGGTGCCCGAGCCCAACGCCATGACCGTGGCCACCGTGGGCAGCGATCTGCGCCCCAGCACCCGCGTGGTGCTGATCAAGGGCTATGACGAGCGCGGCATCGTCTGGTTTACCAACTACGACAGCCGCAAGGGCCGCCAGATTGCGGGCAACCCCTATGTGGCGCTGCAGTTCCACTGGGTGGAGGTCGAACGCGTGGTGCGCATCGAGGGTATGGTTGAGAAGGTCAGCGACGCGGAGAGCGACGAATACTTTGCCAGCCGCCCGCTCGATTCGCGCATCGGTGCCTGGGCCAGCCCGCAAAGCCAGGTGATTTCAGGCCGCAGCGTGCTGGTGGCCAACGCCGCCAAGTATGGCGCACAGTTTCTGCTCAAGCCGCCGCGCCCGCCGCACTGGGGTGGCTACCGCTTGAAGCCCGACTTGTGGGAGTTCTGGCAGGGTCGCAAGAGCCGCCTACATGACCGCCTGCGTTACCGCCTGGACGGCAGCGCCTGGGTGCGCGAGCGCCTGGCGCCCTGAGAGGCTGAGGGTCTTTTACAACCGCGCCGCCAGCAACAGCACCACCGGCACCGTGACCAGCCCCAGCGCGGTGGACACGGCCACGCTGGCGGTCACTTCGTCCTGTGCGACCTCGTAGCGCTGAGCAAACAAAAACACATTGGCACCCACTGGCAGCGCCGCGGTCACCACCATCACGGCCAGCGGCAAGCCCGACAGCCCCAGCGCCCAGCCCAGTGCGGCCAGCACCAGCGGCAGGGCAAGGTTCTTGACCAGTGCAATGCGCAGCGCCGCCTTGAAATAGGCCCCCACGGTTGAGAATGCCAGCGTCACCCCCACGAGCAGCAGCGCCAGGGGCCCCAGCGCCTGGCCCAGCAGCTGCAAAGGCTTGTCAACCATCTGCGGCAGCACCAGCCCGGTCTGGGCAAACAGCAGGCCCACGATGATGGGCAACGGCACCGGGTGCACGATGCCGTTGCGCACCGCCTGCAGCACCGTGCGCCACAGCGGCTGGTGCACATGTCCGGCGCGACCCCGGTGCTCTCGCGCCACGGCCAGCTCAAACACCACCGTGGCCGAGGTCAGCAAGATGAGCGAATGCGCCGGAATCAACGTGAACAGCGTCACCAGCCCCTGCTGGCCAAACGCCAGCCCCACCAGCGGCGCGCCGATCATGATGGTGTTGCTGAAGGTGTGGGCCAGTGCCCGCGCGGCCGCCAGGCTGGAAAAGCCGGTCAGGACCAGCGTGGCCGCAAACACCAGCCCGACCGCCGCAAAATAGATGGCGACGGGGCCGAAATCGAGGTCTTGCACATGCACCGTGCTCATGGTGCGAAACAGCAGCGCGGGCGTGAGCACCATGAACACGAGGTTGGACAGATCCTTGACCGACGCGGCGCGAATCCAGCCCCACCGGCCCACGAAAAAGCCGATGGCAATGAACAAAACCACCGGAACCAGGGCGTTGACGACAGGAGAGTTCAAAATGTGAAAGACCCTAAAAAACCGAGGAAACAAAAACAAACCACTATCATTTTGATAGCTTTCAGCGCTTGACCATCAAGCGCCAAAGGCCATTTTCAGTCAAATTCAACCCCCCAGTGCCAACAAGGCTCCGCCCGCGCCGCAGGCCAGCACCACCGCCCAGGGCGGCACGCGCCAGAACACCAGCGCCACAAAGGCGGCCAGTGCCAGGCAAAAATCGGCGCCGCTGTGGATGGCGCTGGTCCACACGGGGTTGTAAAGCGCCGCCAGCAGCAGCCCCACCACTGCCGCGTTCACACCCGCCAGTGCCGCCTGGGCATGCGGGTTGCGCCGCAGTGGCTCCCAAAANNGCCCCCAGCCAGCCGCCAGGCCAGACCTGCATGGACGCACCCAGAAACGCCGCAAACGTGAACAGTGGCCCCGGCACCGCCTGTGTGGCGCCATAACCGGCCAAAAATGCATCGGCCGACACCCAGCCCGGCCCCACCACCTCGGCCTGCAACAACGGCAGCACCACATGACCGCCGCCAAACACCAGCGCGCCCACACGGTAGAACGCATCCACCATGGCCAGCAGCGAACCGGGCCACAGGTGCATGGCCAGCGGCAGCAGCACCAACAAGGCGGCAAACACCACCAGCAGCGCGGCCCCGGTGCGCTGGCGCAGCGGCACATGCAGGCCATCCGGCGTGTCGATGGCCATTTCTGCCGTTTTTGCCACTACCGCCCTGCCCCTCCCAAACAGCCACCAACCCACCCCACCCGCTGCCAGCATCACGGCCACCTGGCCCCACACCCCGGGCACCAGCAGCACCGCGCAGCAGGCCAGCACCATCATCGTGACCTTGGCCCGCCCCCCACACAAGCTGCGCGCCATGCCCCACACCGCCTGCGCCACCACGGCCACCGCCACCACCTTGAGCCCATGGATGGTGCCTGCGGGCAGCACGGCATGCCCGCCCGCCAGCCCCAGG
>DCVY01000146.1:0-18015 GCA_002327945.1 Acidovorax delafieldii | reverse complement strand
CTGCCCGGCTGAGGTGTGTACAGCGGATGGGGCCGCCGAAGCTGGGGGGTGTTGATGCATGGTGATCAGCAGAGTCCGCAGTCACCGCGCCATTGCAACAGTGCTTGGGCCAGCGCCCTCAAGCTGCCACCTGAACCGTCTCGNNCGGCCCCGGTGCGCTGGCGCAGCGGGACATGCAGGCCATCCGGCGTGTCGATGGCCATTTCTGCCGTTTTTGCCACTACCGCCCTGCCCCTCCCAAACAGCCACCAACCCACCCCACCCGCTGCCAGCATCACGACCACCTGGCCCCACACCCCGGGCACCAGCAGCACCGCGCAGCAGGCCAGCACCATCATCGTGACCTTGGCCCGCCCCCCACACAAGCTGCGCGCCATGCCCCACACCGCCTGCGCCACCACGGCCACCGCCACCACCTTGAGCCCATGGATGGTGCCTGCGGGCAGCATGGCATGCCCGCCCGCCAGCCCCAGGCCGAACAAGGCCAGCACCAGCGCAGACGGCAGCGTGAACCCCAGCCATGCGGCCAGCGCCCCCGGCATGCCCGCCCGCATCAGCCCCAGCGCCATACCCACCTGGCTGCTGGCCGGACCGGGCAGAAACTGGCACAACGCCACCAGGTCGGCATAGCTGCGCTCGGTCAGCCAGTGGCGGCGCTGCACGAATTCATCGTGAAAGTAGCCCAGGTGCGCCACCGGGCCGCCAAACGACGCAAGGCCCTGGCGCAAGAAGATCCAGAACACCTGCCCGGCTGAGGTGTGTACAGCGNNTCAAGCTGCCACCTGAACCGTCTCGATCCGGTTCCTGCCGTTTTTCTTGGCCGCATACAGTTGCTGGTCCACTGCCTCGATGAAACTGGAGGGCTTCATGCGCTCGCCCGGAACGACGGTGCCCACGCCGATGCTGACAGTGATGCGCTGATCCAGCGGTGATTGCGCGTGCGCTATCGCTTGCTTTTGAATCAGCCGTTGGCAGCGTTCGGCGACTTTCAGTGCCACCGAGGCATCGGCTTGCGGCAACAGCACGACAAATTCTTCGCCGCCAAGACGCGCCACCAGGTCGCGCGGACCATCCAGCGCCAGGCTCAGCGTTTGCGCCATCTCGATCAGGCACTTGTCGCCCCGCACATGCCCATAAAAATCGTTGTACTGTTTGAAAAAGTCAATATCAAACAAGAGGATGGACAGCGGCTGCCCGTTGCTGCGTGCGCTTTCCCATTCCACTTCGAGGCTGGCATCAAACCGGCGCCGGTTGGCGATGTTCGTCAACCCGTCCTTGAATGAAAGCGCCTCCAGCTCTTTTTGCAGAACGAGCAACTTCTCTTCGGTTTTTTTGCGTTCGCTGATGTCGAACATGAAGCCAATCAGAGCGTCGGGTTCACCGTTTTCTTTGCGCACCACATGCACCACGTCACGCAGCCACACATAGCCGTTGTCCTTGGTCAGCGCGCGATAGTCTGCTTCATGATCAATCCCGGCCTGGGACTGGGCGACGCAGAAATTCACCACGTATTCGCGGTCCTCGGGGTGCATGCGCATCACCCAGTCGTCCACGGTCATCCAGCTTTCCGGGCTCCAGCCGAGCAGCGCTTCGATCTGGGGGCCGATGTAGGCAAACTTCTTGGAAGCCCAGTCGATCTTCCATGGAATGGCCTTGGTCGATTCCAGAAGTGTTCTGTAAACCGCATCGTCATTGCTGACATCTCTCCCGTCGGACATGCTCAATACCTTACTGGTCACTATTGCTGAAATTATTGCTTACATTTCGCATCCAGAGCGATCATTTGCAGCAAGTGAACTTCGGTATGGATACTTGAACGCAAGCAAGCCGCCGCACTGCCATTGCGGCAGGCTGAAAGTGCTGAAACAACCCCGTTGGCGACCGCATCCGCAGCCAGCAGCAACCACATCAATCCAGCTTGCCGCCGCGCTCCACGATGGCAATGCGTCGCTGCAGGCTGACAGCAGCCACGGTATCCCCTGCAGCCTGCGCCCGCTTGGCCTGCACCATCAGCCAGGCCAGCAAGGGCCTGCGCCAGCCCTGGGCCGATGCCGTTTCGACCGCCACCGACAGGGTGGCCGGCGTGGCGCGGCCCGTTTTGAGCAAGACGCCGGCAGCCACCAAGCGCGACAAGGGGTTCTGGATGCTGGCAAGCTGGGCACCAGCATCTGTCTGCCCAGCCTGGGCCACGCTGCGCTGGGCTGCGGGCAATTGCGCCACTTCCAGCGGCGCCAGCTGACCGGTCAGGTAATCGGCGTAGGCTTTTTCGGGCGCAGCGGCATCCTGGCGCAGCGCTTCAAATTCCACGCACGGCGCAAACACCAGACTAGCCACGCGCCCGGCGCAGCGCAGCAGTTCCAGCCGGGCCAGCAGGTCCAGGCGGCCCGTGCGGGACAGGGCTTCGCGGGCACGGTTCCATTCCAGTTGCTCTACGCGGGTGTCGCCCGCCAGGTAGGCGTCCTGGGCCTTTTGCGCTGCCCCATGGGCGTTCATCTGCCATTCAGGGGTGGGCGGACCGCTGGCACAGGCCGCCAGGGTCCAACCCAGGCACAGCACGCTCCAGCGGGCAAGCCCCTTCGCCCATGCGGCGGCAATGGTCATGGCAGTTGCAGCTCCGTGTTGCGCGCAAAAGGCCATTTGCGGTTGATTTCGTTGACCAGGCTTTCCACCTTGCGCAGGTTGCTTTCCACCTCGGCGCGCAAGGCGCCCAGGTCGGTGGTGGCCTCGCGGGCATTGGCGCCAATGGCCTGCGCCTCGACCAGCACGGCATCCACCTTCTTGAGGCTGGTGCGCGTTTCGGCCAGCAGGCCATTGAGCTGCACCACGGTGGCCCGCACCTCGGGCACCAGGGCGTCCTTGCCGTCCTGGCCAAAGACCTGGCGGTCGGCGCGCGCCACCATGGCATCCAGGCGAGCCAGCAAGGCGTTGGTGCGGTCCAGCGTAGCCACAACCTTTTGGGCATCGGCTTCGTTGCCCATCAGCACACCCAGCGCGCCACCCGGACCGTTCAGCCGTGCGGCCAGTTCCTGCACCTGGCCCAGGCTGGCGCCCAAGGCGGCGTCCTGGGCCGTGAGAGCGTTGAGGTTGCCCAGCAGCTCGCGCACCGCTGCCATGAGCTGGGGGATTTCTGCCGTGGCGTCGCCGCGCAATACCGGACGCACGGCGCCATCGGGCAACAGCGGATCGCCGAGCATGCCGGTGTAGGCGCGAATATTGGTGCCGCCCACCATGCCGCGCACCAGAGTGAAAACGCTCGACTGGCGCAGCCAGTGCGCGTCCTTGCGCGGCACGTCCACAACGATGCGGGCATTGCCATCGTCAGACAGCTCGATGCGCCGCACACGGCCGATCGGGAAACCCGAGAACGTCATGTCCATGCCCACCACCACGCCTTCGGAGTCGTCGGCCGTGAGCACCAGCGTTTGCGTGGGCTCGAAGGCGCCGCGCGCATACAGCAGATACAGGCCCGACCCCACGATGAGCGCCAGCGTGAACAACAGCAGCGCCGCAGCCTTGAGCTGCAGATGGGCCACCGGGCGCAATGTTTCCACCGCCGACTGAGATGGCGGCGTCGGTGTGAAAGAGAGTGGGTCTGTCATGGAGCGCTGCAAGGGTTCGGTAAGGCCATCGGTCTCGATATCGGCCTCAATAGTAGTTGCCGACGAGCGAGCCCACCTCGATCAGCAGCAGCACGGCAAACATGCGCGCGAGGCCGCCCAGCTCGGAGTCGGGCGTGGCGCCCTCGCCTGTGTCGTACATGCCGGCCGTGGTGGGAATCAAGGCCACGGCCAGGCTGGAAAACAGCGTCTTGAGGGCAAACACCAGCGTTACCGCCGGCGAGAACACATGGCCGAACATGCGCGTGTAGCTGGGCAGGCCAGCCAGGTTGAAGCCATACACACTGAGGTAGGCCATGATCAGCGCCACCACACACGACAGCACCGCCAACGTGATGCTGGCAAACACGCCAGCCACCACGCGCGGCAACAGCTCCATGCGCACGGGATCGCCCCCCTGGGCTCGCAGTGCGTCAAAGTGGCCCGACTGGCGCAGCAGCGCCAGTTGCGTGCCTTGGGGAATGGTGCAGCGCATCGCCACGAACAGCGTGGCCGTGAGCGGAATGAGTTCAAGCACCAGCACACGAATCACCATTTCGAGCGCATAGCGCGACAGACCATAGCTCAGCGCCGTCACCACCACGATGCGCGTGATGACCAGGGCCAGCAACGCCGCCAGCACCGTGAACCCCATCAGGATGGGGGCCGTGTCCAGGTAGATTTGCCGCGCCAACGTGCGGCGGGCCGCCGGGGTATAGCTGGAGGGCGACATCACCAGCACCAGAATCACCGCGCCCAGGTACACGATGCGCCCCCACGCCAGCGCCCAGCGCCGTGCGGTGCGCCACAGGCGCTCGGGCAGGGAATAACCAGGCAGGCGAGAGAGCATGGACGGATCATAGCGTTCGCGCCTGCGCGGTATTGCCACAAAATACCACGCAAGCACTCGACTGGAAGGCGTCAATAGCTATCATTTAAATAGCATCAAGGATGGCCTGCATAACCCTCGCGTGTCGGTGGTAGTGCGGATCGGGATGGGCCGCTAAGCGTCTTTTTGCAGCCAATAAGCCAACAGCGGGGCTATGGGCAAGAAAAGCACCGCAGCAGACCGCCCGAGGCCGTGCTACCACAGACCGCTGGGAGTTATGCAGGTCATCCTTAACACTTGTCCAGGTGGCTCCGGGCCACTTCGGGGCTGATTAACGCCATATTCCAGATACCTTGCACCCATCCGCTCGGGCCTGTCGAAGCCAGGGAGAGCCTTCGCGAAAGCCCTTCGACAAGCCTGTCCTGGGCCTGCCGAAGGGCTCAGGGAGAGCGGGTTTTATCTGAGCCTGGGCTGATAAAAATCAGGCTGGCGCGCTGGTGCGGATCAGGTGGTCAAACGCGCTCAGCGCGGCCGTGGCGCCAGCACCGGCGGCAATCACGATCTGCTTGTAAGGCACTGTGGTGCAGTCGCCGGCGGCGAACACGCCGGGCACGCTGGTGTGGCCCTTGGCGTCGATCTCGATCTCGCCAAACTTGCTCAGCGCCACCGTGCCCTTGAGCCAGTCGGTGTTGGGCACCAGGCCGATCTGCACAAACACGCCTTCCAGGGGCACCAGGTGCTCGTCGCTCGTGGCGCGGTCTTTGAATTTCAGGCCGTTCACCTTGCCATCAATCCCCGTGATTTCGGTGGTCTGCGCATTGGTGTGGATAGTGACGTTGGGCAGGCTTTGCAGCTTGCTCACCAGCACGGCGTCGGCCTTGAGCTGGTCGGCAAATTCCACCAGCGTGACGTGTTGCACCACGCCAGCCAGGTCGATGGCGGCCTCGACACCCGAGTTGCCGCCGCCAATCACTGCCGTGCGCTTGCCCTTGAACAGCGGGCCGTCGCAATGCGGGCAATAGGCCACGCCCTTGTTCTTGTACTCGGCTTCGCCGGGCACATTGACGTTGCGCCAGCGCGCGCCGGTGGACAAAATCACCGACTTTGCCTTCAGCGTGCCGCCGTTGGCCAGCCTCACCTCGATCAGGCCACCGGGCTCGGTGGCAGGAGTCAGCGCTTCAGCGCGCTGCAGGTTCATGATGTCCACACCATAGGCGCGGGTGTGGGCCTCCAGCGCAGCGGCAAACTTGGGGCCATCCGTTTCCAGCACCGAGATGTAGTTTTCAATACCCAGGGTGTCGTTCACCTGGCCGCCGAAGCGCTCGGCGACCACGCCGGTGCGGATGCCTTTGCGGGCGGCGTACACAGCGGCCGCAGCGCCTGCGGGGCCACCGCCAACAATCAGCACGTCATAGGGCGCCTTGGCCGAGAGTTTGGCGGCCTCTTTGGCGGCAGCGCCGGTGTCCAGCTTGGCCACGATTTCTTCCAGCAGCATGCGGCCCGAACCGAACACTTCGCCATTCAGGAACACCATGGGCACGGCCATGACTTCGCGGCGGTTCACTTCTTCCTGGAAGGCACCGCCTTCGATCACCGTGGTCTTGATGCGCGGGTTGCGGATGGCCATGAGGCTCAGCGCCTGCACCACGTCGGGGCAGTTGTGGCAGCTCAGGCTCATGTAGACCTCGAAGTTGAAATCGCCTTCGAGCGCGTCGATCTGGTCCAGAACTTCCTGTTCGGCCTTGGGCGGATGACCGCCCGTCCACAGCAGCGCCAGCACCAGCGACGTGAATTCATGGCCCAGCGGCAGGCCGGCAAAGCGCAGCTGGCTGGTGCTGCCCGTGCGTTGCAGCGTGAACGAGGGCTTGCGGGCGTCGTTGCCATCGGTGCGCAGGGTGATCTTGTCGCTGCGCAGCGACTGGATGGTTTGCAACAGGTCCAGCATCTCGCGGGATGTGTCGCTGTCGTTGAGGGATGCCACCAGCGCGAACGGCTGCTGCACGCGCTCCAGGTATGCCGAAAGTTGGGTCTTGAGTTGTTCGTCGAGCATGGTGGTGTCCTTGTGGATTCGAGTTGTGGGATGTGCCTGGGCCGCTTGTGGCGCCTTACGCACTAAATTTCAGGCGAAAAAAAACCGGACGGTATGGCACCAAGCGCCACAGCGTCGTCCGGCTGGGGAGCGCCGCCAGGGGCGCTCTGCCGTGTTACGGCTCGGTGGCTTAGATCTTGCCGACCAGGTCCAGTGAAGGAGCAATGGTCTTGGCGCCTTCGTTCCACTTGGCGGGGCAGACTTCGCCGGGGTGGGCGGCGGTGTACTGGGCGGCCTTGAGCTTGCGCAGGGTTTCCTTCACGTCGCGGGCGATTTCGTTGGAATGCACTTCCATGGTCTTGATCACGCCATGGGGGTTGATGATGAAGGTGCCGCGCAGCGCCAGGCCTTCTTCGTCGATGTGCACGTCAAAAGCACGGGTCAGCTGGTGCGTGGGGTCACCCACCAGAGGGAACTTGGCCTTGCCCACGGCGGGCGAGGTTTCGTGCCACACCTTGTGCGAGAAATGCGTGTCGGTGGTGACGATGTACACCTCGGCGCCAGCCTTCTGGAATTCGGCGTAGTTGTCAGCAGCGTCTTCCACTTCGGTGGGGCAGTTGAAGGTGAAGGCGGCGGGCATGAAGATCACGACCGACCACTTGCCCATCAGGCTGGCTTCGGTGACGTCGATGAACTTGCCGTTGTGAAATGCCTGGGTTTTGAAAGGCTGGACTTGCGTGTTGATCAGGGACATGGCTACTTCCTTTGGTGGTTGGTGAACTGAACAAGATTGAAGTTTAGGCGCTTCGAGACCATCAATCCAATTGATTGAATTGATTGAATCAATTGAGTATTGCTATTTCATGACAAGCCCATCCTGCCTGCTTTCAGCAAAGCCCCCGTCACTGCCCCGCCCGCAAGCAACTCATCCGCGCTCGCGCAGCGCCCGCTCAATGCGGTGGCGCGCCACGGTGGTCTTGGGCACCTTGAAAGGGAACCAGCTGCGCACGTCTTCTTCGAGCCCGATGCCGTGCATGTAGTTGTAGATGGCTTTCTTGAGCGCGCCGCCCAGCGCGTCATGGTCCACGCCGGTGGGGTCGTGAAAGCCGATGTCGTTCTTGGCAAAGCTTACGGGCGGCAGGGGCTGCAGGGTTACACCGTAATCTTCGGGGTGCTGGCCCACGGGTGAGTGCACGGTGCAGGCAAAGCGGTGGAAAAACCCGCTTTGAATGCAGCCATTGGCGAACAGCTGGCGCACATATTCCAGCGCATCCACGGTGTCCTGCACCGTCTGCGTGGGAAAGCCATACATCAGGTAGGCGTGCACCAGAATGCCCGCATCGGTGAAGGCCCGCGTCACGCGCGCCACCTGGTCCACCGACACGCCCTTTTTCATGAGTTGAAGCAGCCGGTCGGATGCCACCTCCAGCCCGCCCGAGATGGCGATGCAGCCGCTGTCGGCCAGCAGGTTGCACAGCTCGGGGCTGAAGGTTTTTTCGAAACGGATGTTGCCCCACCACGAGATGCCGGCCTTGCGCGCGATGAGTTCGGTGGCCAGCGCCTTCAGTGCCTTGGGCGGCGCGGCTTCATCGACAAAGTGAAAACCGGTCTGCCCGGTCTCGCGCACTATTTGTGCGATGCGGTCGGCAAGCACCGTGGCCGAGGCGCCTTCGTAGCGGCCGATGTAGTCCAGACTCACGTCGCAAAAACTGCACTTTTTCCAGTAGCAGCCATGCGCCACGGTGAGCTTGTTCCAGCGCCCGTCACTCCACAGCCGGTGCATGGGGTTGAGCATGTCCAGAAGCGACAGGTAGCTGCCCAACGGCAGGCCGTCCCAGGTGGGCGTGCCCACCTCGGCAAAGGCGATGTCGGCCTCCATCATGTTGATGTATTGCACGGCGCCCGCGCCATCGCCGCCTTCAGCGCGCACAAAGGTGCGCACCAGCCGCTGGCGGCCGCGCTGGCCCTGCAGGTGCTCCAGCAGCGCCAGCAAAGGGCGCTCGCCCGCATCCAGCGTGACGTAGTCGAAATAATCAAACACACGCGGCTCGGTCAGCTCGCGCAGTTCGGTATTGACAAAACCGCCGCCCAGCACTGTCACGATGTGCGGGTGCTGCGCCTTGATGGTCTGCGCGATGCGAAACGCCGCATAGGCCGAGCCGGGGAACGGCACCGACAGCAGCACCACGGTGGGCGCATGGCGCTCTACCGCCTCCAGGGTCAAGTTGCGCAGCGCGTCGTCCACCAGATTGGGCGGGGCGGCCAGGGCCTGCGCCAGCGGCTCGAAGGTAGGCTGGCTGCCCGCCAGCGACTCGGCATAGCGCACAAACTCGAAGCGTGGGTCCACCGCATCGCGCAGCACGTCGGCCAGGTCGTTCAGGTACAGCGTGGCCAGGTGCTTGGCGCGGTCGTGCAGGCCCAGGGCGCCAAAGGCCCAGCCCAGCGGGTCGCCACCCTCGTCATGAACATACACATCGAGCGATGCAAAGCGCGGCCCCTCGGGCAAAAAATGGCGGCCCACGATGCGGTGCGCCAGGGTGGAATCGCGCCCCTGTAAAAAGGCGATGGCGGGCGCGATGGTGGCCAGGTAACGATCGCGCTGCGCCGTAAAGGCCTGCATGGCGGGGCTGTGCTTTTTGGCAGGCACCGCATCGACCTGGGTGGCCACCGCGCGCAGGCCTGTGGGTGACAGCAGTTGCAGCACCAGCGCCAGCGCCAGGTCTTCCTGCACCGCCGCAACCCCGCGCGAGCGCAGAAACCCCGTGAGGTACGCGGTGGACGGGTAAGGGGTGTTGAGCTGCGTCATCGGCGGGATGACGGACAGGACGCGAAGATGTGACTGGAACATGGAAAGGACAGGAAGACCGCCAATGCAGGACGGGTGCTGAGGGGTCGTGATTATGGGCGTCCTCACCTGTAGACGCGGACCAGCCCCGCAATCGCCTTATGCTTGCGCCCATGAACGCCCAAGAGCCCCGCCCCACCCCAGACCCCGAGAAGCCCACTGCCCCGAATGCTTCGCCACCCGCTGCCCGTCCAAAGCAGCCCCACAACCCCTTGCATGGAGTGACGCTGGAGGCCATGGTGGTGGGCCTGGCCGATTATTTTGGCTGGCAGGAGCTGGGCGAACGCATTCCGGTGCGCTGCTTTCAAAGCGACCCCAGCGTGTCATCGAGCCTGAAGTTCCTGCGCAAGACACCCTGGGCGCGTGAAAAGGTCGAAAGCCTCTATCTTTTCATGCTGCGCGACCAGCGGCGCAGCGCGCAAGATTCCAACTGACACCCACTGCCCCAAGCGCTCGCAAACAGGCGCGAAAAAACGGATGCTTCAGTCGTCCGCAGCCACCAGAAAGTCGCGGCTGATCCCGCCCCCCAGGTCGTTCACACGGTCCAGAAACTGCGTCAGATAGGCGTGCAGGCCCGTGGCCAGGATTTCGTCGATGCGTCCATATTGCAGTTCCGCCAGCAAGCGCCCGGCGCAGCGCTGCGTCTCGGCCGACTGCTCGTTGGCCACCACGGCCAGGTTGTCCACCACCTCGCGCAGGCTGGCATGCAGTGAGCGGGGCATGTCGCGGCGCAGGATCAGCAGGTCGGCCACCCGCCCAGGGGTGATCACGTCGCGGTACACCTTGCGGTACACCTCGAACGCCGAAACGCTGCGCAAAATAGCGCTCCAGTGGTAGAAGTCGTTCTCCTGGTTGCGCTCGCTGGCGCGCCCGAAGAAATCGTTATTTACAGCATGGAACTTCACATCCAGCAGGCGCGCCGTGTTGTCGCTGCGCTCCAGAAATGTGCCCAGCCGCAAGAAATGAAAGGCTTCGTCCTGCAGCATTGTGCCCAGCGTGACACCGCGTGAAAGGTGCGAGCGGTACTTGACCCACTCAAAGAACTGTCCGGGATCGCTCTCGAAAGCGCCCCCTTCGAGTTGCCGGGCCAGTTCCAGCCAGGTCTGGTTCTGCGTTTCCCAGACTTCGGTGGTGAGTGCACCGCGCACGGCCCGCGCGTTCTCCCGTGCAGCCCGCAGGCACGACAGGATGGAGGACGGATTGTCGCCATCGCGCACCATGAATTCGAGCACCTTGGCAGGGGCGACATCCCCGTGCTTTTCGGTGTAGGCCGGAATCAGCTCACTGATGGACAACAGCCCCAGCCAGCCCTCCTGGGCCATGGCGGAGGACTGCGGCAGCAGCGATGTCTCGTGGCTCACGTTGAGCATGCGGGCGGTGTTCTCTGCCCTTTCGGTATATCTCGACANNGATCGGCAGTGCGGCTCAGCATGTTTCCTCCCCGGGCAGAGAACCCCGCACGCGCTGCGCGCGCACGCTGTGTTGTGGTGAAAGACGGCCTGCGGCAGTCTTTTCTGCCCTTTCGGTATATCTCGACATCCAGAACAAATGATCGGCAGTGCGGCTCAGCATGTTGTACCCCCTTCTTGTCCCAGCACCCAGGTGTCCTTGGTGCCGCCGCCTTGCGACGAGTTGACGACCAGCGAGCCTTCCTGCAAGGCCACGCGTGTGAGGCCGCCGGCCACCATCTGCACCTCGCGGCCGCTAAGCACGAAAGGGCGCAGATCGATGTGGCGCGGGGCGATCCCGCTGTCCACATAGGTCGGGCAGGTGGACAGGCTGAGCGTGGGCTGGGCAATGTAGCCGGCAGGATTGGCCAGCAGGGCGCGGCGGAAGTCTTCGATTTCTGCCCGCGTGGCGGCCGGGCCGATGAGCATGCCGTAGCCGCCAGCACCATGCACCTCCTTCACCACCAGCTCGGACAGGTGCGCCAGCACGTACTGCAGGTCATCTGGCTTGCGGCACATCCAGGTGGGAACGTTCTTCAGGATCGGCTCTTCGCCCAGATAAAAGCGAATCATCTCGGGCACATAGGGGTACACCGACTTGTCATCGGCCACGCCAGTCCCCACGGCGTTGCAAATGCCCACGTTGCCCGCGCGGTAGGCGCCCATGAGGCCCGCGCAGCCCAGCGTGGATGTGCGGCGAAACACCTGCGGATCGAGAAAATCATCGTCCACCCGCCGATAGATCACATGAACACGCCGCAAGCCGTGCGTGGTGCGCATGTACACAAACCGGTCCTTGACCACCAGGTCCTGCCCCTCCACCAGCTCCACCCCCATCTGCTGCGCGAGAAAGGCGTGCTCGAAGTAGGCGCTGTTGTGCATGCCGGGCGTGAGCACCACCACCGTGGGCTCGGCCACCGTGGTCGGTGCGCTGGCACGCAGGGTTTCAAGCAGCAGGTCGGGGTAATGCGCCACGGGGGCCACCGCATGCGCGCTGAAAAGCTCGGGGAAAAGCCGCATCATCATCTTGCGGTTTTCCAGCATGTAGGAAACCCCCGAGGGCACGCGCAGGTTGTCTTCCAGCACGTAATACACGCCCTCCCCCTGGGCATCTGCGGCCCGAACGATATCGATGCCGGCGATGTGTGCATAGATGTTTCTTGGCACCTGCACGCCGGCCATCTCAGGGCGGTATTGCGCGTTGTGCAGCACCAGGTCGGAAGGGACAATGCCCGCACGCAGGATGTCCTGCCCGTGGTAGACGTCATGGATGAAGCGGTTGAGCGCCGTGACCCGCTGCACCAGGCCGCGCTGCATCTGCGCCCACTCATGGCCGGGGATGATGCGGGGAATCAGGTCGAACGGAATGAGCCGCTCGCTGCCGGCGCCGCCTTCATCCTTGGCCCCATAGACCGCAAAGGTGATACCCACGCGCCGAAAGATCATCTCGGCCTGGGCCCTGCGGGCCAGCATCGCATCGGCAGACTGGCGCGCGATCCACTGGCCGTAGCGCTTGTAGTGCTCGCGCACATCGCTGCCGTCAAAGGGCAGCATGGTGTACATCTCGTCAAATTTCTGCATGAGCGGACCTCCTAAGATCAGGATAGCAAGTTGCGCGCCCACCGCCTGTGTTCCATGGCACGCAATGGCACCAGGCACAGGTGCCGGCGCCAGCTATGGCGCCATGTGGTGCTGCCAGTACCGCTGTCCGGCTTCCCGCTCGCAACGCACTTGCAGGGGCTGCGCCGAACGCCAGGTGGCCGCGCCGCAGCGCGCGGACTCCACCACCCGGATCTGCCGCTCCTGGTAGCGCCCCAGAACCTCGGGCGCCGGGTGCCCAAAACGGTTGCGGTAGCCGGCCTGCACCAGGGCAGTGCGCGGTTGCACGGCATCCAGAAACGGCGCGCTCGATGAGCTCTTGCTGCCATGGTGGGGCACCAGCAGCAGATCGGCGGCCAGCGGTGCCGCGCCAGCCACCAGGGCCTGCTCCTGCATCTGCTCGATATCCCCCGCCAGCAAGGCCACCGCGGGCTCGGCCCCTTGCGTTGCAATGCGCAATACGCAACTGGCGGCATTGGCGCGTGTTGCGCGCACGGCGCGTGCGCCATCGCCCGGTGCCGGGTGCAGCACCTCGAAGGCCACGCCATCCCAAACCCAGCGCTGCCCCGCCACGCAGGGCGTGGCCGGGCGCAGCGCCTGCAGCTCGTGCTCGGCCTCTATCGATCCCGTCAATGTTGCCTGGGGCTGCTGTGCCAGCACGGCGGCCGCGCCGCCTGTGTGGTCGGAATCCCGGTGGCTCAGCATGAGCAGATCCACCCGCTCACCCAGGGCGCGCAGCAGGGGCACCAGCACCCGGTGGCCCGCATCGCTTTCGCGGCTGAAGCGTGGGCCGGCGTCATACAGCAGCGCATGCGTGGCGGTGCGCACCAGCACGGCGTTGCCCTGGCCGATGTCGGCAGCGAGCAGTTCGAACTGGCCCGGCACAGGCCGCGCCGGCTGCCACCACAGCGCGGGCAGCAGCAAAGGCAGCGCCAGCGCACGCACCGCCCAGGGCACGCGCATGGCCAGTAGCGCCCCCCCCACCACCGCCGCCACGCCCGCCCACAAGGGCGCCATCGGAACAAACGCCACAGCCAGGGGCCAGGCCGCAAGCCAATGCAGAAAAACGGCAAAAGGCTGCAAGGCCCAGGCGGCCAGACTCCACAGCGGAGCCCACAGCACACCCGCAAGGGCCAGCGGAGTCACCACCAGCGTGACCCACGGAATCGCCAGCAGATTGGCCGCAAACCCCACCAGCGACACTTGCCCAAACAGCAGCAATGTCAGCGGCGTCAGCGCCAGGGTAACCACCCACTGCTCCCTCAAAAGGGCATAAAAACGGGCTGCAGCGCTGGCTCTATCAGCACCAGCAGCTATCGGATTGGCGGCAAACAACACCGCCACTGCCACAAAACTCAACCAGAATCCCGCCTGCCACAGCGCCCACGGATCCACCACAACCACCACCGCGCAGGCCAGCAGCCACACCTGCGGCCAGGGCCAGCGGCGACCGCTCAGTTGCAGCGCGGCGATGGTCGCCAGCATCAGCACCGTGCGCTGCGCGGGCACGCCCCAGCCACTGAAGAGCGCATAGGCACCGGCCAGCAAGACACCCGCCACCAGGGCTGCAGTGGGCGCCGGGATCGCCAGGCACAAGCGCGGCGAACAGCGCCACAACCGCCGGACCACCAGTGCCGCCAGCCATGCAAACAGCGTGATATGCAGGCCTGAAATGCTCATCAGATGCGCGACGCCCGTTGCGCGAAACACATCCCAGTCGGCACGGTCAATCGCACGCTGGTCGCCCGTCACCAGGGCGGCCACCACGCCAGCAACACGCCCCGGCCCCGCTTCCCCGGCTGCGGCACTGCCGGCCAGCCGGGCCACGATGGCGTCCCGCACCGCCTGGCGCGCACGCTCGACGGGGTGCCGCCAGGTGCTGGCCAGCCGCACCGGCGGCAAGTCGTTGGCACCGGTGCGCACATAGCCCGTGGCCTGCACGCCCTGCTCCCACATCCAGAGTTCAAAGTCAAAGCCATGGGGGTTGCGCGCGCCATGGGGGGCCTTGAGGCGCACAGTCATTTCCCAGCGCTCGCCCGCGCGCAGCGTTGGCGGTTGCCGCAATGCGTCGGCAGGCTGGGCCAGTTCCAGCGCCGCATCACCGTACCACGACACATCCACCAGCGGGGGCAATGTCACTGCAGTGCCCTGCCACAAAGCAGACTCGATTTTCAGACGCAGGCGCACACCCCCTTCGTTCACCTGCGGCATGGCGGCGATCACGCCGGTCACGCGCAGGTCGCGCCCCTCCAGCCCCGGCGCCAGCGCATGGGACGCATAGAAACCAGCACGCAGCCCGCACAGCGCAAACAAGGCCAAGGCCCCGGCGCAGGCGGCCAAGCCCAAGGCCCGCGCATGGCCCCCACGCCGCCCGAGAGCCAGGCGAGAAGCCCCCCGCAGCACCCCGCGCGAGCCGCTGGCCAGCCAGGCCACGCCCCCCAAAGCCAGCAATACGCCATACACGGGCCAAGACCAAAGCTGGGGCTGCTGCAACTGCAACGCCGCGCCGGCCAGTGCCCCCAATAGCCATGCCGGCATTCGCCATGCGCCCCGCACGGAACTATCCCCTTGCGAATATGGCACGGCAGGGGGGACAGCACTGGGGGCAATGGACGGCATGGGCAGATGCTAAACCGGCCTCACGTTGTTGAACTGGGCATTTCGCGCGCGGGCATGTGTAACACTGGCGCCCTCTGCACCGGCACCTGGGCGCTGCGCATGCGCCGGCACCTGACCGGAAAATCCCTTGAGGATGATCGGCATCACCCTCGCGAGCCAGGGGTAGTGGAGGTCATCCTTACACCCTTAACCCACCCGAAGACAACCATGAGCGTTTACGACCAGCTGAAAGAACTGAACATCACACTGCCCCCCGTTTCCGTGCCAGTGGCCGCTTATGTGCCTTATGTACAGAGCGGCAACCTGGTATTCCTGAGCGGCCACATCGCACGCAAAGACGGCAAGCCCTGGGCCGCCCAGCTGGGCCGCAACATCACCACCGAAGAAGGCAAGGCCGCCGCCCGTGCCGTGGCCATTGACCTGATGGGCACGCTGCAGGCGGCCTGCGGTGGCGACCTGAATCGGGTCCAGCGCATCGTGAAGGTGATGAGCCTCGTCAACTCCACGGGCGATTTCACCGAACACCACCTGGTGACCAATGGCGCCAGCGAGTTGCTGGGCCAGGTATTTGGTGAAAAAGGGGTGCACGCACGCAGCGCCTTTGGCGTGGCGCAGACCCCCATGGGAGCCTGCGTGGAAATCGAACTGATCGCCGAACTGGCCTGAGAGGCTGAGCGGCAACTTCCGCCTGGTGGTCGAGGTGCACCTGATGGGCGCTGCCAACTTCTGCCAACTGCTGCCAGGCCGTGTGGCCGCACATGGTGTGCGCAGTAGTATGGCCGCATTGTCATGACGACTTCGTCCACAAGCCTGAATGGCAACTTTGGCCAGGCCAATTACGGCGCGGCCAAGCTGGCGCAGGTGGGCCTGATGCAGACGCTGGCCATTGAAGGCACCAAGCACCACATCCATGTAAACCGCCTTGGTGCCCACAGCCGCCACGCGCATGACCGAGGGCCTGATGCCCGAAGAGGTGCTGGCCGCCCTCAAGCCCGGGGCCGTGGTGCCCGCCATGCTGGTGCTGGCGCACGAGCGCGCGCCCACGCGCACCATTTGGTGCGCGGGCGCGGGCACCTTCGATGTGGCGTACACCACGCTCACCCAGGGCAGCCACCGGGGCCTGGGCGCCGATATGCCCGCGCAACTGGCAGCGCGCCTGGCAGNNCGCCTGGCAGCGCAACTGGCAGCGCAACTGGCCGAGACGACCGCGACCGTGCCGGTGCTCAAATACCACAAAGCAGCCCAGCCCAGGGCACCAACGAAGTGGGCCAGGCCCTGGCGGCAAGGGTTTGATCCAGCGTCAGGCGGGCATCGCTGCGCCGTGCTAAGTTCTGGGTGACCCTGACGATCGGTAACAAAGACATGAGCACCTTGCAGCAAAAAATATCCGCCTGTCCCCCCGACGCCCTGGCCGGCATTCGCCGTGGTATCGAAAAAGAAGGCCTGCGCGTGCTGCCCACGGGCGATCTGGCGCTGACGCCGCACCCCGCGGCGCTGGGCTCGGCGCTCACCCACCCGCACATCACCACCGACTACAGCGAGTCGCAGATCGAGCTGGTCACCGGCGCGCACCGAGGCGTGCAGCAGTGCCTGGATGAGCTCACCGAGATCCACCAGTTCACCCTGCGCGCGCTGCACGAGCAGGGCGATGAAATGCTGTGGGTGTCCAGCATGCCGTGCCGCCTGCCCACCGACGAGACCATTCCGCTGGCGCGCTATGGCAGCTCCAATGTGGGGCGCGCCAAAAGTGTTTACCGCATGGGCCTGGGCCACCGCTACGGCCGGCGCATGCAGACCATTTGCGGCATCCACTACAACTGGTCGATGCCCGGCGTGACCAGCGAGCAGTATTTCGCGTTGATCCGCAACTTTCGCCGCAACGCCTTTGTGCTGCTGTACCTGTTTGGCGCCTCGCCCGCGTTGAGCCCGTGCTTTGCCCAGGGGCGCCCGCATGCCATGCAGCGCCTGAGCGATCAGGCGCTTTACCTGCCGCAAGCCACCTCGCTGCGCATGGGTCGCCTGGGTTACCAGAGCGACGCACAGGCCACGCTGGCCGTCAGCTACAACGGCCTCGATGGCTATGCCGACTCGCTGCACGAGGCGCTCACGCGGCCTTATCCCGCCTATGAGGCCGTGGGCATCCGCAACCCCGGCGGTGACTACAACCAGTTGGGCACCAGCCTGCTGCAGATCGAAAACGAGTTCTACGGCACCATCCGCCCCAAGCGCGTGATCCAGCCCGGCGAGCGCCCGCTGCATGCGCTGCGCGAGCGCGGGGTCGAATACGTCGAGGTGCGCCTGATGGACCTGGACCCTTTCGTGCCCGTGGGCATCACGGCCGAGACCATGCGGCTGCTGGATGTATTCCTGCTGCACTGCCTGCTGACGGACAGCCCGCCCGACACGCCGCAAGAGATCACTGAACTCAAGCACAACCAGCACCTCACAGCTGCTCGTGGCCGCGAACCTGGTCTGTGTCTGGTGCGCAATGGCCAGAATGTGCCGCTGGTGGACTGGGCCGCACAGGTGCTGCAAGAATGCGCGCCGCTGGCCGCCGCGCTGGACGCCACGCACCACAGCACCGACTACAGCGCCGCGCTGGCCAGCGCCCGCACCACGCTGGCCCACCCGGCACAGACGCCCTCAGCCCGTGTGCTGGAGCACATGGCGCGCGAGCACAGCAACAGCTTCACCGGCTTCACCACCCGCCAGTCGGCCCTGGCGCGCGATGCGCTGCTGGCCCTGCCCTGGAGCGACGCCCAGCAGGCGCGGTTTGCCGCACTGGCCGAAGAATCCGTGGCCACACAAAAGGCCATCGAGGCGGCCGACACGCTGCCCTTTGAGGAATGGCGCCAGCACTATATGGCGGCCCAGGGCTTGGGTTGAGTCCTTTAGGGATTCAGGGCATGCCAGGCTCAAAGCGAATGACTCCTGACTGGGGCCGGTGACGAATCAGCAAACCCGTAGGCATTCATTCTGATGATCATCAGAACGGCATTGCCTGATTTGGGTGCCACCATCGGCGGACTGGTTGCGACCCGAAGGCGGCG
>DCVY01000001.1:4426-19764 GCA_002327945.1 Acidovorax delafieldii | reverse complement strand
TGAAAAATTAACCTGAAAGCCTCAAAGAACCGGTGCCAGCAGTTCAACTTTTATGATGCCATGCCCTGGTGGCGCAGCAGTGCATCCAGCGTGGGTTCGCGACCACGAAATGCCTTGAAGGATTCCATGGCTGGGCGACTGCCACCCGTTTCCAGAATGGCTTGCCGGTAGCGGCGGCCCGTTTCGGTGCTGGGCAGGCCGTCGCTGCCGGCGGCTTCTTCAAAAGCCGCATAGGCGTCGGCGCTGAGCACCTCGGCCCATTTGTAGCTGTAGTAGCCCGCCGCATAGCCGCCGGAAAAAATATGGCTAAAGGTGTGGGCCGTGCGGCTGAACGAGGGCGGCGGCAGTACCGACACTTCGCTGCGTACCTCGGCCAGCAAGGGCATGAAGTCCTGGGCCGGATCGTGGTCGGTGTGCAGCAGCATGTCGAACAGGGCAAACTCGATCTGGCGCAGCGTGGCCATGCCGCTCTGGAAGTTCTTGGCGGCAATCATCTTGTCGAACAGTTCGCGCGGCAGCGGCGCGCCGGTGTCCACATGGGCGGTCATGTTGCGCAGCACATCCCACTCCCAGCAGAAGTTTTCCATGAACTGGCTGGGCAACTCGACGGCATCCCACTCAACTCCGCTGATGCCTGATACGTCGCGTTCGTTCACCTGCGTCAGCATGTGGTGCAAGCCGTGGCCGAACTCGTGAAACAGCGTGATCACGTCGTCATGGGTGAGCAGCGGGGGCTTGCCCTCTACGCCCTCGGCAAAATTGCACACCAGATGCGCCACCGGGGTCTGGAGCACGCCGGTGTCGGGCCGCAGCCAGCGTGTGCGCACATCGTCCATCCAGGCGCCGCCGCGTTTGCCGGTGCGGGCGGGCTGGTCGAGATAGAACTGGCCCACCAGTTCCGTGCCGTTGGGGCTGTTGCGTTCAATGCGATAGAACTCGACCGCAGGGTGCCACACGGGTGCGGTGTCGCGGCGGATACTGACCTCGAACAGCGTCTCGATGATCTTGAAAAGACCAGCCAACACTTTGGGGGCCGTGAAGTATTTCTTGACTTCCTGCTCGCTGAAGGCGTAGCGCGCCTCCTTGAGCTTCTCGGCAAGGTAGGACCAGTCCCAGGCCTGCGGATCGTGCAGGCCCAGCTGGCTGGCTGCGAAATCGCGCAGATCGGCCACGTCCTTTTCAGCATAGGGACGGGCGCGGCGTGCCAGATCTCGCAGGAAGGACACCACCTCATCAGGCGACTGGGCCATCTTGGGCACTACCGACACCTGTCCGTAATTGTCGTATCCGAGCAAATTGGCTTCTTCGTGGCGCAACACCAGGATTTCACGAATGAGTGCCGAGTTGTCGAAGCGCCGGGCATCGCCTTGCGCCTGGTCGGAGGCGCGCGTTACGTAGGCCCGGTACATCGTTTCGCGCAGGGCACTGCGGGTGGCGAACTGCATTACCGGCAGATAGCAGGGCATCTTGAGCGTGAGCTTGTAGCCGCTCTTGTCTTCGGCCTGGGCAGCCGCCAGTGCCGCTTGCTGCACGTCGGCGGGCACGCCATCGAGTTCTTCTGCCGTGGCGTAGTAGGCAAAGGCGTCGGTGGCGTCGAGGGCGTTCTCGCTGAACTTTTGGCTCAGCTCGGCCTGCCGTTCCTGGATCTGGGCAAAACGCTCCTTGGAGGCTCCGGTGAGCTCGGCGCCGCTGAGCACAAAATTACGCACGGCATTTTTATGGGCCTGGCGCTGCTCAGGGGTCAGCGTGGCAGGGTCAATGGCCTTGTATTTGGCATACAGGCGCTCATCGGCGCCCAAGCGGGTCCAAAATTCGGTGACCCGGGGCAATGCCCCGTTGTAGGCTGCCCGCAGCTCCGGCGTGTCGGCCACGCTGTTCAGATGGCTGACGGCCCCCCAGGCGGTGCCCAGATGTTCCGTGGCGACGTCCAGCACCTTCGCAATGGCATCCCAGCGTGCCGGAAAATCGGCGGCCGTGACCGTTTCAAGGGCCGCGTTGGCTTTTTCCAGCAGCTTGTCTACCGCAGGGGCGACGTCAGCGGGGGTGATGCGGTCAAACCGGGGAAGATCGGTGAAGTCGAGGAGGGCGTTGCTCATGCGGTTCTAGATGGCGCCTCGTGGCGCGGGTTCAAGTTGCGAGGCCGCGATCAATGGCGGGTTTCAGGCGCCCGCAGCGCGCTCGGCGGCTGCCAGGGTGTTGACCAGCAGCATGGTAATGGTCATGGGGCCCACCCCTCCCGGTACAGGGGTGATCCAGCCGGCCACTTCCTTCACACCATCGAAATCCACATCGCCGCACAGCCTGCCTTCGGCGTTGCGGTTCATGCCCACATCGATCACCACGGCGCCGGGCTTGACCATGTCGGCTGTGAGCACGTTGCGTTTGCCCACGGCGGCGACGATGATGTCGGCCTGCAGCGTCTGGGCCTTGAGGTCGGGCGTGCGCGAGTGGCAGATGGTCACGGTGGCATCTTTTTGCAGCAGCATCAGCGCCATGGGCTTGCCCACGATGTTGCTGCGGCCGATGACCACAGCGTGCTTGCCCCTGAGGTCGTAGCCCTTGCCCTCATTGAGTGATTCGAGCATTTTCATGCAGCCATAAGGCGTGCAGGGCCAGAAACCGGGCATGCCGGTCATCAGTGCGCCGGCGCTGGCGATGTGAAAGCCGTCCACGTCCTTGGCGGGCGAGATCGCTTCGATGACTTTTTGCGCGTCGATGTGCGCGGGCAGCGGCAGCTGCACCAGGATGCCGTGGATGGCTGGGTCGTTGTTGAGGGCATCCACGCGTGCCAGCAGCTCGGCCTCGCTCAGGTCGGCCGGATATTGTTCCAGCACCGAGTGCAAGCCGGCGTCATGGCAGGCCTTGACCTTGTTGCGCACATACACCTGTGAGGCGGGGTTGTCCCCCACCAGTACCACAGCCAGACCGGGCGTTACGCCATGGGCTTTGAGGGAAAGGGCGCGCTCGGCGACTTCGGTGCGCAGTTGGCGGGACAGGGCATTGCCGTCGATGGTTTGTGCGGTCATGTCAAAAAATGCAAGTCAAATGGGTCGGGAGTGCCGGATTCACAGGCATCACAAGCGCTGAAATAGTGCGCGATCAGACCTTGGCGGCGTTCTGACCCAGGGCAATCTTGAGCAGATCGGCCACGGTGTTGGCGTTGAGCTTTTCCATGATGTTGGCGCGGTGCGCTTCCACCGTCTTGATGCTGATGCCCAGGTCGTCGGCGATCTGCTTGTTCAGGCGGCCGGCGACGATGCGTTCGAGCACCTGGGCTTCGCGACCCGTGAGCTTGGACAGCAGTGCATCGCGGCTGGCGGCCTGCTGGTAGCCGGCAAAGGCTTCGCGGGCATGGTCCAGCATGCGTTCCACCAGCCCGACGAGCTCTTCTTCATCAAAAGGCTTCTGGATGAAATCGAGCGCGCCTTTCTTCATGGTGTTCACAGCCATCGGCACGTCACCATGGCCGGTGATGAACACGATGGGGGGGGGCGACTTGCACTCGATCAGGCGGTCCTGAAGCTCCAGCCCCGTCATGCCGCCCATGCGGATATCCACGATCAGGCAAGCCACCTCGCGCGGGTCATAGCGCGAGAGAAAGGTTTCGGCCGAATCAAAGCAGCGCACCCGGTAGTCCTTGCCCTCTAGTAGCCACTGAAGCGAGTCGCGAACCGCCTCGTCGTCATCCACCACGTAAACGGTGCCTTTTTTCGGAATCAAACTCATGCAGTTGTCCTTAGGGGGGGGCGTTTGCTACAGAATCTGTAGTGGCATTCACAGGCTTGGCAAGAGGGAGCCAAAAGGAGAACCGGCAGCCTGTGACCTCGGAACTATTGTAGATGTTCTGCGCCTGCATTCGACCGCGGTGCGATTCGACGATGCTGCGGCACAGGTTCAGGCCCATGCCCATGCCTTCCTGCTTGGTGGAGAAAAAGGCCTCGAACAGGTGTTCAAGCACCTCGGGCGACAGTCCCTTGCCTGTGTCCTGCACGGAAAACTCCACCACGTCGCGGTCTTCGATCTGCCTGGGCACCACGCGCAGCTCTACGCTGCGACCGGAAGCGGGGCGGTTGGCCAGCTGGATGGCCTCGGCCCCGTTTTTCATGAGGTTGATCAGTACCTGTTCAATGAGGATGGTGTCGGCCATCACGGGCGGAAGTCGCGCAGCGATATGGTGGGTCAGGCGCACGTTGTGGCGGCGCAGTTCGATATCGGCCAGCTCGATGGCCTCGTTCACCATGGAGTGCACATCGGCCAGCGTCCGGTTGGGTTCGCTCTTCTGCACGAAGGCCCGGATGCGCTGGATGATCTGCCCCGCGCGCTTCGCCTGGTGCGCGGTTTTTTGCAGGGCGGCAAGTAGGGCTTCTTCGGTGATTTGGCCGCTCTGGATGCGCGAGACCATGCCGCTGCAGTAGTTGCTGATGGCCGTGAGCGGCTGGTTGAGCTCGTGCGCCACGCTCGATGCCATCTCGCCCATGGTGATCAGGCGGCTGACCGACTGCGCCCGCTCGGCCTGGCGGGTCGCCTGTTCCTCGGCCATGCGGCGCGGGGTAATGTCGGTGGCAATCACCATCTGGGCCAGGCGCCCGTCCGCCCAGTTAAGGTAGCGTGAGCGCACTTCCAGCCATTTTCCCAGGTCGGGCAGGTAGATTTCGGCGTTTTCGGTGCGGGCACTGGTCAGCGAGTCGGTGGGCAGGCCCATCAGGCCGTCTTCGTCGTCCATGCCCGTGGGGTTGCTGCCCACCGCTGGCNNAGTAGAGCTTGTTGGCAAACAGCAATTCCTGGCTGCCCAGCGGTGCCACAGAAACCGAGGCGTCGAGCGCCTCCAGCACGATGGTGAAGCGTTCGTAGGATGCCGACAGCTGCTCGCGGATGCGTTTGGGCTCGGTGATGTCGGTCATCGACGTCATCCAGCCGGTTTGCTGGCCATGGGCGTCGATCAGCGGCGACACATACAGGCGCGCATCAAACAGTGTGCCGTTCTTGCGCTGCACGCGGACATGAAACCCGCCCATCACGGTTTTGCCGCTGATCTCGTCGCGCAGCTTGGCATGCAGCGCCTCATAGTCGGATTCGGGCCAGTAGGGGAAGGGGGCTGTCAGGCCCACCAGTTCGGCCTCGCTCCAGCCCGTCATCTGGCAAAACGCAGCATTCACATAGGTGATGCGCCCCTCCATATCCAGCGCGCGCATGCCGGTGAGGATAGAGTTTTCCATGGCCCGGCGGAAGTTGGTTTCCGCCACCAGCGCCTGCTGGGCCTTCATGCGCCTGCGGGTGTGGCGCCATGTGGCAATCAGCATCCAGGCCGTCATGGTGCTGAGTGTGCCCACCAGCCAGAACAGTCCGCTGCCCACCATGCCCAGCGATGTGTGGTAGGCCTGCGCGCGCAGCACCAGGCTGTTGCCCACAGGCGAGACGGGCGCTTCGTATTCATTGGCACGCGGGCTCCACGGCAACAACTGGGTGTCGGGGTTGCGCCGCGCCAGCGGCGTGCCGGCGAGTACCTGGCGGTTGCCGTCGAGCAGCGTGACGGAATAACGAGCCAGCACCTCGGTGGGGGTGCCGTAGCGCAACAGGCTGTCTAAGGAGTACTCGCCCAGTACCACGCCGCTAAATCTTTCCTGCTGGTTCAGGGGTACATGCAATTGCAGCGGGGGGGGGGGGCCTTGTGTGGCGGTGGGCTGCGCATACACGGGTTGCTGGAGGTCGCGTGCCAGCTCAAAGGTGTCTGCGATGCTGCCGGGGGTAAGCACTTCACCGGCCATGTGCAATCCGCTGCTGCCGAGCGTGGGGGCGGCATGACTGGCGCGGATGCGCCGCTTGTCATCGATCCAGGTGATGGCCTGGAGCTCGGGATATTGGCTGATCAGGGATTCGGCCCGGCGCACAAACTCGGCGTGATCCATGTCCTGATTGGACAGGTCGCGCGCAATGCGCATCAGTTGTTCCTGGCGTTCCAGCAGGCGCAGGCGCACGCGTTGCTGGGCGTATTCCACGTCGCGCTTGAGGGCTTCGTGTTCGCGCTCCATCTCCTCGGCCCGCAGATACCAGAAGGCTGCCACGATGGCCGCCATGAACAGCAGCACGGCCGCCAGGGGCGCCAGCGCCGCAAACCGATCCTGGCGGGCGGGTGAGAGGCCGCGCCACCAACTGCGCCACCCGTGCACCCGGGTGGCCGTAGGTGTCTCTGGCGCGGCGGTGGCGGGGGTTTTGTCCATGTGGCAAGTGTAGAGGAAGGGGGGTGTGTCTTGCCTGTGCATTCGCGGCAATATTTCATTATACGAAATCAGTTGGCGCTATTTGAAATAGCAAAAAAATATGCGAAACTAGACACAACGTACTAAATTGCAGCCCCATATACACAGGAGTCAAGCATGTCAGCTCAGCCCGCACCCCTGGCCGGTAACGGTGCCGCGCCCGCCACCGACACCGATCAGCAAGAAACCCGCGAGTGGATGGATGCGCTGTCCGCAGTCATCGACAAAGAAGGTGCCGAGCGCGCCCACTTTTTGATCGAGCAATTGCTGGAACACGCCCGCCAGAACAGCATTGACATGCCGTTTTCGGGCAACACGGGGTATGTGAACACCATCGAGCCCGAGCAGGAAGCCCATTGCCCGGGCAACATCGCCATCGAGAAGCGCCTGCGCGCCTACATGCGCTGGAACGCCATGGCCATGGTGGTGCGCGCCAACCGGCTGGACCCTGCGGACGGCGGCGACCTGGGCGGGCACATTGGCTCGTTCGCTTCCGTGGCCAGCATGTTTGGTGCGGGTTTCAACCATTTCTGGCATGCCGAGAGCGAGGGCCACGGAGGTGACCTGCTCTACATCCAGGGTCACAGCTCGCCCGGCATCTACGCCCGGGCCTACCTGGAAGGCCGCCTGAACGAAGAGCAGCTCGACAGCTTCCGCCAGGAAGTGGATGGCAAGGGCCTGTCCAGCTACCCACACCCCAAGCTGATGCCCGAGTTCTGGCAGTTCCCCACTGTGTCGATGGGTCTGGGCCCGCTGATGGCCATTTATCAGGCGCGGTTTTTGAAGTACCTGCATGCACGCGGCATTGCCAACACCGAAAACCGCAAGGTCTGGGTGTTCTGCGGCGACGGCGAGATGGACGAGCCCGAATCCCTGGGTGCCATCGGCCTGGCCGCCCGTGAGAGCCTTGACAACCTGGTGTTCGTGGTCAACTGCAACCTGCAGCGCCTGGATGGCCCGGTGCGCGGCAACGGCAAGATCGTGCAGGAGCTCGAAGGTGAATTCCGTGGCAGCGGCTGGAATGTCATCAAGCTGCTGTGGGGTGCCGGCTGGGATGTGCTGCTGGCCCGTGACAAGACCGGCAAGCTCAAGCAGCTGATGATGGAAACCCTTGACGGCGACTACCAGGCCATGAAGGCCAACGACGGTGCCTTTGTGCGCAAGAACTTCTTTGGCAAGTACCCCGAAACGCTCCAACTCGTCGAGCACATGACCGACGAGGAGGTGTTCGAGTTGCGCCGTGGCGGCCACGAGCCGACCAAGGTCTACGCGGCCTTCCATGCTGCCAACGAGCACAAGGGCCAGCCCACGGTGCTGCTGGTCAAGACCGTCAAGGGTTATGGCATGGGCAAGGCCGGTGAAGGCAAGAACACCGTGCACCAGACCAAGAAGCTCAGCGACGAAGACATCAAGTACATCCGTGACCGGTTCAACATCCCGATTCCGGACAGCGAACTGTACAAGATTCCGTACTACAAGCCCGCCGACGACACCCCTGAAATCAAGTACCTGCACGAGCGCCGCAAGGCGCTGGGCGGCTACCTGCCCAAGCGCCGCGTGAAGGCAGACGAGCACTTCACCGTGCCCGCGCTGGAGACGTTCAAGGCCATCCTCGATCCCACGGCCGAGGGCCGCGAGATCAGCACCACGCAGGCCTATGTGCGCTTCATCACGCAGCTGCTGCGTGACCAGGCCCTGGGCCCCCGCGTGGTACCCATCCTGGTGGACGAGGCCCGCACCTTCGGCATGGAAGGCCTGTTCCGCCAGATCGGCATCTACAACCCCAAGGGCCAGCTGTACACCCCGGTCGACCGCGACCAGGTGATGTATTACCGCGAAGACAAGGCCGGCCAGATCCTGCAAGAGGGCATCAACGAAGCGGGCGGCATGGCCAGCTGGATCGCGGCGGCCACCAGCTACAGCACCAACAACCGCATCATGGTGCCGTTCTACGTGTACTACTCCATGTTCGGCTTCCAGCGCATCGGGGACCTGGCCTGGGCGGCCGGTGACATGCAGGCGCGCGGCTTCCTGCTGGGCGGCACCTCGGGTCGCACCACGCTCAACGGCGAAGGCCTGCAGCACGAGGATGGCCACAGCCATATCCTGGCCAACACCATCCCCAACTGCGTGACTTACGACCCCACCTTCGCGCACGAAGTGGCCGTGATCATGCACCGGGGCCTCAAGCGCATGGTCGAGCAACAAGAGAATGTTTTCTACTACATCACGCTGCTCAACGAGAACTACCCCATGCCCGGACTCACGGTGGGCACGCAAGAGCAGATCATCAAGGGCATGTACCTGTGCAAGCCCGGAGCCATGCCCCCGCAGGGCACCTCCGGTGCCGGCGACAAGCGTGTGCAGCTGCTGGGATCGGGCACCATTTTGCGCGAGTCGCTGGCCGCACAAACCCTGCTTGCGGCCGATTGGGGCGTGCAGGCCGACGTGTGGAGTTGCCCCAGCTTCAACGAGCTCACCCGCGAAGGCCAGGATGCCGACCGCTGGAACCTGCTGCACCCGCTGGAAACCCCGCGTGTGCCCTTTGTGGCGCAACAGTTGGGCAACAGTTCCGGCCCGGTGGTCGCATCCACCGACTACATGAAGGCCTATGCCGAGCAGATCCGTCCGTTCATCCCCAAGGGCCGCACCTACAAGGTGCTGGGCACCGACGGATTTGGCCGCAGCGACTTCCGCAGCAAGCTGCGCGAGCACTTCGAGGTCAACCGCCATTACATCGTCGTGGCCGCCCTCAAGGCGCTGAGCGAAGACGGCGTATTGCCCGCCACCAAGGTGGCCGAGGCGATTGCCAAATACAACATCCAGGCCGACAAGGTCAACCCGCTGTATGCGTAAACCGCAACGGAGACAAACCTTGAACCCCCACGCTCATAGTGATTCGCTGCCCCCCAAGGGGGCGCATGCCCCCTTTGAGGCGGCTCGACAGGAGGCATAGCATGGCATTGGTAGAAATCCAAGTTCCAGACATCGGTGACTTCGACGAAGTCGGCGTGATCGAGCTGCTGGTCAAGCCCGGCGATGTGGTGAAAGCCGAACAATCGCTGATCACCGTCGAGTCCGACAAGGCTTCCATGGAGATTCCTTCGAGCCACGCTGGCGTCGTCAAAGAACTGCGCGTGCAGGTCGGTGACAAGGTCAAGCAAGGCTCGGTGGTGCTGGCACTGGAGGTGGCTGGCGCCACTGAGACTCCGGCACCCGCAGTTGCGGCGCCCGCACCAGCCGTCATGCCCCCTGCAGCAGCACCAGCTCTGATGGCTGCGCCCGCCGCAGCGTCGGGCCCGGTCGAAGTGCGCGTGCCCAACATTGGCGACTTCAAGGATGTGGCTGTCATCGAGGTGCTGGCCAAACCCGGCGACACCATCGAGCTGGATCAGTCGCTGTTCACCGTCGAGTCCGACAAGGCATCCATGGAGATCCCTTCGCCCGCCGCTGGCGTGCTCAAGGAGCTGAAGGTCAAGATCGGTGACACCGTCAATATCGGTGACTTGATAGCCTTGCTGGAAGGTGCTGCAAGTGCTGCAGCGCCCGCACCCGTTGCATCTGCTGCACCCGCGCAAGCTCCTGCGGCTGCGTCTGTAGCCCCTGCAGTCGCCGTCGCAGCAGCGTCTGCCGCTGCCGCAGCATCGGTGGCCGTGCCCGCCCACCAGCCTGGCGCCCCCACGGCTGGCCTGCCGCACGCATCGCCCTCCGTGCGCAAGTTCGCCCGCGAACTGGGTGTGCCCATTGATGAAGTCAAGGGCACCGGACCCAAGGGCCGCATCACGCAAGACGACGTGCAGTCCTTCACCAAGCAGGTGATGGGTGGCACTGCCCAAACCAAGGCCCAGGCCGCCAAGGCGCCTGCAGTGTCGGGTGGTTCCGGTATGGGCCTGGAGTTGTTGCCCTGGCCCAAGGTCGATTTCGCCAAGTTCGGCTCCGTGGAGCGAAAGGATCTCTCGCGCATCAAGAAGATCAGCGGTGCCAACCTGCACCGCAACTGGGTGCTCATCCCGCACGTCACCAACCACGACGACGCGGACATCACCGACCTCGAAGCCTTCCGCGTGCAGTTCAACCAGGAAAACGAAAAGAGTGGCGTCAAGGTCACCATGCTCGCCTTCATGATCAAGGCCGCCGTGGCCGCGCTCAAGAAGTTCCCCGAGTTCAATAGCTCGCTCGACGGCGACCAGCTGGTGCTCAAGAACCACTTCCACATCGGCTTTGCGGCCGACACGCCCAACGGCCTCGTCGTGCCCGTCATCCGTGACGCAGACAAGAAAGGCATCGTGCAGATCAGCCAAGAGATGGGCGACCTGGCCAAGAAGGCACGTGACGGCAAGCTCGGCCCGGCGGACATGACCGGTGGCTGCTTCTCCATCAGCTCGCTGGGCGGCATTGGCGGGCGCTACTTCACGCCCATCATCAACGCGCCCGAAGTGGCCATCATGGGCGTGTGCAAGAGCAGTCTGGAACCGAAGTGGGACGGCAAACAGTTTGCGCCGCGCCTCATGCTGCCCCTGAGCCTGAGCTGGGACCACCGCGTGATCGACGGCGCCGCCGCCGCACGCTTCAACGTGTACTTTGCCTCGCTGCTGGCGGACTTTCGCCGCATCGTGATGTGACGCGAGGGCAATACCCATGGCAATCATCGACATCAAGGTGCCCGACATCGGCGACTTCGCCGAAGTGGCCATCATCGAAGTGCTGGTTCAACCCGGCGACACCATCAAGGCCGAGCAAAGCCTGATCACCGTGGAGTCCGACAAGGCCTCCATGGAGATTCCCTCCAGCCATGCGGGCGTGGTCAAGGAACTGCGCGTGAAGCTGGGCGACAAGGTCGCCGAGGGCTCGGTGGTGCTGACGCTGGAAGTGGAGGGCGCCACCGCTGCGGCTCCAGTTGCAGCACCGACCCCTGTGGCGGCTGAATCTGAGCAAAAATCGGCTCCAGCGCNNGTACGGCCGACCTGGAGTGCGACGTGCTCGTGCTCGGCGGCGGCCCTGGCGGCTACAGCGCCGCCTTCCGCGCGGCTGACCTGGGCCTGAAGGTGGTGCTGGTCGAGCGCTACGCCCAACTGGGCGGCGTGTGCCTGAACGTGGGCTGCATTCCGTCCAAGGCGCTTCTGCATGTCGCTGCCGTCATGGATGAGGTGTCTCACCTGTCGGCGGCAGGCATCGACTTTGGCGCGCCCACGATCCATGTGGACAGCCTGCGCGGCCACAAGGAAAAGGTCATCGGCAAGCTCACCGGCGGCCTGGCCGCCATGGCCAAGATGCGCAAGGTGAGCACCGTGCGCGGCTACGGCGCCTTTGTGGGCGCCAACCATGTCGAGGTGGAAGAAACCACCGGCACCGGCCAGGAGAAGACCGGCACCAAGAAGGTCATCGCCTTCAAGAAGGCCATCATCGCCGCCGGCAGCCAGGCCGTGCGCCTGCCCTTCATGCCCGACGATCCGCGCGTGGTTGATTCCACCGGCGCTTTGGCACTTCAGGGTGTTCCGAAGCGCATGTTGATCCTGGGCGGCGGCATCATTGGCCTGGAAATGGGCACCGTGTACAGCGCACTGGGCGCGCGCCTGGATGTGGTCGAAATGCTGGACGGCCTGATGCCGGGCGCCGACCGCGACCTCGTCAAGATCTGGCAGAAGATGAACGCCGAGCGCTTTGACAACATCATGTTGAAGACGAAAACCGTTGGTGCCGAAGCTACGCCCGAGGGCATCAAGGTGACGTTCGCTGCAGCGCAAGAGGGCGAGGCAGGAAGCATCGCAAGCGTTGCGGCCCCCGCGTCGCAGGTGTACGACCTGGTGTTGCAGGCCGTAGGCCGCACGCCCAACGGCAAGAAGATCGCCGCCGACAAGGCTGGCGTGGCCGTGACGGAGCGTGGCTTTGTCAACGTCGATATCCAAATGCGCACCAACGTGCCGCACATCTTCGCCATCGGCGACATCGTGGGCCAGCCCATGCTGGCGCACAAGGCGGTGCATGAGGCGCATGTGGCGGCCGAAGTGATCGCTGGCGAGCTGCAGGGCAACAAGGAACTGGCATCCGCAGCCTTCAACGCCCGCGTCATTCCGTCGGTGGCCTATACCGACCCCGAAGTGGCGTGGGTCGGCCTGACCGAAGACCAGGCCAAAGCGCAGGGCATCAAGGTCAAGAAGGGCCTGTTCCCCTGGACCGCATCGGGCCGCGCCATCGCCAATGGCCGCGACGAAGGTGTGACCAAGCTGTTGTTCGACGACTCGCCCGAAGCCCATGGCCACGGCAAAATCCTGGGCGGCGGCATCGTCGGTACCCACGCTGGCGACATGATTGGCGAAATCGCCCTGGCGATTGAAATGGGTGCCGACGCCGTGGACATCGGCAAAACCATCCACCCGCACCCCACGCTGGGCGAGAGCATCGGCATGGCAGCGGAGATTGCGCACGGTAGCTGCACGGACGTGCCGCCAGCGCGCAAGTGAGCCGGAGCACAGCTGTCTGAGAGGCTGAGAGGCTTTTGCCTGTGCCCGCCTTGCACGCCACCCCCCTCTGCCCGCCGTTGCCAATGCGCGCCATAGTCCGCGCTATGGCGGGCTTTTCGCCTGGATCGGTGGCGTTTTGACGCGCCTTTCGGGCGCGGGCAAAAAACGCTCAGCCTCTGAGCCCTTCGGCAATCTCAGGACAGGCTTGTCGAAGCCCTTTGACCCTTTGACCAGCTTGAACGTTCAAAGGGCCGGATCAATAGGATGAATGCAATGGTGCGCAGATCCGAACACAAGGCATGTCGGGCAAGCGACAGCAAGGCGCTGCCGCTGCGCGCAGCTTCTCAGCTGTCCAGCCAGGAACAGATCCCCTGCCACTGCTCCAGATCGCGCGCCACGCGTGCCGGCGCCACATCGAACAGCGTGAGCCCATGCGCTGCCAGGTGCACATAGTTCTGCGTGTTGCGCAGGTAGCCCAGCACGGGAAAACCGAGACTTTCGACAAACTGGTACAGCTGGTCGGCAGCATGGGTGCGGGCATCCACTCGCATGCCGACAATGCCCACTTGCACGCCCGCGGCACGGCGGTGCTCGACCAGCTGGTCCAGAAAAGCGCGGGTGGCAAAGATGTCGAACACGCTGGGCTGCAGCGGCACGATGATGCGGTCGGCCAGCTTGAGCACATCACTCAGACGCCGGCCATGCAGGCCCGCCGGGGTGTCGAGCACCGCATGCGAGCTGCCCTTGGGCGGTTTGATGATTTCATCCGCAGTGGCATCCCAGGTGCCAATGGGGCGGGCGGCGGGCGGGCGCAAGCTCAGCCATAGGCGGGCGGACTGCTGGCGATCGGTATCACCCAGGATCACCGGATGCCCCTGGCGAGCGAAATACCCGGCCACATTTGTCGACAGCGTGGACTTGCCCACGCCGCCCTTGGGATTGGCAACTACGACCACTGGCATGACACAACCTCCCGGAATCAACCGATAAAAAAAAGAGCGTAAAAAACGACTCTGGCGCTCATGAATCAAGCGCTCAATGTTTTCAAAACTGAAGCCACGCCACCCCAAGCATGTGCCCCGCCCCGCTTCACAAAAAACAGCCCCGCGCCCACTGCCATCAGCAAACCGCCAAACACGCGGTTTTGCGTGCGCACGGCACTGGCACTGCGCACCGGGCAGCGCAGGGCGCTGGCACCGGCTGCGTAGCTGTGCATCACCGTCACATCCACGGTGGCGGTGGTGGCGGCCATTGCCGGCAGTTGCGACCACAGCGGGCGGTCATCGGTCATGAACTGGGGCAGCACGGCCACCATGAAGATGATGCCCTTGGGGTTGGTGGCGTTGGTCAGAAAGCCTGTAAGAAAGCGTTTTTACCATGGGCCGACCGGTGCCGCATTGTCCCCCTGAAGGGGTAACGTGGCACCCGCCCACCACTGGCTCCAGTCCACATAGATGCGATAGCAGGCGCCCAGCATCTTGACCACGCTGAACGCCACCTCCGACGCCAGCAGTTGCAAGCCCACGCCCGCGCCGGCAATCACCAGGATCCGCAGAAGGATCAGCAGCAGCCCCAACTGCAGCCCGGCGGTGGGGCCCCCGTCTTGCGCACGCCGTACGACAGGCCATGGCCATGCGGTCACTGACGACCGGCAGGTAGCCCTCGGCGCGGCAGCGCCCGGCAATGGCTGCGCCGATGCCGGCGGCGGTGCTGGTGATCAGCACGCGCTCAAGCGCGCCTGAGGGAGTTGTGCTGGCGTGGCGCATGGATATATCTGGGGCAATGCGAGGTGCGCGAGGGGCTCAGAGGCTGAGCGTTTTTTGCCCGTGCCCGAAAGGCGCGTCAAAACGCCACCGATCCAGGCGAAAAGCCTGCCATAGCGCGGACTATGGCGCGCATTGGCAACGGCGGGCAGGGGGGGCGTGCAAGGCGGGCACAGGCAAAAGCCGCTCAGCCGCTCAGTCCCGCGTGGCGCGGCGCTGCACGCAGGCGATGTAGGCGTCGCCATCGGGCGGGCGGCCGGCGCGCTGGCTTTCCCACAGCATCTGGCCCAGGCAGTCCATGGTGGCATGGTGGGCATCGTGCAGGGAGTCGAGGCGCGCCGTGAGCAGCTCTACCGCCTGACGGATGCCGCGCGGCTGGTCGATGCTGCACTGCTCGCTGATGGACAGGTGCATCGACAGGTGCAGGAACGGGTTGGTCTGCTCTGGCGTTTCGTCGTAGTTGCGCGCCACGGCGGCATCGGCATCGGCCAGCTCGGCGTGGTATTCGGGGTGCTCTGCGATCCACAGGCTGGCCAGGGTTTCGATGGCTTCCATGGGCTCGCCGCTTTGGGTCTTGGCGTGCACCGTGCAGAGAAAACGGCGCACATCGGCTTGGGACGGGTTGAACATGGGGGCAGAGCGTAGCATGCAGATGCGGTGCCAGCAGCGCGGTGCCAGTGCAACGTCTTGCAATGTCTCGAATCCACGCTGACGCACCTGGGCGACAAGGTCTTGGGGCTGTTGCACGCCGATGGCGGATTCTTCGACAACGACTTTCTGACCGTCCTCGAAGCCAAGCAAATCCCCTGCGTGATCGCCGCCAAGCCGACCCAGGCGTTGCAGCGCACGATCTATCC
>DCVY01000001.1:1849-4389 GCA_002327945.1 Acidovorax delafieldii | reverse complement strand
GACAAGCACCATCTGCTGCTTTCGCTTCCATGTCGAAAACACGACGGATGCTCCGGCCTCTGGTCCAACGTTTCGCACCCTCCTGCCATCAGCTTCGCCCCCCCAAAAGTGGCTCATGGAAAATATGGGTTGATGGCGACGTTGCCCTGGTCAAGGCCGACAAGGCCGGCAAGGGCGACAGGCCCTCGTCAAGCTGGGCGTCCATGTAAGCCATGATGTGAAGATCGCCCGGGGTGCCACGCAGGCCGTCGGCTTCAAGAAGTTTGCATGAAATTGGCCTCTGGGGAAAAAGGAGAAAGCGTGAGTAGCTATCAAAAACGCAGTAAAGAAGCGTTGTCCAAAGGCGTGGCGCAAGACATCCACGACGGTGCCTATGTCAACCTGGGCATCGGCCAGCCCACCGAGGCGGCCAATCACATCCCCGCAGGCCGCGAAGTCATATTGCCAAGCGAGAACGGCATCCTGGGCATGGGCCCGGCGCCGGACGCAGGCAGCGAAGACTACGACTGCATCAACGCCACCAAGCAGCCCGTGACCTTGCTGCCCGGCGGCGCGTATTTTCACCACGCCGACAGCTTTGCCAAGGTGCGCGGCGGCCACCTGGACATCTGCGTGCTCGGCGCCTTTCAGGTCTCGGCCACGGGCGACCTGGCCAATGGGAGCACGGGCGAGCCCGGCACCATTCCCGCCGTCGGCGATGCCATAGAACGGGCCCTTGGTACCGAGCAGGCCTGGGTGGTGATGGACTTGCTCACCAAGCAAGGTGCCAGCAAGGTGGTGGCACCGTGCACCTTTCCGCGCACCGGCATTGGCTGCGTCAAACGCATCTGCTCCGACCTCGCCACGCTGTCCTGCAGCTCATCGACAAGGTCGAAGGGCTGGACCACGCTGAACTCGAACCCCTCGTCGGCCTGACCATCCAGGCCTGAATTCCTTCCAAACCCGCAAACCCCAGGAGACACCCATGACCCAAGCCTTTATCTGTGACGCCATCCGCACTCCCTTCGGCCGCTACGGCGGCGCGCTTTCGAGCGTGCGCACCGACGACCTCGGCGCCATCCCGCTCAAAGCGCTGATGGAGCGCAACCCGGGTGTGGACTGGGCCGCCGTGACCGATGTGCTCTTTGGCTGCGCCAACCAGGCCGGTGAAGACAACCGCAACGTGGCGCGCATGTCCTCGCTGCTGGCGGGCCTGCCGATGCAAGTGCCGGGCGGCACCATCAACCGCCTGTGCGGCTCGGGCCTGGACGCTGTGGGCACGGCCGCGCGCGCCATCAAGGCCGGTGAAGCCGGCCTGATGATCGCCGGCGGCGTGGAGAGCATGAGCCGCGCCCCGTTCGTGATGCCCAAGGCAGAAAGCGCCTTCAGCCGCAACAACGCGGTGTATGACACCACGATAGGCTGGCGCTTTGTCAACAAGCTGATGAAGGCGCAGTACGGCGTGGATTCGATGCCCGAAACGGCCGAAAACGTGGCCACCGACTTCGGCATCGAGCGCGAGGCACAGGACCGCATGGCCCTGTCCAGCCAACTCAAGGCCGTGGCCGCGCAAAAGGCCGGCCACCTGGCGCGCGAAATCGTGGCGGTGACGATTCCCCAGAAGAAGGGTGACGCCATCGTCGTCAGCCAGGACGAGCACCCACGCGAAACCAGCCTGGAAGCGCTGGCCAAGCTCAAGGGTGTGGTGCGCCCTGAGGGCACCGTCACCGCCGGCAACGCCTCGGGCGTGAACGACGGCGCCTGCGCGCTGCTGCTGGCCGACGAAGCCAACGCCGCCAAATACAGCCTGACGCCCCGCGCCCGCGTGGTCGGCATGGCCATGGCTGGCGTGGCGCCGCGCATCATGGGTTTTGGCCCCACGCCCGCTACGCTGAAGGTGCTGGCGCAAACCGGCCTCACCATCGACCACATGGACGTGATCGAGCTCAACGAAGCCTTTGCCGCACAGGGCCTGGCCGTGCTGCGCGCCCTGGGCCTGAAAGATGACGATGCCCGCGTGAATGCCTGGGGCGGCGCCATTGCGCTGGGCCACCCGCTGGGCGCCAGCGGTGCCCGCCTGGCCACCACGGCGGTGAACCGCCTGCACGCCACCGGCGGCAAATATGCGCTGTGCACCATGTGCATCGGCGTGGGGCAGGGCATTGCCATGATCCTCGAACGCATCTGAACGTGCCAACACACACCCAAACCATCGACACCTCCGACGGGCGCTTTCGCGTGCGCCTGGACGGACGCGCTGATGCTCCCGTGCGGGTGTTTTCGAACCCGCTGGGCCCCACGCTGGAGATGTGGGGCGCGCAGGCGCAGCACTTCGCCCAGACCCACAACGTGCTGCGCTACGACACGCGCGGCCATGGTGGCAGTGTGATGCTGCAAGGCCCCCTGCAGCCTGGATCGGCTCGGCGGTGATGAGCTGGCGCTGCTGGATGCGCTGGACATTGCCAAAACCAGCTTTTGAGGCATCCCCATGGACGGCCTCATCCGGCTGTGACCCTGGTGCAGCGTTTCACGCTAACTGGCACATAAAAAAGCGTCTTTTC
>DCVY01000001.1:0-1797 GCA_002327945.1 Acidovorax delafieldii | reverse complement strand
GATGACTTCGATGGCGTTCACCCTTTGGGTGGGAGCGCTATGCACCCATCTGCATCACAGGCGGGCAGGCACCGGCAACATCACGCAAGAAAGCCCGCTGAAGCGGGCTTTCTTGTCGGGGGGTGAGGGCTTACCCGGGCTTACTTGAAGCGCGACTGGGGCACCACTTTCATGTCACCCTCGATCGAGCCAATATAAGCGGCCAGCGTCTTGAGCTCATTGTTGGTGAACTGCTTGGCGATGCCGCCCATGATGGCGTTGTTGCGGCCCACATGGTTGCTCTTCTCGACCTTGTAGGACTTGAGTGCCACGAACAGGTAGTCGCTGTGCTGGCCAGCAATCTTGGGATAGGACGGGTCGATGGGCTTGGCGAAGTTGTCGCCGTGGCAGGACACGCAGGCACCTTTTTTCAGCAGCTCGGCCGCTTGCATGCTGGGTTCGCGGCCTGGCTTGGCAGCCACTTCGGCGCCGGTCTTGCCATGTTGTTCGTAATAGGCCGACAGATCGGCCATGTCCTGCTCTGACAGCGAATCAGCAATGCCGCGCATGGTGGGGTGCTTGCGCTCGCCCTTCTTGTAGGCGGTGAGCGCGGCAGCAATGTATTTGCCGCTCTGGCCAGAAATCATGGGCACCTTGTGCACTTCGGGAAAGCTGGACTGATAGCCCGGAATGCCGTGGCAGCCAACGCACATCGCAATTTTCTGCTTGCCGGCTTCGACATCACCCTTGGCTTCCTGTGCGTGGGACAATGCCGTCGCGGAAGCGACAGCCAGGGCAAATATCGTGGTCAACGTCTTGTTCATTTTGCGCGCACAATCGTGTGAAGTTTCAGCTCAGGGCTTTGATCAGTCGGCGATTATAGCCAGCGCTTGTCAAGCCCATCCATCAACGATCCGGTGTTTTTGTCCATGAAATTTCAAGGCTCCCATACTTACGTCGCCACCCAAGACCTGATGCTCGCCGTGAACGCGGCCATCACGCTGCAACGCCCGCTGCTCGTCAAGGGAGAGCCCGGCACCGGCAAGACCATGCTGGCCGAGGAAGTGGCCCAGGCGCTGGGCATGCCGCTGCTGCAGTGGCATATCAAGTCCACCACCAAGGCGCAGCAAGGCCTGTATGAATACGACGCGGTGAGCCGCCTGCGCGACAGCCAGCTCAATGACGAGGGCAGCGCCGAGCGTGTGAAGGACATCCGCAACTACATCGTGCAGGGCGTGCTGTGGCAGGCCTTCATGGCCGACCGCCCCGTGGCGCTGCTGATCGACGAAATCGACAAGGCCGACATCGAGTTTCCGAACGACCTGCTGCGCGAAATCGACCGCATGGAGTTCTACTGCTACGAAACACGCGAACTCATCAAGGCCAAGCACCGTCCCTTGGTGTTCATCACTTCCAACAACGAAAAAGAGCTGCCCGACGCCTTCCTGCGCCGCTGCTTCTTTCACTTCATCAAGTTCCCCGAAGCCGACACCATGCGCCAGATCGTGGATGTGCATTTCCCCACGCTCAAGAGCGAGCTGCTGGGCGTGGCGATGAAGACGTTCTACGACGTGCGCAACCTGCCCGGCCTGAAAAAGAAACCCTCCACCAGCGAACTGCTCGACTGGCTCAAACTGCTGGTGGCCGAGGACATCCCACTGGCCGCCCTGCAAAGCGCCGACGACAAGGTGGCCGTGCCTCCGCTGGTGGGCGCGCTGCTCAAGAACGAGCAGGACGTGAGCCTGTTCGAGAAGCTGGTGTTCATGAACCAGAGAAACCGATGAGCCCTGCGCACTGCAGCGACCCAGCCTGCGGCGC
>DCVY01000214.1 GCA_002327945.1 Acidovorax delafieldii | reverse complement strand
AAGGTGAACTCCATCGAAGCCATCCACGATAGATTGCATGCGTCTTGCGAAGGGATACAAAGCGGTCAACTGCCGGTTTGAGGATCATGGCGGCCTGCGCTCTCCAGGCAAGCGCTTGCGCCACATTTCGCCCCAAACCACTTCCCCCGGCAAGCCTCTCGTCATGCCGCATCCCTGCCCTTTGCACTATATTGGCAGCACGCTCTACTGTCGCGGCACCAGTGGCCCATGAGGAGGATTGCAATGCCAACCGATCAAGCCACACCGCTGCGCGAGGCACCCACGCAGCAAGGCCTGAGCACCGCTAAAGCGGTCCGCCGCCTGAGCGCTGACGGCCCCAACCTGCTGCCCGGCAGCGCCCCCAAGTCCATGCTGGCCATCGTGCGCGACGTGGTCACCGAACCCATGTTCCTGATGCTGCTGGCCGCCGGCGGCATCTACCTGGCGCTGGGTGACCGCGCCGAGGCCCTGTTCCTGCTCGGCTTTGTGTTCGTGGTCATCGGCATCACGCTGGCGCAGGAGCGCAAGACGCAGCGCGCGCTCGAATCTCTGCGCGACCTGTCGGCCCCGCGTGCACTGGTGATTCGCGATGGCCAGGAACAGCGCATCGCCGGGCGCGAAGTGGTGCGTGGCGACCTGCTGGTGCTGCACGAGGGCGACCGCATCGCCGCCGACGCCCTGCTGGTCGGCGGCCAGATCGAAGTGGACGAATCCCTGCTCACCGGCGAAGCCGTGCCCGTGACCAAGCTGCCCGTAGCCGCAGAAAGCACGCAGACGATGCAGGCCCCGGCACCGGGCGGCGACGGCACGCCGGGCCTGTTTGCCAGCACCGTGGTCACGCGGGGCGTGGGGATGGCCGAGGTCTATGCCACGGCGGCCCACACGGCCGTGGGGCGCATCGGCGCCGATCTGGCCGCTACGGTGGAGCCGCCCTCGGCGCTCCAGCAAGGCTCGCGCCGGCTGGTGCGCACCCTGGGTATTGGCGCGGTGGTGCTGGCGCTGGCCCAGGTGCTGCTGGGCTGGTGGTGGAATGGGCAGCCTCTGCTGGAGAGCCTGCTGTCGGGCATTGCACTGGCCATGGCCATCCTGCCTGAGGAGATTCCGGTCATCCTGACCGTATTTTTGGCGCTGGGTGCGTGGCGCATCTCGCACCAGAAAGTACTGACGCGGCGCGTCACTGCGGTCGAGGCGCTGGGCTCCATCACCATGCTTGCCGTGGACAAGACGGGCACACTCACCATGAACCGCATGGCCGTTGCCGAGTTGGCCACCGCCGACCAGCATTTCCACCCCGAAGGCGCCAGCCAATTGCCCGAGCACTTTCACCTGCTAGCCGAGTTCGCCATGCTGGCCACGCCGGGCGACCCGTTCGACCCCATGGAAAAGGCCATCCAGCAATTTGGCCACCAGTGGCTGCAAGGCACCGAGCATGTGCACGATGGGCGCGAGCCGGAGTTCGAATACGCCCTCTCGGGCGAGATCTTGGCCATGACGCGCGTGTTCGCCAGCGACGAGCCTGACGTGCACCTGCTGGCCACCAAGGGCGCACCCGAGGCCGTGTCCGACCTGTGCCACCTCGATGCCGCGCGGCGCGATGCCATCCGCCGCCAGGTGGAGGCCATGGCCGAGCGCGGCCTGCGCGTGCTCGGTGTGGCGCGCGGTCGCTGGAAGGGTGCGGCCCCGGCGCCCGGCCAGAGCCCGCCCTGGCCGCAGAGCCAGCACGACTTGGACTTTGATTTTCTGGGTCTGGTGGCGCTGGCCGACCCGCCGCGCCCGGAGGTGCCCGCCGCGCTGGCCGAATGCCGGCGCGCGGGCGTGCGCGTGATCATGATGACCGGCGACCACCCCGCCACGGCCCGCGCCATTGCCCGGCAAGTGGGCCTGTCGGAGCGACCCGAAATCATCACCGGCGCTGAACTGGAGGCGCTCGACGATGCCGCCCTGCGCGAGCGCCTGCGCCATGTGGACCTGTGCGCACGCCTGCAGCCGCGGCACAAGCTGCGCCTGGTGCAACTGCTGCGCGCATCGGGCGAGGTGGTGGCCATGACCGGTGACGGCGTGAACGACGCCCCCGCCCTCAAGGCCGCCGATGTGGGCATTGCCATGGGCGAGCGGGGCACCGACGTGGCGCGCGAGGCGGCCGCGCTGGTGTTGCTGGACGACAGCTTCGCCCGCATCGTCGCCGCCATCCGCCAGGGCCGGCGCATCGACGGCAACATCCGCAAGGCCACGCGCTTTGTGTTTGCCGTGCATGTGCCCATCATTGCGCTGGCCATGGTGCCCACGCTGCTGCACTGGCCGGTGCTGCTGCTGCCGGTGCACATCGTGCTGCTGGAGCTGCTGATCGATCCGGCCTGCTCCATCGTCTTCGAGGCCGAAGCCGAAGACAGCGACACCATGGAACGTGCGCCGCGCCCGGTGTCCGACTCGCCGTTTGCCTTCGTACCGCTGCTATGGTCGGTGCTGCAAGGCCTGGGCCTGGCCGCCGCGCTGCTGGCCGGCCTGGCCTGGCTGGTGCACCAGGGAGGGCACCCCGACCAGGGCCGTGCCGTGGTGTTCAGCACGCTGGTGCTGGGCGTTCTGCTACTGATTCTGGCCAACCGCGACCTGTCGCGCCCGGCGCTGTGGGGCGTGACCGACCCCAACCCCTGGCTGTGGCGCATGGTCACTGCCGTGGGCATTCTGCTGGCGGCGATGCTGGGCATTCCCTGGCTGCGCGGACTGATGGGGCTGGCCCTGCCCGGCGCACAAGGCATGGCGATGGTCGCTGGCCTGCTGGCCCTGTGCCTGGCCTGGCTGGAACTGGTGCGACTGGCGAGCAAGCTCCTGGGCGCCACCGATAAGGCGGGGCGTGGCACCGCACGGTCTCCTGAACCCAGGAGACCGTCGGACTTGGAGCATCGATAGCCAAAACCGAAGGCTTCACCAAAATCGGCCCCAGCGAGGACAGTTTTTTCCGGATTTGCAGCCCCATAGCCCGGTTAGAGGGCAAAAAGACGGTAAAAAATGGACCGCTGCGGCCGGTTTGCAGCCGACGATTTTCAAGTCCGACAGCCTTCTGGGATCATCCTAGAAACGGCCGTTGGATGCGCCTGCCGGTGCCGTGA
>DCVY01000153.1:24625-30205 GCA_002327945.1 Acidovorax delafieldii | reverse complement strand
ATCCAACGGCCGTTTCTAGGCTGAGCGGTAGTTGATACAACAAAAGGCCGGATCAAGAAGCAGCTTTGGCGTCTAAGGTGTGCTGCGCCGCAGCGCCCGCAAGGTTGGCGGATGTCAGGAAAAATACTGCGGCCATGGCTTTGCCGATGGCAGGAATTTTCCTGCCGCTTCGTGAAACTTTCCCTGCGCAGGGCGGCCGAGCAGAGGCTGCGCCCCTTGCTGCGCCGTCGTCGTCAGGCCCTGGCGCACAGCAGGCTGCGTGCCACGGCCTCGCCCACCTTGATGCCGTCCACGCCTGCCGAAAGAATGCCCCCGGCGAAGCCTGCTCCTTCGCCGGCCGGGTACAGGCCGGGGGTGTTGGGGCTTTGCAGGTTGTCGCCGCGGTCGATGCGCAGCGGCGCCGACGTGCGCGTCTCCACGCCGGTGAGCACGGCGTCGGGCATGTCGTAGCCCTTGATCTTGCGGCCGAACACCGGCAGTGCTTCGCGCATGGCTTCAATGGCATAGCCGGGCAGTGCGCCATGCAGATCGCCCAGCGTCACGCCGGGTTGGTAGGACGGCTGCACGCTGCCCAGCTCCTTCGACGGCCGGCCGGCGATGAAATCACCCACCAGCTGGCCGGGCGCGTTGTAATTGCCGCCGCCGAGCACGTAGGCGCCTGATTCCAGCTGGCGTTGCAGCACGATGCCCGCCAGCGGATGGTGCTGGCCGGCGGCCAGGGCCTCGACGCCGTGCGTGGCGCCCAGCGCGGCCTCAAAGGCTGCGGGCGCGCGCGGATAGTCGCGCGGATCGATGCCCACCACCATGCCCGCATTGGCGTTGCGCTCGTTGCGCGAATACTGGCTCATGCCGTTGGTGACCACGCGGCCCGGCTCGCTGGTGGCGGCCACCACCGTGCCGCCGGGGCACATGCAAAAGCTGTACACCGCCCGGCCGCTGGCAGCGTGGTGCACCAGCTTGTAGTCGGCTGCGCCCAGCAAGGGGTGGCCCGCATGCCTGCCCCAGCGTGCGCGGTCGATCACGCCCTGCGGGTGCTCGATGCGAAAGCCGATGGAAAACGGTTTGGCCTCCATCTGCACGCCACGCTCGTACAGCATGGCAAAGGTGTCGCGCGAGCTGTGGCCCAGCGCCATCACCACGTGGCGGGCTTCCAGTTCGTGGGTCTGGCCCGTGGCCTGGTCGAGCACGCGCAGCCCGCGCAGCTGGCGCTGGCCTGCGGCGTCCGGCCCGACGAGCACGTCGGTTACGCGCTGCTCAAAGCGCACCTCGCCCCCCAGCGCGATGATCTGCTCGCGCAGTGTCTCGACCACCTTCACGAGCTTGAAGGTGCCGATGTGCGGGTGCGCCACGTAAAGGATCTCGGGTGGCGCGCCGGCCTGCACGAATTCCTCCATCACCTTGCGGCCCAGATGGCGCGGGTCCTTGATCTGGCTGTAGAGCTTGCCGTCGCTGAACGTGCCCGCGCCGCCTTCGCCAAACTGCACATTGCTCTCGGGGTTCAGTTCGCGCTTGCGCCACAGGCCCCAGGTGTCTTTGGTGCGCTCGCGCACCGTCTTGCCGCGCTCCAGCACGATGGGTCGCAGCCCCATCTGCGCCAGCACCAGCGCGGCGAAGATGCCGCAGGGTCCGAAGCCCACCACCACCGGGCGCTCGCGCAGGCTGGCCGGGGCCTGGCCCACGGGGCGCCAGGCCATGTCGGGCGTGGGCTGGATGTGCGGATGGCCGGCGTGCTGTGTCAGCAATGCGGCTTCCCTGGCCGGCTGGGCGAGGGTGGCGTCGATGATGTAGACCGCCAGCAGGTCGGCCTTGCGCGCGTCGAAGCTGCGCTTGAAGACGTGGACGCGGGCGATGTCGGCCGGCGTGATGCCCAGGGCCTGGGCGGCGGCGGCGTGCAGCGCGGCCTCGGGGTGGGTTTCGGGGTCGGTCGGCAGCGCGGCCAGCGGCAGCCGGATTTCAGAGATGCGGATCATGGTCTTGCGGGCCCGTGGTGATCGGGCAGGAAAACAAGGGAGTGCCCGGATTTTACCGAGCGCGTACCGCGCACACCTGGTTGCAACCTGGCGCGCAAGCTGTCATCCTGTTGATTCGGCGCGAATTATCCTGGCGCCCTCACCCAAAGGGTGAACGCCATCGAAGCCATCAACGATAGATTTCATGCGGCTTGCGAAGGGATACAAAGCGGTCAACTGCCGGTTTTAGGTTCAATGGCGTGGCGTGCTGTTCGCCCATTTTGCTGGTGTCGTTCTGAACCTTGCCGGTGTGCGGAAGCGGCTTGTCACGAGGGTTCTGGTGGGTCGGCATGAGGGGCTTTTCGGTGCCGTGGTGCCAAAGGATGCCGGGCCACCGTGGTGACACGGTACATGGCATGGAGCAATGTGGCAAACACGGGCGCGGCTGCACCCTNNCCGGTCACCGGTCACCGGTCACCGTTCGGCGTGGGCTCCGCGCGTGTAAAACCATTTCTTCGCGGCCTCGACGGCCAGTACATAGACCAGCGTCAGCCCGATCATGCCGAGCATCAGCGGAGCCGGCAGGGGTGCGAAGCCGAAGGCGGTGCCCCAGGGAAGGTAGGGCAGCACGAGCGCGAAGGCCATCACGGCCACCGTGCTGTAGAGAAGTGGCTTTCCGGGGCGGCTGCGGTAGAACGGGCGTCGGGTGCGCACGACCAGCGCGATCACCAGCTCCGTCATGAGCGATTCGATGAACCAGCCGGTGCGGAACTCTGGCGCCGCGGCCTGGAAGATCCACAGCAGCGCGCCGAAGGTCAGCAGATCGAACACGGAGCTGAGCAGGCCGAACAGCACCATGAAGTCGCGGATGAAGACCGTGTCCCAGCGGCGCGGCTTGTCCACCCATTCCGGGTCCACCCGGTCGCTGGCGATCGTGGTGGCGGGGATGTCGGACAGAAAGTTGTTGAGCAGGATTTGCGAGGCCAGCAGCGGCAGGAAGGGCAGGAACACCGAGGCCACGGCCATGCTGAACATATTGCCGAAATTCGCGCTGATCGTGGTGAGGATGTACTTGAGGGTGTTGGCGAAAGTCATGCGGCCTTCGTCGATGCCCTGGCGCAGGATGCCCAGGTCCTTGCGCAGCAGCACGAAGTCCGCCGCGTCCTTGGCTACGTCCACCGCTGTGTCCACCGAGATGCCCACGTCGGCCGCGTGCAGGGCCAGGGCGTCGTTGATGCCGTCGCCCATGTAGCCGACCACGTGGCCGGTCTTCTGCAGCGCGAGGATGATGCGCTCCTTCTGGTTCGGGTCAACCTCCGCGAACACGGTGGTCTGACCGGCGGCGTGCATCAGCGCTTCGTCGCCCATGTCGTTGAGATCTCGGCCGGTCATGGTGTGCGTGGCCGGCAGGTTGACCGACGCGGCCACATGCCGGGCCACCTGGAGGTTGTCCCCGGTGATGATCTTGAGCTGCACGCCGCGCCGCGCCAGGTCGTCCAGCGTCTGGCGCGCATCCTGCTTGGGCGGGTCCATGAAGAGCAGGAAGCCGGCAAGGTTCAGCCCCTGCTCGTCGTCGCGCGCATAGGGGCCAGCGCGTGCCGCGACGGCCCGCGAGGCCACGCCGAGCACGCGGTAGCCCTGGTCGCTCCAGGCCTGGAAAAGTGCATCGATGCGCGCGCGAAGCTGCGCGTCGAGCGGGGCTGATTGCGGCCCCGCGCTGGTGCACAGCGCGAGCACCTTGTCGAGGGCGCCCTTGGTGACCAGGGTGCATGCGCCAGTGGTATCGGCAACCACCACCGACAGGCATTTGCGCACGAAGTCGTAGGGGATCTCGTCCACTTTGTGCACTGCGCCGATGTCCATGCCGGCCTCGCGCAGCGCGACCCCAATGGCATCATCGAGCAGGTTGGCCAGGCCGGACTGGTGCAGCGCGTTGATGCCGGCCAGGCGCAAAACCTCCGGGCTGGGCTGCCCCTGTGTATCGACGGCGCCGTCGAGCGCCACCACGCCTGCCGTCAGGGTGCCGGTCTTGTCCGTGCACAGCACATCCATGCTACCGAGGTTTTCGATGGCGTTGAGCCGGCGCACGATCACGCCCAGCCGGGCCATGCGCTTGGCGCCATGCGACAGCGTGATGCTGACGATGGCGGGCAGCAGCTCCGGCGTCAGGCCCACGGCCAGTGCCAGGGCGAACAGCAGCGAGTCGATGGGCGGCTTGGCCATGAAGATGTTGGTGGCCAGCACCACCACCACCATCACCAGCATGATGCGCGTGAGCAAGTAGCCAAAGCGCTGGATGCCGCGCTCGAATTCCGTCATGGGCGGGCGCAGGGCCAGTTTGTCCGCGATCTGTCCGAAGAACGTTGCCTTGCCCGTGCGTGCGATCAGCACGCGGGCCGTGCCGCTGCTGACGCTGGTGCCCATGAACACGCAATTGCTGCGTTCCGCCAGGCTGGCATTTTCGGAGGCCACGCCGGGCTTTTTCTCGACCGGGAAGGTCTCGCCGGTGAGCACGGCCTGGTTGATGAAGAAGTCCTTGGCTTCCAGCACGATGCCATCGGCGGGAACCAGGCTGCCCGCAGACAGCAGCACCACGTCGCCTGGAACGATCTGGAACGAAGGCAGACTGCCGGGCAGCCCGTCACGCAGAACGCAGCAGCGGAGCGTGACCTGCGTGCGCAGCTTTTCGATGGCGTTGCCGGCGATGTATTCCTGCGCGAAGCCCAGGAGGGTGCTGCCCAGCACGATGGCCAGCACCACGCCGGCGTCGATCCATTCCGCCGCGATCAGCGAGATGACCGATGCGGCGATCAGGATCAGCACCAGCGGGTTCTTGAACTGGTTCACGAGCAGCCCAAGCGCACCCGCCTGCCGTCGCGCCACGAGTTCGTTCGAACCGGTGCGTTTTCGGCGCGCGGCGGCGGCGCCGAGGGTCAACCCACCGGGGCCCGATCCCAGCCGTGCCATGAGGGCTTTCGCTGGCAGGCTCCAGTAAGCCTCCGGGAGCGCAGGGCCTGGCGCCGGTGGTGGGCTTGGGTGCCGTCGGGGCAGGTGGGTCATGGGAGGTCTCTCGGCGAATGCTCATGCGCGGCTCCCTCGCGGGAGGTGGGCTCTCCAGGCCAGACCCGCGGTGTCAGGCCGTGGGCAAAAAGCCTTCCACCGACAGATAGCGCTCGCCCGTGTCGTAGTTGAAGCCCAGCACGCGGCTGCCCGCGGGCAGCTCGGGCAGCTTTTGCGCGATGGCGGCCAGCGTGGCGCCGGACGAAATGCCCACCAGCATGCCTTCCTCGCGGGCGCTGCGGCGCGCGTATTCGCGGGCGGGTTCGGCATCGACCTGGATCACGCCGTCGAGCAAGCTGGTGTCCAGGTTTTTCGGAATGAAGCCCGCGCCTATGCCCTGGATGGGGTGCGGCGCGGGCTGGCCGCCGCTGATGACGGGCGATTGCGTGGGCTCCACGGCAAACACTTTCAGCTGCGGAAACTTCGCTTTCAGCACGCGCGCCACGCCCGTGAGGTGCCCGCCGGTGCCCACGCCGGTGATCAGCGCGTCCAGCCCGTCAGGGAAGTCGGCCAAAATTTCTTGTGCCGTGGTGCGCACATGCACGTCAATGTTGGACGGGTTCTCGAACTG
>DCVY01000153.1:16512-24569 GCA_002327945.1 Acidovorax delafieldii | reverse complement strand
CCGGTGTTGCCCGAGGTGGGCTCGATGATGGTGCCACCGGGTTCCAGGGCACCGGATTTTTCGGCGTCTTCCACCATGGCCAGCGCGATGCGGTCCTTGATGGAGCCGCCGGGGTTGCTGCGCTCGGATTTGATCCACACGTTGGTGCCCGGGCCAAACAGGCGGTTGATGCGCACATGCGGGGTGTTGCCGATGGTTTGCAGGACGTTGTCGGTTTTCATGGGAGGTCTCCTGAAAAAAGAGGGGTTGCCCGCGCATTCTGACCCAGTTGATCGCTCATTTAGACCCTATGCATATGCCGAACGGGGGATAATCGCCCCGTGAAGCGCGCCAGACCGCCGCTGGTGCAATCTGGGAAACCAGGCACTGGAGGAACGTCCGGACTGCACAGAACAGCGTAGCAGCTAACGGCTGCCCACCGTGAGGTGAGGATCAGAGCAACAGAGACGAGTCAGGTCGATTTCAGCCACCAGGGGTGTTCTATGGGGTGCCAGCGCAAGCTGGCAACGGCTGGCGCAAGCCAGACGCTCAGGCGCAAGCCTGAAGCCCCATAGCCGCCCAGGGCGCGGAACGCGATCTGGGTGAAACGGGCAATCTCTACGCGCAGCAATACCAAGTAGGCCAGCCACGGGAGCAGGGCGACCTCTCTCGACCCTGTGGTTTCGCGGGGAGAGCTGGCGGGTAGGTAGCATCGAGCCGTGGTGGTGACACCCGGCCCAGAGTAATGGCGGTCACGCCGCTGGCCCTTGCAAGAGGGTCAGCGGTGCACAGAATCCGGCTTATCGGCGCGCTTCACAATTTTTTATGAAAACAGGTGCTGGCGCTTATCCGCAAATCGCTGACAGCTATTGTGTTAATAGCGTTCATCCCTAGAACCGCTCCCACGGCTGCAAATAACGCCACTGCCCTTCGGGCACCTTGGCCAGGGGCACCCGGCCGATGCGGATGCGCTTGAGGGCCACCACCGAGAGGCCCACGGCCTCGCACATGGCCGGAATCTGACCGGGGCGGATGCCCTTCAAGGCAAAGCGCAGTTTGGTCTCGCTTTGCCAGCTCACCTTGATGGGCGGCAGCGGGCGGCCGTTGAAGCTGAGGCCGTGACACAGCCGCTGCAGGCCGTTGGGCGCAATCTCGCCCTTCACTTCGACGATGCATTCCTGCTCCAGCGATTCGATGTCTTCGGCCAGCTTGCGCGCGATGCGCTTGTCCTGGGTGTAAACCACCAGGCCGCTGGCCGCGGTGGGCAAGGGCGTGAAGCATTCGAGCTGCCTGAAATGGCGCTGCAGCACGCGGATGCCCGAGGCGTCTTCGGCCAGGTGCGATGCGGCGCCGAGCAGCGTGACGGCCTGCGGCGCACCCTGGCTGCGGCTGCCTTGGCTGCTGTGGGGCGCGCAGCCACCCTGGGCGGGCTGGCCCAGCCCGGCTTCGAAACCGGCGGGCTTGTGCAGCAGCAGCGTGACGGGTGTCAGTTCCAGCAGGCTGGCGTCTTGCGCCACGGTCACCGCCTGGTCAGGGCGCACGCGCGCGCCGGGGGCTTGCACCACCTGGCCGTCCACGCTGACAAAGCCGCCTTCGATGAATTGCTCGGCCGTGCTGCGCGCGCAGTTCAGTTGCTCGGCCACGCGTTTGGCCAGGCGGATGTGGCTGGGGTCAGGGTTCTTGTCGGTCATATGGGAAATAAGGTGAGCATTCGCCGGATGCGGTTCGATGGTGCAGCAGCCTGATTGTCGGCGGAGCTTTCTGAAACTGGCGCTGCCTTCACGCCAGTGCCACCGTGGAGCCGGCTTTGCCGGGCCACCGGTGGCGTCCCCTGGGGGAAGGCGCGCAGAGCGCCTCAGGGGGTCAGTTATTCCCGGGCTGCAGTGCGCGAATCCGCTGCACATGCGCCAGCAGCGAGCGCTGGGCCACCGGCCACATGCGCGGCGGAACGTCGTCGTAGGCGTGGCGCACCCAGTCTTCCATGTCGCCATCGGGCAGTGCCTGCATGGCGGCCAGCACCTTGGCCTCGCGCGCCAGGCGGTGGGCCTTGAGGCGGGCGACAGCGCCGCGCGCATCACTGAGCACATGGCCATGGGCGGGCAGGATGAACTCCACGCCGTGCGCCGTGCACGCCGCATCGAGCCGGTCGAGCGAATCCAGGTAGTCGGCCATGTTGCCGTCGGGCGGGTCGATCACCGTGGTGCTGCCGTTCAGGATGTGGTCGCCGCTGAACAGCAGGCCGTCTTCCTGCAGCAGCAGGCACAGGTGGTTGGCCGCGTGGCCGGGGGTGTGGATCACCTGCAGGGTGTGGGTGATGCTGCCTTCCGGCGCGTGTCCTGAAAGCACCAGCAGCTCATTGTTTTGTAGCGATTTGTCTGGCGTGAAGGCGCTGGCCGCGCGCGCGGTGGGGGCTGAGGGCAGGCCCAGAATCGGCGGCCTGGTTTTGCCCGCCTGCACGCAAAGGGTCTGCAGCGGCGCGGCGCCCGGCGAGTGGTCGGGGTGCGAGTGGGTGCACACGATCATGCGGATGTCGCCCCCGGCGGCGCGCCAGAGCTTGTCCAGGTGCTCGGCATCGGCCGGGCCGGGGTCGATGGCGATGTAGCCCGTGGCCGGGTCGCCCAGCAGGTAGCTGTTGGTGCCGGGGCCGGTCATCACGCCGGGGTTGGGGGCGGTCAGGCGCTGCACGTTTTTCAGCAGCGGCACGGGCCGCTCGGTCTGCCAGTCGAGCGGGTGCACGATCTGCCCGTCGGGGCACACCAGCGCCAGCTCGCCAAACGGTGTTTCGTCCTCCATGTAGCGCGCTTCCTTGCCGCCCAGCAGGCCGGCGCGCGGGCAGCTCACCCACAGGGGCTTTTCATGGGCCACGGCATCCAGCACGGCCTGGGTGCTGCCAAACTTTGCCAGCCGCTGCAGCGTGCGGATGGTGGGGAAGATCATGAAGAACTGGCCCGCTTCGTGCCGCGCCAGCGCGTCGGCCGGGCGCACCCACACGGGCTCGAACTGCTCGGTCTCGTCGGCCACGGGCTCCTGGCCCTCGGGCATGCGGGCCACGAGAAACGGCACGTCGAAGCGGCGCGCCAGGTCGCGATCGGTCGTCCAGTGGGCCAGCAGGTACACATTGTCGGCAGCCAGGCGCAGACCGCGTGCGGTGCATTGCGCGACAAAGGGCTGGTGGCGGTCGATGGCGGCAATGTCCTGCGCATCGGCCATGCCACCTTGGCGGGGGCCATCGGCATGGCGCGCCAGCAGCACGCCCAGCTCTTCAAAGCTCTCGCGGATGGCGGCAATGGCCTGCGTGAGGTGCAGGTCGTCTTGCGCGGGGCGGCGGTCGGCAGCGGCGTGCGATTGCGCATCCAGCGCGTCGATGCCGCCACCGGGGAAGACATACGCGCCGGGCGCAAAGCTGGCCGCGGCCGAACGCCGGGTCATGAGGACTTCCAGGCCACCACGCTCGGGTGCATCGCGCAGCAGCAGCACAGTGGCGGCAGGGCGGGTGGCAGCGGGTTCGCGATGGGGGTGCAGTTGTTGGGTGGTGCGGGGCATGCGTGCATTATCGGCAGAGCGCGGCTTGCTTTGTTGGCCGCGTGTATCCCTGTGTGTGTCCCTGTATGTATCCCCGTGTCTGTCCGGAAGGTGCCCGCTCGAAAAAGGCTTGCCATCCGGGCGGTGGGTGCCAAGGATGTCGGCGATCTGGTTGGGCGGGTGGGCAGCCCACCGACGATAATCCGGCCCATGCAGATTCGCTTCACCAAAATGCAGGGCGCGGGCAACGATTTCGTGGTGCTCGACGAAACCCAGGGCCGCCTGGGCCTGACGCCGGCGCATTACCGCATGCTGGCCGATCGCCACTTTGGCGTGGGTGCTGACCAGATCCTCACCGTGCGCCCCTCGCCGGGCGAGGGCATTGACTTCGAATACGTGATCCACAACGCCGATGGCGGCGAGGTGGAGCAGTGCGGCAATGGCGCGCGCTGCTTTGCGCGCTATGTGCACGACAAGGGCTTGACGCAGAAGGACACCATCCGCGTGCAGACGCTGGCCGGCGTGATTGCTCCCCGGCTCAATCCCGATGGCCGGGTGACGGTGGACATGGGCCGTCCGGTGTTCGACGCGGCGCTGGTGCCCTTTGATGCGTCCGGCCTCACGCCGGTGGCGCAGGGTTCGGGGCAAACATGGCCGCTGCCACTTGCTGGCTCTGCGCAAGAGGCTCCTGTTTGGGTGGCGGTGGTGTCCATGGGCAATCCGCACGCCGTGCAGCTGGTGGCAGACGTGGACACTGCGCCGGTGCAGCAGACCGGCCCGCTGATCGAATCGCATCCGCGTTTTCCGCGGCGGGTGAACGCGGGGTTCCTGCAGATCGTGGACCGCAGCCATGTGCGCCTGCGCGTGTTCGAGCGCGGCGCGGGCGAAACCCTGGCGTGCGGCTCCGGTGCCTGCGCCGCCGTGGCAGCGGGCATTCGCCTGGGGCTGCTCGATGCGCAGGTGGATGTGCACACCCGCGGCGGCCTGCTCACCATTGCCTGGAGCGGCCAGGCGGCCGACTCCGTTTTCATGACCGGTCCGGCCACCCCAGTTTTTGAAGGCCAGATCGAACTCCCTGACACGCCATGACCACCAGCTCCCCTCTTTCACCGATCACCGAAGACGACATCGCCGAGTTCCTAACCCAGACGCCCGGATTTTTCGAGCGCCATGCCCAGGTGCTGGCCAGCGTGCAGATCACCAGCCCGCATGGCACCCGCGCCGTGAGCCTGCAGGAGCGCCAGGCCGAAATGCTGCGCGAGAAGATCAAGGGGCTGGAGCAGCGCATCATGGAAATGGTGCGCCACAGCCATGAGAATGCCGCCATCGCCTCCAAGGTGGACCACTGGACCAGCGCCCTGCTGCAAGTGCGCGACCCCATGGACCTGCCCCAGGTCGTGGTGGACGGCGTGCGCACCCTGTTCGATGTGCCGCAGGCCACTGTGCGGGTCTGGGGGGTGGCAGGGCCCTACATCGACGCCGACTTCGCTCTGGGTGCCAGCGAAGACGCCAGGGCCTTCGCCACCTCGCTGACCATGCCGTTCTGCGGCCCCAACCTGGGGTTTGAGCCTGCGGCCTGGCTGGCACAGACGGATGGCGCGGCGGCCCAGTCCCTGGCCCTGCTGCCGCTGCGCGAAGGCGCCGTGGACAGCGCCACGCCGGCGTTTGGCCTGCTGGTGCTGGGCTCGCCCGACCCGCACCGCTTTGACGCCACCATGGGCACCGACTTCCTGTCGCGCATGGCCGCGCTGGCCAGCGCGGCATTGATGCGTTTGCGCTGACACCATGCCAGCGCGCGGCCCGCTTGCGCCAGTGGCTGTGGCCGCCGATCCCGTGGTGCTGCGCTACCTGGAGCATGCGCGCGTGGAAAAACGCCTGGCCGCGCGCACGCTCACGCTGTACGCGCTGGACCTGGAAAAGCTGGCGCAGTTTGCTGCGGGCGTGAACCTGCCGCTGCTGCAGCTCACGAGCGCGCACATCCGCCGCTTTGTGGCCCAGATGCACAGCGCCGGGCGCAGCGGGCGGGGCATTGCGCTCATCCTGTCGGGCTGGCGCGGCTTTTTCACCTGGGCCGGGCGGCAGGGGCTGATGGCCCACAACCCGGTGCAGGACGTGCGCGCGCCCAAGGCGCCCAAGCCCCTGCCCAAGGCGCTGGGCGTGGACGATGCTGTGCGCCTGGCCGAGTTTGAGCCTGCCGGCACCGACCCCTGGCTGCAGGCGCGCGACGCGGCCATGGTCGAGCTGCTGTATGGCTGCGGCCTGCGCGTGGGCGAGCTGGTGGGGCTGGACGCCGTGCCTGGCGCCGATACCCAGCGCCAGGGCCGCGGCTGGGTCGATCTGCAGGCCGGCGAGGCCCATGTGTTCGGCAAGGGCAGCAAGCGCCGCAGCGTGCCCGTGGGCCGCGCCGCCACGGCAGCGCTGCAGGCCTGGCTGGCGCTGCGCGCTGCGCCGTTTGGCACCGCGGGCTCTGCGCGGCTTGACGGGGCATTGTTTGTGGGCCAGCGCGGCAAGCGGCTCACGGCCCAGTCGATCTGGCTGCGCCTGCGCCAGCGCAGCCAGCAGGCGGGGCTGAGCACGCCGGTGCACCCGCACATGCTGCGCCACTCGTTTGCCAGCCACCTGCTGCAAAGCAGTGGCGACCTGCGCGCCGTGCAGGAGCTGCTGGGCCACGCCAACATCACCACCACGCAGGTTTATACGCGGCTCGATTTCCAGCATCTGGCCAAGGTGTATGACGCGGCGCACCCGCGCGCGCGCAGAAAGCCTGGGGGCGCGTGAGCCCCGGCAATTGCAGCATCTCGCTGCCGGCGCCTGCCAGCGATCTTTTCAGGATTGCGCCAGCCAGTGCAACAGGGCGGCTTTTTCCATGGGGTAGGCGATGTGGTAGCCCTGCCCGTGGTGGCAACCCATGGCCTGCAGCGCCCGCCAGGCCGCAGCGTTCTCGATGCCCTCGGCCAGCACCTGCAGTCCCAGCTTGCGCCCCAGCTGCACCACCATTTCAGCCACGCGTCCTCCCTGCGGGGCCTCCAGGTGCTGCACGAAAGTGCGGTCGATCTTGATGCGGTCCAGCGGCAGCCGTTCCAGGTAACTCAGCGATGAGTAGCCCGTGCCGAAGTCGTCAATGGCGATCGTGACGCCGTGGGCGCGCAGGGCATTGAGCGTGGACTGCAGCAGCTGTGTGGGCAAGACCACCACGGATTCCGTGATCTCCAGTTCCAGGTGGTGCCCCGCCAGTCCGCTGGCCGACAGGGCTGCGCGCACCATGTCGAGGAAGCCAGGGTCGCGCAGCTGCACCACGGAGACGTTGACCGCCATGCGCGCAGGCGCCAGCCCGGCAGTTTGCAGTTCGCGCAGGGTCTGGCAGGCTGTTTCGAGCGCCCACTGGCCCAGGGGCAGGATCAGGCCCGAATGTTCGGCCACGGGGATGAATTGATCCGGAGGCACCAGGCGGCCGTCGGCAGTGCGCCAGCGCAGCAAGGCTTCCAGGCCGATGGGTTCGCCGGTGTCGAGATCGACCTGCGGCTGGTAAACCAGAAACAGCTGGGCGTTTTCAATGGCCGCGCGCAGTTCCGAGAGCAGCACTGCGCGGTTCTTCGCTTCTGTTCCCATGTGGGCCGCATACTGCAGTTGCTGACCGCGGTGGTCGCGCTTGGCACGCTTGAGGGCGATGGTTGCGTCTTTGACGAGGTCGTCGCCCGTCCTTGCGTCCTGGGGCAGCAGCACATACCCACAGGTCATTGATACCTTGTGGGGCATGTCGTTGATGGTCAGCGGGTCGCGCATGCAGTCCAGCAGCTGTTGTGGCAGCACCATGTGCACCGGTCCCAGGATGCCAAAGGTGTCGGGCCCCACACGGGCCAGCATCACCCCGTCGGGCAGGACTTTGGCCAGGCGCTGCGCAACGGCATCGAGCAGGCGATCGCCGAAGCGGTGCCCCATCATTTCGTTGGTGGCGCTGAAGTCGTCAATATCGACCAGGGCCAGCATCAGGCCGTCCATGCCGCGTTGCATGCATTCGCCCACCTTCTCAATAAAGCAGGCCCGGTTGGGCAGCGAGACCAGCGGGTCGGAATAGGCAGACCGGTGCAGGCGCTCCAGCAGCCCCCGGTTGCGTAGCACGGTACTGAAACTGACGCAGAAGAAGTCGAGCAACTGCCGGTCGGTGGCTGTCAATGGGTGCGCAAGTTCGATGAACACCACCATGTCCTGGTCGCCGGGGCAGCCGATGTACAGGGCCAGTCCGCGGTCATCGCCATAGACGTTGTCGCCGCAACAGTGGGGCGGTGGCGGCACACCGGGCGCAGCCGACGACAGGGGGGCGCCATTGAGAGCCTTGCCCCGTACGCTGAGGGCACGGTGCAGCAGGTGCAGCATGTTTGAATCAGGCAGCGCGGCCATGGGCAAGTCCAGCAGGCCGACGAAACGTCCCGTGGCGGCTTGCACGCGGTAGGTGCCGGATGGGACTGCCGTGGTGTCCTGAACACAGGCCAGTGCTTGTCCGGCCACACCCAGCAAGGCTGCGAGCTGGGTGATGACGCCCGTGGCGAAGGTGCGCA
>DCVY01000153.1:14088-16425 GCA_002327945.1 Acidovorax delafieldii | reverse complement strand
CCGTGCGCAACACAAGGCGCGTATTGCGCAGGCTGGCAGTGTGGCGAATGAAATCGACCAAGGCCAGGCCGCCGCCCGCGTGCTGCGATACCAGGTCCACCATCACCACTGCCAGGTCGTGCCCGCCCAGCAGCAGCGCGCGTGCGTTATCGCCATGCGTGCAATGCAAGAGTTCCAGCGGCCGGTCGAACAGCCTCAGACCTGCGAGCGCGCCACGAATGCAGTCATGCACCTCGGGGTCGTCGTCGATCACCAGCACCCGCCATGCTGGCGGCCGCTGGCTTGCGCCACGCAAAACGCTTGCGGTGGCGGCTGGCGTCACATCTTTGCTGTGCATCAATGGCTGCAAGCAATCGGGTGGAGCACAGAGCCGGCAGCACGCACCACCTGGTTGCGGCCGCCGCGTTTTGCGGCGTACAAGGCTTCGTCGGCCAGACCGTAGGCGTCATCGAAGCAGCCGCCGCGCGGCAAATGGCTCACGCCGAAGCTGGCGGTGATCCGGCTGCCATCGGGGAGGTTGAATTGGCGGTTCTCGATGGTCTTGCGCATGGCCTGTGCAACCTGCTCTGACGCTTGCGCTTCGCGCTGCGGCAGGAGCACGGTGAATTCTTCCCCGCCGACGCGGCCGATGTGGGCGCTGGGGGGCACCGTGGTCTTGAGGCAATCAACGACACCCAAAATGACGGTGTCCCCCACGGGGTGGCCAAAGCTGTCATTGACGCGTTTGAAATGGTCAATGTCCAGCACGATCAGGGCCAGGTCTTGTTGCTGGGCGTGCTGATTGACGCGCTCAATGATGGCGGCGCGGTTGAGAACGCCCGTCAGTGGGTCGTGTGTGGCGCGGTATTCGAGTTCTGTGGCAAGGTCTTGCAGGCGCTGGTTGAGCAGGGTCATCTCCAGCTCGGCGCGGTCGCTGCGGCGCACCAGGCGGCGCGTCTCGCGCAGCAGGCGCTCATAGGCCGCCAGCAGATCGCCCAGCGCCTGGTGGCACGCGCCACCCTGTGCCAGGGTTTCCTCCTCGTAGGCGGCACGGGCATCCAGCATCGACCGGTGCTCGGCCGCGAAAATATCTGGCGCTGGCTTGGCTGTGTCCATTCAGGCGGGCCTCACCGGATGGCTGACGAAGTCGATGGACGGAAAGTCTTCGCAGAGTTCCTGCCCGAATTCGAAAATGGTGTCGTCTTCCTCATCGTGGTACCAGTTCAGGGCAATGTGGTTGCCGGCTTGCGCAGCCTCGTCAAGGGCCGCAATCAGATTGAACAGCATCTTGGTGCTGGAACTGTTGAAGTACGCCAGAGCGATATTGACTTCAATCTTGCGGTTCTGCAGCGCGCCAAGGTATTCCTTCAGGCGCTCGATGACCTGGCCGTAGAAGGCTGCAGCATTCTCGGGGTAAGACTCGCCGCGCAGGCCCAGGGTGTGGGTGTCAAATCGAAAGTCCACTTCCGGGGAACTGGGGGTGGGGGCAATGTAGAGGTTGTCCATGGGTGATCTCTGTTCGTTATCGGGCCGGCGCTTCAGATCGAGGCTTTCAGATAGAAGACTGCGGATCTGTTGGCGTTTTCGGCCGGGGAAAAATCAAACTCCAGGGGTTCCCGCGCATCACGTGCCATGGTGAGCAGGCCCATGCCGGCCCCTTTGCTGCCCTCGGGCGTTTCCTCGCGCAGCGTCATGCGGTAGGCCTGCTTGATTTCTTCGGGCGACATGCTGCTCAGCGTTTCCAGTTTGGCGCGCAACTCTTCGCCAGTCTCGGGGTGGACGGGATTTGCACACAGCAACAGATAGCTGCCATCGTCCTCGCGCTGGATGCAGACCGAGCCGTGGCGAAGCTCGCCATTGTCCTGGCTGGAGGGGGTGAGCGCATCGGACGAGTAGTGGATGATGTTCTGTGCCATTTCGATAAAGGACGAGAACAGCTTGCGCCGCGTCGGGCCGGCCACGCCCGCACTCTCCAGCTGCAGTTTCACCGCTTCTGCCATGGCCGCGACGATGTTCTGCGAGAAGTAGCCCACGTAGTAAAAAATGACCTGGTGCTCCCGCGCCAGGTTGAAGAAGGTGCCATATTCCTTGGCAACGGCAGAGCGGATCATTCGAGGTCTCTTCAGGTACGAAAACAGAAAAACGTCACGTCGTCGCGGCGATGGTGCTCGCCCTGCCACTCCTGCAACGCGGCGAGTACATCGCGATTGATCTGTGCGGGGGTGCTGCTTGCAAGGCCCAGCAACAGCTCACACAGACGGCGCTTGCCCAAGGCGATGGCGCGCGGGCCACCCACCTGGTCCACCAGCCCATCGGTGGTGACGAACACCAGGCTGCCAGCAGGCAGGTCCACCACCA
>DCVY01000153.1:13873-14057 GCA_002327945.1 Acidovorax delafieldii | reverse complement strand
CCGCATCCATGCCATCATCAGAGCCCGGTGTGCCGTCCTGGCCACCGACCTGGCCCAGCATCTGCTTGATGCTGCGGTTGACGCTGGCGAGCAACGAGGCGGGATCGCGCGGCCCCTTTTCCTTGATCGCCTGGCTCAGGCTGCTGGAGGCGATCAGGGTCATGAAGGCGCCCGGAACCCCATG
>DCVY01000153.1:4209-13810 GCA_002327945.1 Acidovorax delafieldii | reverse complement strand
ATGCTGTGCATGATCTGGCGATTGCGCTCGGCCTGAATTTCGGCCACTGCGCGCATGAGCTGCAGGCCGCTGCCCACACCGGCAAACTCGTTGTTGCGCGTGATGATGAAGCCGTCGGACAAGGCTTTTTCGCCAAACTCGACGGCCTTGAAAGTCAGTGCCTCGATGTCCATGGAGGCATCAACGATCAGTGGCTCCTTGTCCATGAAGGCGAGGCAGCTCTTGCGGCCATACAGTTCCAGGCGAAATGGTTTGCTGATCTGAGAAAGAAAGATGTTGCGATTGATCAGGCCGATGGGCTGGCGGCCCTCTACCACCGGCAGGCTGATCAGTTCGCGGTGCTGCGTGAAGACATCCAGCACCTTTTCGTTGGTGGACTCGGTGGTCATGCAGGGGGCCGGGGTGCACAAGTCTGCAGCGCTGGGCTGGCGGAAGCGGGGCCGGAAGTCGCTCAGATACGCGGAAGTCTCAGACATGCGGAAAGTGCCGTGAAAGATGTGGACGGATGTTACGACTTGTATGTGACTTCATCGTGACGTCCATGTAAAAGCGGAGCTTGCGACTGCCCTGGAGAAAAGTGCCAAACCATGGGCGCATCGTTGGTTGCTGACCTGGTGCCGACGATGGTGGTTTTCAGTGATGGGGCTGTGTTTGCCTGTTGACGTCTGGCCAAGGCCGTTGCTGCGGCGACAGGCATGCGGCAAAGCAAGGCGGAGCGCGCACAATCGTCTCATGAAAACGATTCGACTCAAACCCGGCAAAGAGCGCTCGCTGCAGCGCCGCCACCCCTGGATTTTTGAAAGCGCCATCGCCAAAGGCAGCGGCGACAGCGGCGAGACGGTGCGCGTGGAGTCGCACGAGGGGCAGTTTCTGGCCTGGGCGGCGTTCAGCCCCGCGTCGCGCATCCGTGCGCGGGTGTGGAGCTTTGACGAAGTGCAGCGCATTGATGCACCGTTTTTCATCGCTGCTTGCGCAAAATCCATCATTGCCAGAGCCCGGTTTGATGTGCAAAGCGATGGCGTGCGGCTGGTGCATGGCGAATCCGACGGGCTGCCCGGCCTGATCGTGGACCGTTATGGCGACACGCTGGTGGCCCAGTTCACCAGTGCCGGCACCGAGCGCTGGAAGGCGGTGATTGCCGATGCGCTGCTGCGTGAAACCGGCCTGACCCGGCTGTATGAACGCTCGGACGCCAGTGTGCGCGCCCTGGAAGGCCTGGAGCCCGCCACCGGCTGGCTGCGCGGCGGGCCGGTGGCCGGGGGCGAGGCGCCACCGGTGGAACTGACCATTCACGAACACCAGTGGCAGCTCACCCTCAACATCGCCGAAGGCCACAAGACCGGCTTTTATCTGGACCAGCGCGACAGCCGCAAACGCTTTGCCGACTATGCGCGGCGCCTGGGGTTTCAGCGCGTGCTCAACTGCTTTTGCTACACCGGCGGATTTGGCGTGGCGGCGTTGGCGGGCATGCTTGCTGCCGAGAAGGCAGGCGGTGCGCCGGGCGGGCAGGTGGTCTCGATCGATTCATCCGGCCCGGCGCTGGAGCGCGCACGGGCGCATGTGGCGCTCAATGGCTTTGACGTGAACCGGGCGAGTTTCATGGATGCCGATGTGAACGCCTCGCTGCGCCAGTTTCTCAAGGAGGGGCAGCGTTTTGACGCCATCGTGCTCGACCCGCCCAAGTTTGCCCCCACCGCAGCCCATGCCGACCGCGCCGCGCGGGCCTACAAGGACATCAACCGGCTGGCACTGCAGTTGCTGACGCCGGGCGGTGTGCTGTTCACGTTCTCGTGCTCGGGCGGCATCAGCGCCGACCTGTTTCACAAGATCGTGGCGTCGGCGGGCGCCGATGCGGGGGTGGACGGCTACATCCTGGAGCGCCTGGGCGGCGCGCCCGACCATCCGATGACGCTGGAGTTTCCTGAGGGCGAATACCTCAAGGGCCTGGTGGTGATGCGCAAGGGCTGACCGGGGGGAGGGGCTGGGTAGTCCAATGAATCATTGAAATTGGCTGTATATGCTCCATATGGGAGCGTATGCACAGAATGCTATTGACAGCCGACGAACGCGGTCAATAGGAGGCGGTAATCCGCAAACGCAGTGGTAGCGCTGCGTGCTGCTGTGGGCCGACTGCGAGCGCCGGGTTGACATCCGGGCCAAGCTCTCCTGCAACGACGCGTTCATCACGCGCTGGACGCAGGCGTTCGAGTTTCAAGGTCTGGCCGGGCTGGTATCGCTGCACCCGGGTCGCGCGCCCGTGCATCCGGTGGCCAAGCTGGAGGCCCACGTGCTCAACAAGACGCTCAATCACAAGCCCAAGGACGGCTCCACGCACTGGAGCAGTCTCCAGGCGCTCGACCGCAAGGACCGCATGCTGCCTTTGGCGCCCGGCCGGGCCGAAAGCCACGGATTCGAATAGAAACGCAACGGCACCCGCAGCCTGTTTGCCGCGTTATACCTGGAAACAGCAATTGCCCGCTTTGCATCCCTTGCCCGTCCGCATGCAATCAAGCGTTGGTGGCTCCGATGGGGTTGGACAAGAAGCCCATGCGTTACATCCGCGAGTACAACAAGGCCCCAAGCCGGTCCAATGGAAGCATGACAACCCACCGCGTCGATACCACCAATTTCAGTGATTCGTTGGACTTGCCTCAGCCCGATGCAGTACGAGCAGCGCTGGGACGATGCACAGCGTAGAAAGGCCGCGTGAATCGTGGGTTAAGAACTACACGAAACAGGGGCAAGGTCATAACCGTGATTCCTTTTTTGGTCTCACCATCAACGCTGACCAATGCCCTGCTGGATCGCCTCGGCTAGTGTGTTGTGCAGGTTCGAGGAACGCACCAAACCCAGCCCGTTGCTGCTGGCGTTGATGATGGTCTGGTAGCGGATCTGCTGGTTGTTCAGGGAGTTCTGTATCAGCGTGCCTGTGGTGTTTCCCGCAATGTCGGTGACAGTGGGGCCAGTGGCTCCGGAGCTACTGCTGGTGGTGGTCGAGGGGCCAGAAGCAAAGGTGTTGCCCGGGCCGTTTTGCACCAGGCTCAGGGTCGTCAGCTTCTGGCTCAGCTGGGCGGCATGCGCTGGTGTGAGGTCTTCCATGTGGCCAACGTTGAGCGTTGTTTCGGTGATCAGCGCGTCATTGATGAACACCGCGCGGGAGATGCCGAACGACACCATCAGCCCGTCGCCCATGCTGAAGCCGCCACGCAACGAGTCCAGCGTGTTGTCGCCCACTGCCATCCAGAGCTTGTCTGGAGTCGGGGGGGACGCATGGGCACTGAATACCAGTGTCACCAGCAGGCTCAGGTGTGCAGCCTCCCGGGCGATGGCTGGTGCGGCCGTTTTGTCACGGAAATACAGCTTGGGCATCAGAAGTCTCCCGGCCCGTTTTTTTGGAGGGCAAAACCGCTGAAACCGGCCCGCGCCATGTCGCTGCCAATGGGTGCGCGAGGTGCCACACGCCATTCGGCGGCAAGGTTAAAGCGTGCGGAATCCATGCGGTTGTGGATGACAAACAGCAGTTTGCTTTGCCATAGGGATTCAAAGTCCTCGCGCGCAAGAGCGCGCGTGCCTTGTGCCGGATCGCCCACTAGAACGCGGTCGCCTTGCAGGCCTTTGACCACGACGAAATGCTGGTAGCCGTTTTCGTTAACCAGCACGATGGCAGGAATGCGTGCCTCTAGGAGCCTGTCGATTGGTTGCTGGAACCCGTCGGCCTCGAAGCCGAGGCTGGCCAGAAAGCGCTTCATGTCGAGCAAGGAGAAGCCTTCGCGCTGGATCTTGGACTGGTCGCCATGGGCGTACATCTGGGTGAACACCGTCTGCTCGTCGATCGGTGTGCCGTAGTGGTGGGTCAGCAGCGTAGCGATGGCCGCCGAGCCGCAGCTGAAATCGAATTTCTGGAGCAACGTGCCCGCCAGGCGCGCTTGTCTGATGCTGGTCACGGGCAGAGTTACGTCCCCGGCACCCGTGGATGGGAAGTAAGCCGATTGCGCGGATACCGCAGTGGCCCCGCCAAGCAGCGCGATCAAAAGCAGGGGCAGTTGCATGGTGGCTACCTGGGTTAGTTCATCTGCACATGCACGATGACGGCGTTCTGGATCAGCACGTTCGCGCCCGAGTTCTGTACCACGACGGGAATGCCGTTCATGTTGGAGAAGGCACCTGCACTGATGGCGTTATTGCCGGTGCTGACATTCTGGGCCGTGTTATCAGCGGTGGTGCCGGTGAGAGCCATGTCGTTGCGCACCTGAGTGCTTCCGCCGCGGTAGGTGTCGAGGGTGGCGGTGTCCACGGCCGTGGCCACAAAGGCGGACTGTGCGGGTGCAAAAGAGGCTGGCGCATGTGCGCTGTCCCTCGCCATGGGCACTTCGGGCACTTGTGCTGCTGAATGTGCTGTCAGGAGGGATGCTGTGAACAGGCCCAGAACTGCAGGAAGGGAGTGAATCGAGGTCATGGGGAGCCTCTATGGACAGGGTGGATGGCAATAAGTACCGCGCAACCGTGCATGGACGAGGCACGCGCCGCGCGGTTTTTGGGTCAGTGCTTATTTGCCGACGGCCAGGTTGGACTGCACATTTACGCTTTGCTGAACCAGCGACGCGATGCCGCTGTTCTGGCTGGCGATCATGATGCCCGCAGCCGACTGGCCAACGCTGGTCATGGTGTTGGACATGTTGAAGGTGCCGGCGCTCACGGTATTCGTTCCGCCCGAGCCGCCGCTGCCGCCCATGCCCGTGCCACCCGTGCCACCGTGGGCGGTGATGGTTCCACCACTGCCTGACCCGCCGGTGCCGCCCGTGCCATTGCCGCCCGCGCCACCATTGCCGGCGGTGTTGGATCCGTTGCTGGCGCTGCCGTTGCTAGCGCTGCCATTGGTGCTGGAGCCGCCGGCACCGCCGGTACCCGTACCTGCCGTGCGGGTACTGCCGCCGCTGTTGTTGGTTGCGGTGCCGCCCGTGCCGGAGGGGGTGGAGGCGCCGCCGGCACCAACGGTTCCGCCGTCACCTGCACTGCCCAGGCCTGCGTTGCTGCCGCCGTTGGCAGGGCCGCTGCCGCCGCCACTGCCGCTGCCGCTGCCATTGGCGGAGATTGTTCCGCCGCTGTCGCCGCCATCGGCACGCCCGCCGTAGCCCTTGCCACCATCGCCGGCAGTGGCGCTGCCGTTGCTGGCGCTGCCATTGGTGGCGTTGCCGTTGGATGCGTTGCCGCCTGTAGAGCCCATGGCTCCTTGACCCCCGGCGCCAGCGCCACCTGTGCCCATGCCGCTGGCGGTGCCACCATAGCTTTTGCCGCCCTCGCCGCCATAGCCTTTGCCGCCATTGGCATTGCCGGTGTTGTAGGCGCTGTTGCCAATGTCATGTACCTGGTTGCCCGTAACCGTGCCGCTGAGGTTGCTGGTGGCAGTGGCTGTAGACACATTGAAAGCATTGGTAAACGTGCCAGTGGAGCCGTTGTTGATGGAGGCCGACCGTGCCGCACTGGCAGCCGCCGCGCCGGAATTCCGGTTAGTGCTGTTGTCGGAATTGTTGTTGGTGCTTTTGTTGTTGGCCTGGTCCGAGTTGTTCGAACTGTTCGTGGTGGTTGTGCTCTTATTGTTGGCTTGATCCGAGTTGTTTTGCGTTGCAGTGGAGTTCTCGTTAGCCTGCGGCGCATTGCCGCCTTGCGTTGAGTTGGCCGTCGCAGATTGGTTTCCGGTCATTGCGCCAGTAGTACCTTCGGAACCGTTGTTGGTCGGGTTTGCCCATGCGGAAACGAACGCAATTGCCATGGCCGAGGCCACAAGTGTCTTCTTCATAAATCCTCCTACGGTGGAATGAAACAAGGTCAAGGGTTGAGCTGCGCGAACGCAATTCGGACGATGTTCAGCAACTTCAGTGCCAGCCGCATGAATGCCTATCGCAGCGGGTACTCTGTGCAGGATGCGCAGCGGTTCAAGGTGCCATGTAGACACCGCAGCAGCGATGCAAGACAGTTGGTTCCGCGCAAAGTGTCACGGGAGGTTGACGCTTGCACGGCCTCCACAGCGTTTTCGGTGTGACGACTTTTGCGGCCGCAGTTGATTTAATTGAAGACCGCCCTGTGTTTGCCTCGGAACTGGTGTCTCAGTGCTGTGACGCTGGGGTGATTGGATGGGCTCTGCGAGGGGTTCGAGGCCCGGTTTCATCCGCCGAAACAGGCATTGCGAAACATGTGCGGAGCCGTTGCTGACCCCGCCTCAGTCTCGCTAACGTGCGGTGATGCTGGTATGAGGTCATGCGCTCAAACTTACTTCTGCTTGCAGAGTGGTGCTTGCCGACTGATAGGCCGTGCCACTAATCTTGCGCGGTGTTTACCGCCACTGTTGGCACAACAGAAACCAGAAACGCCGTTGCAGCGCTTTAGGGAGTAGTTGCATGAAAACGCACAATTCACCCAGACCCTGGGTGCTGGTTGCTGGTTCGGTCATAGCCCTTTCAAGCGCCATGGCACAGGCGCAAAGCGTGCCCGCACGCAAGGGAATAACCCAGCGCATTAAAGCGCTGGAGCAGCAGGTCAGCGCGCAAAGCAGGGAGATGGAGGCAATGCGGCAGCGGGTTCTTGAACAGGAGGCCCGTTACCAGGACCTGGAGCGCTCGGTGGCCGAGTCAGCGCGCAGCGCGCAGCCGCCGGCCACGGCCGAGGCTGCGCCAGCTGGCAAGGTGCCTGCTGACGCAGGTGCCCGGCCCGTGCGTGTGGGAGTGGCTCCGGAGGTGGAGAACCAGCCTCCGGCGGTGGCCCCCTTGTTCGACCAGCCCGGCATCCTTACGCAGCCTGGCCACTATGTGCTTGAGCCGTCGTTGCAGTACGGCTACTCTTCCAGCAACCGCGTGGCACTCGTTGGTTACACCGTCATTCCGGCGTTGTTGATTGGCCTGATTGATGTGCGGGAGGTCAAGCGCAACACACTGACTGCGGCACTCACCGGCCGCTGGGGGCTGACCCGCCGCCTTGAAGTAGAGATGAAGCTGCCCTATGTGTATCGCTCGGACGATTCGATCAGCCGCGAGATATTTATGGGATCGGCGTCGGAGCAGGCGTTCAATACCAGCGGCCGTTCCATTGGCGATATCGAGTTTGCGGCCCGCTACCAGCTCAATGAACCCAAGGGCAATGATCCCTATCTGATTGGTTCGCTGCGTTTCAAGACGCGTACCGGCAAGGACCCGTTTGAGGTGGTGACCGACTGCGTGACGCGCTGCGTGGGCAATACTACTGGCACGGGACTGCCGCTGGACTTGCCGACGGGGTCGGGCTTTTATTCGCTGCAACCGTCACTGACCTGGCTTCTGCCTTCGGATCCGGCAGTGTTTTTTGGCGGCATCAGTTACACGTACAACTTTGGTCGCAGCAATGTGAGTCGTCGTGTGCTCTCGGGCGAGCAGGAATTCATCGGCAGCGTCAAGCCCGGCGATGTCTGGGGCATCAACTTCGGGATGGGCCTGGCGATCAATGACCGCTCGTCCTTCAGCGTGGGCGTTGACCTCAACTCCGTGGGGCGCACCAAACAAAACGGCGTGCCCGTGCCCAGCTCGGTGCGCACGCAGCTGTCGTCACTGCTGCTCGGGTATTCGTACCGCTACAGCAACCGGACTACCCTGAACGTCACGGTGGGTGCCGGCCTCACGCGCGACACGCCCGACCTCACGCTGAGCGTGCGGCTTCCGATGTCCTTTTGACGATGCAACGTGAACCTACGAGAACAACATGCCATGCCTGTGCGCAAGATCCTATGCCTGAGCCTGGGAGCAGAGGGCCAGATTGTGGAGGGCCATCTGCGGCGCGCGGGGTGGGATGTGGCGCGCTGCGACGATGTGCCCTCGGCCCGCAGTCTTCTGACGCAACGCAAGTTTGCCGTGGCTCTGGTGGTGGCCGATGCCGCGCAGCGGCTGGACGAGGCCGGCGTGGCCGCCATGGAGGCCTGTGTCCATGCATCGTTGCCAACGGAATGGGTGGCCTTGTGTGAACAGGCCGTGTTGGAGTCGCATGCGTTCCGTGCGCTGATCCTGAATTGCTTTTTTGACTACCAAGTGCTGCCACTGCAATGGCCCGATCTGGACCGGATAATCGAACATGCCGCGCAGCGCGCCATGCTGCGCCATGGAGCCATTGACGGCTTGGCCGACTCTGGCGCCCTGGGCATGGTGGGGCAGGCCACGTCGATGGTGCAGTTGCGCAAGGACATCCGCAAGGTGGCGGGTGCTTTTGCTCCGGTGCTGATCCAGGGGGAGAGTGGCAGCGGCAAGGAGCTGGCGGCGCATGCCATCCATGCATGCTCTCCGCGCAAAACCGGCCCCTGGGTGGAGGTCAACTGCGGCGCCATTGCGCCGTCCCTGATCCAGTCCGAGCTTTTTGGTTATGTGAAGGGTGCGTTCACTGGAGCGTCCACCGACCGGCGCGGGCTCATCGAAGCCGCCGATGGCGGCACCATCTTTCTGGACGAGATCGGTGACCTGCCGCTGGAACTGCAGGCGAATCTGCTGCGCTTCCTGCAAGAAAAAACCATCCAGCGCGTGGGTGCCGTGCGCAGCACCGCGGTCGATGTGCGTGTGGTGGCGGCCTCGCATGTGAACCTGGCCGAGGCGGTGGCGCGTGGGCGTTTTCGGGAGGATTTGTTCTACCGGCTCAATGTGCTGACCATCGAGGTCCCACCGCTGCGCCAGCGCATGGACGATGTGCCAATGCTGGCCAAGCATTTCCTCAAGGTCTGCGCTGCCGACCGGCCCCGGCGCGTGGAAGGCTTCGACCGGCAGGCCCTAGCGGCCATGGCCGCCTATTCCTGGCCAGGCAATGTGCGCGAGCTCTACAACTGCGTGCAGCGCGCGGTGGTCATGACCGACCAGCGCTATATCAGTGCCCGCGACCTTGGCCTTGCGCCCGCCGACGTGGTGGCCAGCACCGATCTGGATGCTGTGCGCACGCTGGCCGAGCGCGAAGCGATCGCGCGGGCGATGACGCTGGTGGGCAACAATGTCACGCGCGCAGCCCGCGAGCTGGGTGTTTCACGCATGACGCTGTACCGGCTGATGGATAAGCACCGCATAGGCGTCGAAACTTCGTGACGGCTGTCACGGCTGCCGACCTACCCCCGCCCGCGGTGGGAAGCGGTCCATCGTGGATCAGCTTGATGGACTTCCTCGAAGCTGCCGTTTTTAGGTTGAAGCGCAGCAGGGTGCGAATCTCGTCCAGCGTCATGTCCAGGCCCCGGCAATGCCGTATGAGCGACAGGCGTGCGGCCTGGGCCTGGTCGTAGATGCGGTAGTTGCCGCCGGTGCGGGCGGCCTCGGGCAGCAAACCCTCGCGTTCGTAGTACCGGATGGTTTCGACCGGGGTGTGGGTGAGGATGGCCAGTTCGCCGATTTTCATGGGATTGCCTTCCAGATCCGTGCGGGTGCGTGCAGGAATGGCATGGTTCATTGTAGGGGCTTGACTTTGTAGTGGCATCAGGGTTTCCAATGGATGCAAGTAATGAAAGAAACCATGAGCGCGAACCCGCACGCCCCATCCACCGCTGCTGCTGCATGCAGCCATTGTTCTTCTGATGCGTTCATCGGCAATGCCCCCGCGCAGGGCGCGGCAGCCC
>DCVY01000153.1:2878-4123 GCA_002327945.1 Acidovorax delafieldii | reverse complement strand
GCAAGGGCAACTGCCAGGCGCCGAAGGCTTGGGTCGCCTGGGACTGGCACTGGGTCTGGCCGTTGCCGCCGAGCTGCTGGCCTTTCTGGCGCCGGACACGCGGGTGTTCCAGGCGGCGGGCATGGCGCTGGCGTCCGCCGCCATCTGGCTGGCCGGTTTTTCCACCTACCGCAAGGGCGTTGCCGCGTTGGGGCGCGGGCGGCTCAATATCAATGCGCTGATGACCGTGGCCGTGACAGGTGCCTTTGCCATCGGCCAGTGGCCCGAGGCGGCCATGGTGATGGCGCTGTACGCCATCGCCGAGCTCATCGAGGCGCGTTCGGTAGACCGGGCGCGCAACGCCATCAAGGGGCTGCTCGACCTGGCCCCCGACACCGCCGAGGTGCGCCAGCCCGACGGCGCCTGGCAGCGGACCGCCGCGGCTGCGGTGGTGCTGGACGCCGTGGTTCGCATCCGGCCGGGCGCGCGCGTGCCGCTCGACGGTGTGGTCATTGCGGGCGCCAGCGCCGTGGACCAGGCCTCGGTCACGGGTGAGAGCATGCCCGTGGACAAGGCTGCGGGCGACACCCTGTTTGCCGGCACCATCAATGACACCGGCACCCTGGAAATGCGGGTGACCGCCACGGCCGACAACACCACGCTGGCCCGCATCATCCATGCGATGGAGCAGGCGCAGGCCAGCCGCGCGCCCACGCAGCAGTTCGTCGACAGGTTCGCCGCCATCTACACGCCGGTGGTGTTTGCGCTGGCCGTGGCGGTGGCGGTGCTGATGCCCTGGCTGATGGATGTGGCATGGACGCAGGCGCTGTACAAGGCCCTGGTACTGCTTGTGATTGCCTGCCCCTGTGCCCTGGTCATCGCCACCCCCGTCACGGTGGTGAGCGGCCTGGCCGCTGCCGCGCGGCGCGGCATTCTCATCAAGGGCGGGGTCTATCTGGAAACCGCCCACCAGCTCAAGGCCGTTGCATTCGACAAGACGGGGACCATCACCCAGGGCCGACCGCGGCTGGTGGCGCACGAGGTGTTGCCGCTGTCAGAGCGGCAAACCCGAGTGGCACAGGCGCAGGTGCTGCGCTGGGCGGCTGATCTGGCGGGGTATTCCGACCACCCGGTGTCCCGGGCCATTGCGCAGGGGCTGGCTGCGGCGCAGGCGGCACCCCCGGGTGGTGCGCTGGAGGGCTTCACGGCCTTGCCGGGGCGCGGCGTGCAGGCCCGCATCGCCGGGCAGGCGCTGGTGCTGGGCAA
>DCVY01000153.1:0-2840 GCA_002327945.1 Acidovorax delafieldii | reverse complement strand
GCGCGCGTGAGGCGCTGGCCGCACTGCATGCGATGGGCGTGGCCTCGGTGATGCTGACGGGTGACAACACCGTGACTGCCCGCACCATCGCCGCCCAGGCGAGCCTTGGCGAGGTGCAGGGCAACCTGCTGCCCCAAGACAAGCTGGCGGCCATCGAAGCCCTGCAGGCGCGCTATGGCCTCACGGCGATGGTGGGCGACGGCATCAACGATGCCCCCGCGCTGGCCCGCGCGGACATTGGCATCGCCATGGGGGCGGCGGGCACCGACACGGCCATGGAAGCTGCCGATGTGGTCATCATGAACGACGATCTGCGGCGCATTCCCCTGCTCATCGCGTTGTCGCGCCGCACGCGTGCCGTGCTGTGGCAAAACATTGCCCTGGCGCTGGGCATCAAGCTGGTCTTTTTGTTCCTGGCGCTGTTCAACGGCGCATCGATGTGGATGGCCGTGTTTGCCGACATGGGGGCCAGCCTGATCGTGGTGTTCAACGGCCTGCGCATGCTGCGCGCGGCGGACGATGCGCCGACGAAATAGGGGGCATCGTGCCCGTGGTAGTGGAGTGTTTTGCGCTTGCTGGCACCCATAAAAAAGAGGGGTTTTTGGGTCTGGCAAGGCGCAAATCCTCGCGATACCGGATGGTGCCGCGAGGATTTGCAACACCGCCAGGGGCGCAAAGACGTTTGTTTATGTTCCAGATAGCGTGAAACACTGCACTGGAAACGGCAGTGAACCGCTTTGCATCTCTTGCCCGGCTGCATGCAACCCAGTGTTGACGGCTTCTTTGGGGCTCACCGCATGGGTGAGAGCGCTACGCCAGCGGCGTGCACTCCATCCGCAAGATCGAGTGCGCCACCTGCGACTCGGTGGCGTTTCGCTTCGTGGCGGCCAACACCCACCCTGACCACGACACGCTGGCCACGTTCCGGCGTCGATTCTTGAAGGAAGTCGAGGCCTTGTTCGTGCAGGTGCTGGTGTTGGCGCGCGCGATGAAGCGGCTCAAGCTCAGGCACGTTGCAGTGCCCCGGCGGACGTCAGCTTGAAGACCGATACCGTCTGAACCAGTTCCTGCGCCTGTGATTTAAGGCTGCTGGCAGCTGCCGCCATTTCTTCGACGAGGGCCGCGTTTTGCTGGGTGACCTGGTCCAGGCTTGTCACGGCTTCACCGACTTGCGAGACACCGGCACTTTGTTCGCCGCTGGCCGCGCTGATCTCACCCATGAGGTCCGTGACGCGCCGGATGGATCCCACCACCTCGGTCATGGTCGTGCCCGCCTGGTCGACCAGGGTTGTGCCCTGCTCCACACGCTCGACACTGGCGTTGATCAACACCTTGATCTCTTTGGCCGCGTTCGCAGAGCGACCGGCCAGATTACGCACCTCACTGGCCACCACGGCAAAGCCACGACCCTGCTCACCGGCCCGGGCAGCCTCCACGGCGGCATTGAGCGCCAGGATGTTGGTCTGGAAGGCAATACCGTCAATGACACCGATGATGTCGGAGATTTTCCGGGAGGCGTCGTTGATGCCTTTCATGGTGTCCACCACTTGCGCCACCACTTCGCCGCCTTTGATGGCGACCGACGAAGCGCTCATCGCCAATTGGTTGGCTTGCCGCGCGCTGTCAGCATTTTGTTTGACGGCAGCGCCCAGTTCCTCCATGGATGCGGCGGTTTCTTCCAGGGCACTGGCCTGGCTTTCGGTGCGCGCACTGAGGTCGTGGTTGCCTTGGGCGATCTCGGAACTGGCAGTTTCCAGACTCTCGGAGTTCTGGCGTACATGGGCAACCATTGTGGACAAACTGCCCTGCATGTCTGCAAGGGCGGCCATCAAGCGCCCGATTTCGTCGTTCGAACGCGCCACGATCTGCCCCGTGAGATCACCCTGGGCAATGCGCCCCGCCAGCCCCAGCGCCTCCTCCAGCGGCCCGAGAACCGCCTTGCGGACGGCCCAGAACGAGGCCAGCAGCACCAGGCCTCCCAGCAGGTTGATACTGAAAACAAGCGCTTTGATGAAGCCTACCGCCTCGGCCACCAGCGGAGCGAAACGGTCGGAGTTGTCCTGCACAACCGCCATGTCGGGCCGCAGTCGGTCGACCAGCGCCGGGCTCAAGGCGTTGCCAGGTTCGGCCTCGATGATCTTGCGCATGCGCTCCAGATCGCGAATGTCCTTGATCGGCAAATCAATGATGTCGCTGAAACCGAGCAAGCGGAACAGCCCCTGCTCGACCTTGAACAGCTCGACATCAACCTGTGATGCAACCCACTGCCCACGCTCGATGGCTTTGAGCAATACGTCCTTGCCGACCGCCGGAACCGTGTTACCCGAGGCCGCCCCCTGCATCGCGAGGGCCATCTGCATGACGGCCGCCAGGTGATCGCGCTCAAGGTGATGGAACCGCGCGGCCTTGGCAATGTAGCGTCCGCCCAGCAGCACCAGCAATGCCACCACGAGCACGGCCACCATTCCGAATAGAAACTTCTGACGCAGGGTGAATCGGGTCATGGGTAACAATTCCTTCAAAAAGTATAAAAAGAGCGCGCACTGAACCTGAGAACGGCAGTTGAGCCCACTATAAAAACGGCTGAAACCCGCTATTCACGCAGGTTTCAGCCGCTTTCTTGTTGCTGCCGAGCAGTTCCAAATAGGTGGGCATGACAAAGGCAAAAATCTCAACAACAGCAGAAACTTGCACGATTGTTCGGGTTTGACTGCTATTTTGGGTTGGTTTCTATCATCTTGTCACAATTTAACCTGGAAACGGCAGGTGCATGCCCCCCCACCCATGGGGTAAACCCCATTCGGGGCCGTCAACGCTTGAACCGAGATTGTCCATTAGGA
>DCVY01000260.1 GCA_002327945.1 Acidovorax delafieldii | reverse complement strand
GGGTAACACCTTGAAAGGGGTGCCTCTGACAGCCTGTGTCCGTGCGGTGTTCAAGGCCGCTGTACCGGGGTGTACCAGGCGTAGCCGTAGTGAGCGGCGGGGGTGCCCTCGCGCACCATGCGAAAGGGCAGGTCGATAAAGCGAACCGGCTGCGGGGCAATGCGTGAAAGTGCCTGCTCCCACCAGCCGGGAGCCATGCGGTCTGCACGCGAGACCAGCAGCAACCCCTTGCCGGCCTGTCTGCTCAGCTCGGCATGGTCCGCCACGCATTGCGGGACACCGATTTGGGGTGATGTGCAGGCATCCACCAGCGCCTGGGGAAAGCGCACGCGCAGCATGCCTGCCAGCATATGGTCGGACGCCACGATCGTGCCCAGGCCATCGTAGCCGGCTTTGCGCAGCTCCTGGGCCAGTTCGATGGCGGGGTGGTTGAGTTCATCCACCTGGCCGCGCAGCCCGCTGAACCAGGGGCGCAAGCCTGCCGCAGCGAGGAGGATGAGCGCTATGCCGAAGAGCGCGCCGGAATAGCGCCGGCCATGCGGATCGCTCTGCAGTTGGGGTCGCGCCGCAAAGGCGGCCAACGGCGCCACGCACAGGAGCGGCAGCATCCAGCGGCCTTTGAAATTCGTGACACCCGCAAACAGCACCATGCCAGTCAGCGCCAGCAAGACCAGCGCCAGAAAGCGCATGAACACTTGGTGCATCACAGGTGAGGCGGGCGCGGCGGGTGTGCGCCACCCATTTGGCCGAAACGCCCATAGCGCGATCAATGCCCACGGCAAGAGCGAGCCGGCCACACCGGCGAGCAGGCTCAAAAAGCCCTGACCCCAGCCAGCTTCCGGCTGGATGTTCATTTTTTCGATCGTTTCAGCGGTGGCCTCACCCAGGTGCGAAAACAGCCAGACCGCGTGCGGCAGCACCACCAGCAGCCCGATGATCGGAGCCCACCACCACCCGTGCGACAGCAAAGCGCGCCGCGTCACGCCAACCGACAGCGCCGCCAACAGCATGGCCACCGCCACCAGCGCAAAGCTGTACTTGGCCAGCATGCCCAGGCCGCACACCAGCCCCAGCAGGGCGAAGTCCAGCGCACGGGGCTTGCGCGCGATGCGCAGCAGCAGCCACCATGCGGCGCAGACTATTGCCGCGACCAAAGTCGTGTGGGTTTGGTCACGCACCGAATACCAGCCCAGGGCGGGAATCAGCAGCATGCTGGCAGAAGCCCAGAAGGCGCCGCGCTCATCAAGCACTTCGCGGGCGGCCAGATACATGAATGCATAGATCAGCGCCAGCAGCGAATGCTTGAGCACCGCCAGCGACAGCACGCTGGGCCCGAAAACCTGGTTCACCAGCCACTGCAGCCAGGTGTACAGCGGTGGCTGGGAGCCATAACCCATGGACAGCTGCTGGGTCCAGAGAATCTGCTCAGCCTCGTCCCATTTGAGTGCGGGCGAGACCGCCACGCGCACAGCCATATGCGCCAGCGTAAAAAATACCAGCCAGAACAGTGGGCGTGACCATATGGGGTTTGACGATAATGCGCGCGGCACTGTGGAGTCGGTCATGGAGCGAGTGATGGAGGGTGTGTGGCGACCAGGGGCGTCGTCACGGAGCATGTGGACGGGCAAGGCACAATCTTGTCTATTATCTCGCTACAGTTTGTTGCTCCCATGACCACCGCCCCCCCCTCCGCGCCCGATGTATCGATCGTGGTGCCCATCTACAACGAGGTCGAGAACTTGCCCGATCTCGTGGAGCGCATCGCCCATGCCATGGCTGCGCAGCCGCTCGGTTTCGAATTGCTGGCGGTGGACGACGGTTCGCGCGATGGCAGTGCGGACAAGCTGCGCGAGCTTGCCGCCACGCACCCCTGGCTGCGCCCGGTGTTCCTGGCTCGTAACTACGGCCAGTCCAGCGCCCTGCAGGCGGGTTTTGATCGCGTGCGCGGGCGCTATGTGGTGACGCTGGACGCCGACCTGCAAAACGAGCCGGACGATATTCCGCTGCTGCTGGAGCGCCTGGAAACCGACCCTGGTGTGGACATGGTCAGTGGCTGGCGCAAAGACCGGCAGGACGCAGAACTGTCGCGCAAGTTGCCCTCGCGCATTGCCAACCGCATCATCTCGCGCGCCACCGGCGTCCACCTGCACGACTATGGCTGTGCGCTCAAGGCCTACCGCCGCCCCATCATCGATCGCTTACGGCTGTATGGCGAGCTGCACCGCTTCATCCCGTCGCTGGCCAAAGACGTGGGCGCGCGCATCACCGAGGTGCCTGTGCGCCACCATCCCCGCACGCGCGGGGTGTCCAATTACGGCATTGATCGCACCTTCCGCGTCATTCTGGACCTGATCCTTATTGTCTTTTTCATGCGCTACCGCCAGCGGCCGTTGCATGCGTTCGGCGGGTTGGGGCTGTGGCTGGCTGCGCCGGGGGGGCTAATCTTGACCTGGCTGCTGGCGCAAAAGCTGCTGGGTGAAGACATTGGCGGTCGCCCGCTGTTGCTGGCCGGTGTGATGCTGGTACTGATGGGCGTGCAAATGATCGCTGCCGGGTTGATCGGTGAACTGCTGATGCGCGTGTACCACGAAGCTGGAGGAGCCGCGCAGTTCCATGCGCACGAATATGTGCCGGCAAGCAGACCAAATCGGGCTGAGCGTGATGTCCTTCCAGTGCAAAACGCTATTGACAACATAGCGTGAGGCGTTCTTGCAAAGCTCTGCTGCGCGGCCTGTTGGGTCTGACCCTGCTCGGCCTGGTTCTGGCGCTGGCCGACCCGGTGCATGTGCTGGCGCAACTGCGCCAGGCGCAGCCCGGCTGGCTGCTGGTGGGGCTGCTGGCGGCCATGGCATCCAATATCGTTTCAGCCTTGCGCTGGCAAGCGCTCGCGCGCTGGCTGGGGGCAGAGGTGCGCTGGCTTGACGCCTGCCGCTGGTACTTCCAGGCCATGGGGCTCAACGCGCTGCTGCCGGGTGCCGTGGTCGGCGGCGATGTGTACCGTGCCATGGCGCTGCGCCGCGCTGGACAGGACGCGGCGGCTGCCGGCTGGTCGGTCGTGCTGGATCGCGTCAGCGGCCTGTGGATGCTGTGCGCCCTTGGCGGCCTGGGAGCAGCCGCCTGTGCCGATGTGCTGGCCCCCTGGCTGCGCCTGCCGCCGGGCGCTTTCGCCGGGCTGATGCTGGCGGGCACGCTGCTGTGGCTGGCGTTGCCTTGGGCGCTGCCGGTGCTGCTGCGCATCAGCCCCGCCCGGTTGCAGGGTGGCTGGCTGGTTCCGCTGCGGTTGGCCTCGGGGCGCCCGGGCTTTCGCCGTCAGTGGGTGGGGCAGGCGCTGGCCTCGGCCGCGGTGCAGGTGTTGTCGGCGGCAGCGCTGGCCGCTGGCGGCATGGCGCTGGGCGTGGCCCTGCCGGCACCCGTGTGGGCCTGGGCGATGGCCCCCGTGTTTCTGATGGCGGCGCTGCCCCTGAGCGTGGGCGGCTGGGGCACGCGCGAGGCTGCCGCCGTGGCTGCGCTGGCACCCTTTGGTGTGGCCGCACCGGCCGCCGTGGGCGTGGGGATGGTCTATGGCCTCTATGGACTGGCGCAGGGCGCGCTGGGGGCGCTGGCCCTGGGCTTGCCGCGTCGCGCGCCGCAATGAACGGTGTCTCGACCCATTTGGTATCGAAATAATCGTAAAAACGGCAGTTGGATGCGCCCGCCGGTGCCGTGATCGGGGCGCCAGGCAAGACTGAGCGCTGCGGCTCCAACAACACCTGCGTGCTGTTGGACAGCGCGAAGAAGGCCTGTCTCCGCCACGTCTG
>DCVY01000106.1:3091-3512 GCA_002327945.1 Acidovorax delafieldii | reverse complement strand
CCTTCCCCATTTTCCCGAACTGCCCCGGCGACAGTTCATTGATGATTTGTCCGTTAGTTTTGGTGGCCATTTGCGTAGTCCGTTTGCGGTGCTGGTGACAGTCTGGTGACAGTTTGAGCGTGGATGGTATCACACGCATACGGACTATCTTGGACTACGAATCTAGCAAAATCAACGGGTTACGGTTCTGGTGACAGTCTAGGGTTGTCCAGGATTGTCTATGGATTGGGACTTTTAATCCGTTTGTCGTGGGTTCGACCCCCGCACGTCCCACCAAGTACAGCAAGGAAACCCCGCTATTGATAAGATAGCGTGGTTTTTGTTTTTCTGACTGATGTAGCCACCATGTAGCCGGTGGTATCGGGTTTTGACGATTATTGATTCGGCACGGTTTATTCCTGAGATTCGATATCGTTCATCC
>DCVY01000106.1:0-3082 GCA_002327945.1 Acidovorax delafieldii | reverse complement strand
CAGCTGCGGCACCTTCTTGTAGTCCACGTTCCCTTGCTTCCAAAAGCGCGTCACGCTGACGCCAGCGCCTTGCTCTTTGGGATGCTGCGCCAGGGCGACAAGCGCTTGGCGGGCGGCTTCCAGGCGCTCTGACTGGGCATCCGCTTCCCGCTTGGCCAGCGTGTACGCATCTGCCGCTTCAGTCCAGGCAGCGTCATTGCGCATGGCCGTATCGGCCTCTGTAAGGGGTGGCGGAGTGTCTCCAGTCAGGTACTTCGCAAACGCATCCCAGCCCGCCTGGATCCGCTCCATGGCTGCGCCATCGCGCTCGATCGCATGCAGGATGCCCTTGCTGCCATCAAACACCCACAGATGGGCCCGATCGGCGCCAGACACCATGAGCTGGTGCTGCACCTGGATGGCGTAATAAGCCGGCACCTGCCCGGACTGCACGTCCTGCCACAGGTCCGAGCGGGTGCCTCGCAGCGGGCACTTGATCTCCAGCACCAGATCGCCTTCGAGTGTCATGCCGTCCAAACTGGCGCTGTAGCCCCCGGCCTCCAGCACCAGTGGCTGCATGACCAGCCCGGTCTGGTCTTCGTAGGCTGCGCGTGCCAGCGGCTCCAGGTCGGTGCCACGCTGCATCGCATGCGTGACGCGGGTCTCGGAGCGCCCGGTCTTGACCAGCCACAGCTGATAAGGCCTCACCCAGGGGCTCAGCCCCAGGACTGCCGCCGACTCCGACGCATTGCGCCGGGACTGCCGGTAGGCATGTCACTCGGGGCTGCCCTGGGCGAGATGGATGATGCTGGCCGGCTGGGCCAGAGCTTGATTGATGATCGTGTGCACAAAAATCTCCATACGTTGAAACAAAACAGGCCCTGCCGTGGAAACCGACAGGGCCTGTGGGGGGGGTAGGCGGTCAAGCTGCCTGCCGGCGCTTTTCCAGACTGCGGACGACGCGCAGGAAATCACTGGCCGCTATGTCCTTGAGCTCTGCCACGCCGAAGTACGACAGCACCCGGTCCAGCGACACGCCGACCTCGATGGCCAGCTTGTGGATCTGGGCCTGCTGCGCCTTGTTGATGCGCTTGCGGCCGTCCTGGCGCCGCACGGGAGGTCGGTCACTGACCAGGCTGGGCGCTCCGGCTGGGGCGCTTGGTGAACCGGATCGTTGGCCGCATCCGATGGCACCGGCTGCGGCAGATCCTCGCCAGCGTAGATGTAGAGCCCCAGCCCGTGCAGCGCAATTGCCTTGACCAGGCAGCGCTGCAGGCTGGAATTGATGTCAAAGGCCGACGGCGCCAGCAGCAGACGGTTGCGGCCATCGAGCACCGGGTGAATCTGGCTCAGCGTCACGCCGTTGACCGTGACAGCGACCTCGACGAAGACACCGGCCTCGGTGGCCAGGTAGGGCAGGCCATCGAAGCGGCGCACCTCCCAGGTCGCGCTGGCATCGGCCAGGCGCAGTTGGGCTACGGCATAGGGCCAGGAGAGGTAGCTGAACCCGCCTTTCTTCTCGACCTGCTCATTGACGTTGATCGCGTTCAGGCGCGCAAAGTAGTTATCGGAATCGGTGACGTTTGACATGGTGAAACTCCTGGAGAAACAACAACGCCCGGTGAGACGAAACTCAACCGGGCGTGGGTGGGGGTGAATGAAGGTGGATGTGGGAATCGGTGGGCCGGTGGCCCTTAAAGCAGCCCTCGTTCCGCGAAACTGACAATGCCACCCCGCGTGACAACAAAGTGGTCCAGCACGCGCACGTCCACCAGCGCCAGCGCAGACTTCAGGGTCTGCGTCAGCGCCAGGTCGGCGCGCGACGGCTCGGCCTTGCCACTGGGATGGTTGTGGCACAGGATCACGCCCGCAGCGCTGCGGGCCAGGGCCTCGATCAGCACCTCACGGGGGTAGACCGAGGTCTGGGTCAGCGTGCCCCGGAACATCTCCAGGGTCACGATGACCCGGTTCTGGGCGTCCAGGAACACGACGGCAAACATCTCGTGCGGGCGGTCGCCCAGCAGCAGGCGCAGATAGTCGCGCACCGCATCGGGCGATGCCAGGGCATCGGCTTCGCGGGCCTCGCACTACAGCAGCTCCAGGGCTTGATGAACCACCTGGGCGCGGGTGTAGAGCGTTGGGGCGCTCATGCTGCAGCCTCCGCGTTTTCGGCGGCGGCCAGCTCGGGCACCAGAAAGTCCATCGCCTTCTGTGCCAGGGACGCCGCACTGAACACCAGTCGCTTGTCGTTCCTGAGCGCCTGCAGCCACGAAGCGATGTAGCTGGCATGGTGCAGCTGTCCCTGCAGGCCACAGTGGCTGGACAGGAAAGCCGACCCCATCTCGGCCACCAGCTCCTCGAAGGCGTAGGCCTCTATGTGCTGGCGGTTGGACAGGGTCCGGCTGCAGCGGCCCGGATGCCCGGTCCAGTGCGTGAGCTCACGCAGGGCCGTGCTGTAGTAACGCTCGAAATTCACAAAGAACTCGACCGGTGGCATCTGGATCAAGTCCAGGCTGGGGCTGTAGAAAGCCCGGCTGCCGCCATGCTGGATCACAGCACCCGAGCGCGTCAGCAGCGCCTCGGCCGCCGCGTAGGCGTCGCCCTTCGGCTGCGGGGCTTGCGGCCAGGTCAGGTGGGCGGGCAGGCCCTCGACCTGGGCCTCGTTGAACACAGAGAATGAGCGCAGCAGCGGAATAACCTTGCGCGATGGCTCGTCGTTGGCCGCATGGAAGCGGCCCGCAGGGAGACCGCCAGGAACATCGTCACGCTCCAGCAGCTTGAAGAACACGATGCGTGTACCGGACTCACCTCGGCGGACATGGGCGCCCAGGCTGTGCGCCTGCTGAAACGTCAGCCAGCGATTGGTGGGGTAGCCCGCAGTGATCTGGCGCAGATTGAGCAGCAGGACATTGATGCCCCGATAGCGCCGGCTGGTGGTCAGATTCGCAGGCATCAGGCTGCCATGCTCCCGGTCCCAGGGGCAGGCCCAGGGCGTGGTGCCGGCTTCGAGCGCGGCAATGATCTGGTTCGTGACCTCCGCGTAGAGGTCGATGGTGATGGCAGGCGTGGAACGGGTGAACTTGCGCATGATGAACTCCAGAAA
>DCVY01000263.1 GCA_002327945.1 Acidovorax delafieldii | reverse complement strand
GCTCTCAGCGCGACAGCGCGTCTTGCGTGGCAGTGTCCAGACGGCCGGTGGCGGGAATGCCTTGGCTCTTCTGGAACTCGCGCAGCGCCTTGGCCGTGCGTGGGCCGGCCGATCCATCGGGCGTGCCAACGTCATAGCCGAGGGCGTTCAGGCGTGCTTGCGCCTCACGCATGGACATGGCCGCACCGGCACGCGTCTGCGACGGTGCAGCCGCGCCATCCACGCCCAGCCGACCGCCACCGCCCAGGCCCTGGCCTTGCACGCTTTGCGCCTTGTAGTTGCGCAGCGCGATGACCATCTGGTTGTAGGCGTCCATGAACGCTGCAGTGAGCACCTTGCCCTGTGCGGTGTTTTGGTAGCCGCCGAGAGCACCGCCAGCGGTGGCGCCAAACAGCCCGCCAAAGCCGGCAAAGTCGCTCTTGGAGGCGCTGCCTTCGGAGGCCGACACCTGCACGCCAGAGCGGTTGTCCACCAGCGTCAGCATGGCGCTGGCTTCCCGCGTCTTGAGGCCACCACCAATGGCCGCCGCTACGGCACCGCCACGCCCGCCCAGCAGGCCACCCACCGCGCCACCAATACCGCCGGCATCGCTGTTGGAGAAGATGATTTCAGGCGACAGACCGTAGTCGGACGCGACCATCTGGCCCCTGCCGAAATTGCTGCCACCGCGCATTTCACCCGAGCCCATGAGCTGGCGCTCACGGTCCATCGCGCGCATGCCGGCGGCACCGCGTTCAACCACAACGAAGCAGTTGGATTGCTGGATCAGCAGCCGCAGCAGATTGGAAGTGGGTGGCAGCTTGTATTCATTGCGCAAAATGGTGTACCAGCCCGCATCCTGGTTTTCGACCAGCGACACGGTTCCCATGGGGCTGGAGCATTTTTGCAGCTGCGTGCTCTCGTTGGCTGCCGTTGCGCCGCCAGCAGCGCCTGTGGCCACCGTTTTCGCCTCGGAACTGCCCATGCGCATGTTGGTGGTTTCGCAGCCCGTCAGCAACGCGGCAGCACACGCGGCCGCCAGCAGCGGCAGGGTTTTATTGGACATATCAGTTTCCTCTCTTGGTGTATGGATAGCGTGCGTTGCCAGCAAGCAACCACGCAAGGTGAGCGCAATGCCACAGACACGGCACATGGGTTTTCCGATAGGCGGCCTGCAACTGTGGTTGTTCATGGTGCCGGGAAACCCTGGACTTTGTCAATTGCGAATTGATGCTATTAGGACTTGCGCAAACAAGGGCACCACGGCAGTACGTGCCTTGGTGGCAAGCAGCCTGCCTGGACTTGCTGTGCGCAAGCCATGGCTATCTGGCTGGTCAGCCCGTCCCAGACGGTGTGCCAGCAGGCATGCGGTACACCCACACCGGGCGGCCATCTGGTGCGCGCATTTGCGCATGGGCCTGCACGCCGGGCACGGCGAATTCCAGGCTCACCAGCCATGTGCCGGGCGCCATTTCGGCCTGGGCCTTGGCGGCGGCGCGGGCCATGCTCTCGGGCCTTTGGTACAGGTAAACGAGCTGGTAGCCGCTCCAGTCCGTCCGCCAGATGTCGCCCCGTTCTACCCGCGCCCAGGGGCAGCGGCGGGCGCACAGCCAGCGCAGCGGTCGGCTCCATTCCAGCCCCTCCAGTCGGGCCAGGGGATAGGCCTGGCGCAGCGCCATCAGGCCGTCGCCCAGGCCGCAGCCCGCATCGAGCACCCGCGCGCCGGGCTCCAGGGGGGCAAAGTCGGGCAGATCGTTGAGCGCGTCGGAGGGGGTGGGGAACAGCGGGGCATCGCGCCAGGCATTCAAGGGGTACACCAGCAGCAGCAAAGCCAGCGGCACCAGCCAGGCCCAGGCGGGCAGGCCCGCCGCCCCCGTGAGGGCCAGCGACAGCGGAAACCCCGCCGCAATCAGCCCCCGCCGCCACCAGGTGTGGCCCAGCAGGCTGGCGGCCGTGCCCAGGCCACAGGCCAGCACCAGCGCCCATGCCGCAGGCAGGTGCGCGCGCTGCAGGGCCACGAACAGCAGCCACGCCGCCGCCCACGCCAGCAGCGCTGGCAGGGGCCATGGAAAAAAACGGTAAAGCATGGGGGGCACGGGCCCTGCACCGGGCCAGTCAGGCGGGGCCGCGCAGCCGGTCGATCAGCCCGTTCAGGGCTTCCAGCGAGCCGAACTGGATGGACAGCTCGCCCATGTCTTCCAGGCGGCCGTTGCGTTTGACGCGCTTTTTCACGCGCACCTCGACCTCGGCCATGAGCAGGTCGGACAACTCTTCTTCCACCCGTTTGAGGTCGCGCGATTTTTCCTTTTTCGGCCGCGTAGCCACCAGGTTGAACTCGGCACCGATCTTCTTGACCAGTGCCTCGGCCTCACGCACCGAGAGCTTTTTGGCCGCAATCTGGTTGCCCGCCGTGATCTGCGCGGCGCGGTCCAGCGCCAGCAGCGCGCGCGCGTGGCCCATGTCGATGTCGCCGGCCATCAGCATGGTCTGCACGGGCTCGGCCAGGTTCAAGAGGCGCAGCAGGTTGCTGGCGGCGCTGCGCGAGCGGCCCACGGCCTGCGCGGCCTGCTCGTGCGTGAGGCCGAACTCTTTCACCAGGCGCTGCAGGCCCTGCGCTTCTTCGAGCGGATTGAGGTCTTCGCGCTGGATGTTCTCGATGAGCGCCATGGCGGCGGCCGACTCGTCGGGCACGTCGCGCACCAGCACCGGCACGGCATCGAGGCCCGCGAGCCGGGACGCCCGAAAACGCCGCTCGCCCGCGATGATTTCGTACAACGGCCCGTCTTGGTTGAGGGCGCCCAGCGCCGGCGATGGCCCCTGCGACGCCCGCTCCTGGCGGCGCAGCCGGGCTTGTTCGTCGCCCAGGCGGCGCACCAGAATGGGCTGCATGATGCCTTGCGCCTTGATCGACTCGGCCAGCTCGTACAGCGCGCCCTCATCCATGCGCGTGCGCGGCTGGTACGCGCCGGGCACCAGCGCGCTCAGGGGCAGGCTGCTGGGCAAGCCTGCATCGGCCGCCTGGGCCTTTTCGACCACTTCGGCCACCTTGGGGCCCAGCAAGGCTTCGAGTCCGCGGCCGAGGCCCT
>DCVY01000013.1:12899-14921 GCA_002327945.1 Acidovorax delafieldii | reverse complement strand
CCGACCCACTTGATCGAACACGGTGGTCGCCGCGTTGAGTGCTTCGAGCGCGCCATCGGTGGCGCCCACCAGCTCCGCCACCGCCTCGTCCACGCGGCGGCTTTGGCGTTCTGCATGCTCCAGCGCCACTTCGACCCGCTGTGCAAACGCATCGATGGTTGCGGCCACGCCGGCAGGGCCGTGGTAGACCGCGCGAATCCGTTCGGCGCTGACGGGCTCCAGCTGGCGCGGCGTGTTCACCAGTTGCGCCTGGCTGTCCTTGAAGAGTGCCAGCGTATGGCGCGCGGCCTTCAGGTGCAGATCGCTGCCGCGCGCGGCCAGCACCGTTTGCAACACCATGCGCTGCGACAGCATGCGCTGGCGCGCGGCCAGATTGACGAGCGACATGGTGGCATCTCGGGCCGGTACGGCCGCCCCGGTGGGGGCGGAAAGTGGCATGCCCGTGCGTGGGGACAACGAAGGGGCTGGCATGGTGCGTCCTTGAGGAGTTGCAATCAGATACAGCCGCTCAAGCAATAGCTGCGCCAGCCTCGGAACACAGAGTTGCTGATGTGCACGGGAGCGTGTGTGCGCATCCAACCGCTGAACCACCCTGGCCGGCGGGGGCGAAAGGCATGCTCGGGACCATCGGCAGTGCACCGTCGGGCACAGGCCATGGGCGAAGGCGGGTGCAGGTCTAGCGATGTAGATGCAGATGCGCAGGGGCGCGTCAGCCCCTGCGTGCGGCCAGCACGGGCTGTTCGCCGTGCTCAGAGGCCGCAGCCACGCCGTGTACCACGTCGCCCACCACGATCACCGAGGGGCTGGCCAGCGCCTCGCGCGTAATGGTGCCGTGCAGGTCGTCCAGCGTGGTCACGGCGTGCCGTTGGTGCGGCAGGCTGGCGTGCTGGATGATGGCCACGGGCGTGCTGGCGGGCAGGCCGCAGAGCAGTTCTTGTTCGATGGTGAAAGCACCACTCACGCCCATGTAGATGACCAGCGTGAGCTTGGCATCGCGTGCCGTGGTGGCCAGCTGGCGCCAGTCGGTGCCCGCGTCGCCGGGCTTGGCATGGCCCGTGACAAACACTACGCCGTGGGCATGCTCGCGGTGCGTGAGCGGTGCGCCCAGCGACGTGAGCCCCGCGAGGCCCGCCGTGATGCCGTTGATGACCGTGACCGGCACACCGGCGGCGCGCAGGTGCTCCACCTCTTCGCCGCCCCGGCCGAAGATAAAGGGATCGCCGCCCTTGAGCCGCACTACGTTCTCGCCCTCGTTCACGGCCATCAGCATCAGCTTCTCGATGAAGGCCTGAGGCGTGCTCTTGCAGCCGCCGCGCTTGCCCACGTAGATGATGCGGGCCGTGGGGGATGCCTGGGCTACGATGGCATCGCTTACCAGGTCATCCACCAGCAGCACGGTGGCGGCCTGGATGGCCTTGAGAGCCTTGATGGTCAGCAGTTCCGGGTCGCCTGGGCCTGCACCTACCAGCGTGCAGCTGCCGCCGGTGCCCAGGTGGGGTTGGGAAGGGGGCAGGGTGGTGGGGGGCGTGGGGCGACTCATGGGGATGTCTCCAAAAAGATTTGATCGGCGAGTCGCAAGATATGTTCCACCTGGCGCGCGATGGCGGGCGGAACGGGCAGTTCGCCCGCCAGCACGCGGCGGGTGTAGGCGGCGGTGGTGGCCACGTCGATCTCGGTGGGCAGGCCGGGTACTTCGCTGGCCGTGCCGGGCTGCTGCGCTTCCAGCACCTCGTGCACGCCGTGCACAAAGCCGTCGTAGCGGGGCGTGCGGCGCGGGTCGGTGGCGACCTCGCCTTCCAGCCCGCGCGAGAGCAGCGCGCTCATGCCCAGCGTGCGCAAGGTGCTCTGCAGCATCTCGAAGTATTCAGGATGGGTGTAGGCCGTGACCACCACCGAGGGCCCCGCGCACGGGCTCATCAGCTTGACCACGCTGTGGCCGGGGTTGCGCAGGCCCACCACCTCGCGCACGGCCAGCAGGCGTGCCAGACCGGCATGCAGGTGCTGGGTGTGGATGTGGCGCAC
>DCVY01000013.1:9469-12812 GCA_002327945.1 Acidovorax delafieldii | reverse complement strand
CGCCGGTGCGTGGCATCCAGAAAACCGCACATTTCCTCGGCCGTTTCGCCCTTGATGCGCATGGCCAGGCAGAAGGCGCCGATCTCCAGGTCGGTCACGGTGCCATCAAGCACCTGGCCGAACAGGTCGGCGGCCTGCGCGCGCGACAGCGGCTTGGCGCCGCGCGGTCCACGACCGATTTCCTTGATGTACTGGCTGATTGCCATGGTGTTTTGTTGGCGGGATGGGTGCAGTGGTCGGGGTCTGGCAGCTATTTTCCCGCAATCCAGACAACTTTTGGTTATATGGTGGTCTGCGCCGTTGCTGGGGTTGCGAGTGGCCCGGTGGCGCGCACCATGCGCTTGAGCTCGGGCAGGCAAGAGCCGCAGTTGGTGCCACAGCGCAGTTGGCCTTGCAGTTGTGCCAGGCGGTCGTCGTCGGTGCCGTGGCAGTGCGTCAGCCCAGCGGTGATGGCGGTGTCCGTCACGTTAAAGCAGGTGCACACCGGTTTGCCGCGCGACTGCACCGCCACGGGCGCCTTGGCGCCGGGCACCAGCAGCAGGCGGCCATAGGTCTGCGCGGGCAGCTCTTCCTGCAGCAGGGTCTTGAGCCAGCCTTCGGCGCTGGTGTCGCCGGCGAGCACGATGCCTTCGAGCGTGGTGCGGTCCCCATGGCGTGCCAGCCGCGCGGCGCGGCGCTGGCCCCGTTTCTTGTCGGCATAGCGCAGTGTGTCGGTGGTGGCCAGGCCCAGCAGGGATTCGATGCGCTCCACCGTGGCATCGGGTGGTGCCTCGTGGGCGGCGGCGCGCAGCAGCACGCCTACGCGCTCGCGGCCAGGTTCGTTCAAGGGCGTGTTGTTGCTGAAGGGCACGCAACTCGTGAACTGGAAGAGGGGAAACTGCGCCAGCAGCGCAGACAGCGCCTCGCGCGTGGCCTGGGCGCTGCTGGTGGGCAGCCAGGCCATGGCCAGCAGCGTCCAGGGCAGCTCGGCCTTGAGCACCTTCACCGCCGCGTGTTTGAGCTCGGGCTGCTTGGATGTGGGGCAGTAGGCCGACGTGGTGAGCGCGTTCACACCCGCCAGCCGCTCACCGATGGACGAGCAGCCGCTTAAAAACGCGCTCCCCCAGTGCATGGCCATGAAGGCCTGCGACAGGCCCAGCGTGGCATCGGCCTGCACGGGCACCACGATGGTGCCGCGCTTGCTCGTTACATAGACCAGGTCGCCGTTTTTCAGACCGCGCCGTTCCATGTCCTGCGGGTGCAGCTGCACGCTGGGTTCGGCCACATGGCCGAACAGGCGGCCCAGGGTGCCGGTGCGCGTCATGCCGTGCCACTGGTCGCGCAGGCGACCGGTAGTCAGGCTGAAGGGGTAGCGCGATTCGCGCTGCTCGGCCGTGGGCTGCCAGGCGTGTGCGGCAAAACGGGCGCGGCCGTCGGCGGTGGGAAATATGCCGTCTTCGTACAGCCGCGCTTTTCCGAGGTCGCGCTTTTCGTCCGGCAACGCGGTGGCATTGCCGTCTGCATGGCCGTTGACGGCAGCCTCTGCAGGGCACGGCCATTGTTGCGGGCCTGCCGATTCGAGCAGATCCCACGACAGCCCGGTGATGTCCAGATCGCGTCCGCGCGTGCTTTCGCGGTGTTCGTTCCATACGGCCTCGGCCCCCTGGTTCGCAGGGTCGGTGGTGTACGGAAACAGCGTGGGCTGGCCGGGGCGCAGCCGTGCCTCCAGGTGGTGCGCAAACTGCACCGCAATGGCCCAGTCATGGCGCGCCTCGCCGGGGGCAGGCACGGCAGCGCGCACGCGCGAGATGCGGCGCTCGCTGTTGGTCACGGTGCCGATCTTCTCGCCCCAGGTGGTGGCGGGCAGCAGCAGGTCGGCATACGCGCAGGTCTCCGACGTGGCAAAGGCCTCTTGCACCACCACGAACTCGGCACGCTGCAGTGCGCGGCGCACGGTGGCCTGGTCGGGCATGCTCTGCGCGGGGTTGGTGCAGGCAATCCACAGGGCCTTGATCTCGCCATCGGCGGCGGCCTGGAACATCTCCACGGCCGTCTTGCCCGGTTGGCCGGGCACATCGGCCACGCACCACAGTGCGGCCACTTCGGCGCGGTGCTGCGGGTTGGCCAGATCGCGGTGGGCACTCAGCAAATTGGCCATGCCACCCACCTCGCGCCCGCCCATGGCGTTGGGCTGGCCCGTCAGGCTGAACGGCCCCGCGCCGGGTTTGCCGATCTGGCCCGTGGCCAGGTGCAGGTTGATGAGCGCGGCGTTCTTGGCCGTGCCGCTGCTGCTCTGGTTCAGGCCCTGGCAGTACAGGCTCAAGGTGGCTTTGCGACCCTGCGGATGACGGGTGGCTCCCGTGGCAGACCCCTGGCCGTCGGCGCCAGCGAACCATTTTGCGGCAGTGGTCAGGTCGGCCACCGAGATGCCGCACACCTGCGCCACGCGCTCGGGCGTGCAGTCACGCACCAGGGTCTTGAGTTCCTCAAAGCCCGTGGTGTGCGCGGCGATGTAGCTGGCGTCGATCCAGCCCTCCCACAGCATCAGGTGCAGCATGCCGTTGAACAGCATCACATCGCTGCCGGGCTGGATAGGTAAAAACAGGTCAGCCATGCCGGCCGTGTCGGTGCGGAGCGGGTCGGCCACGATGACCTTCATGCCCGGGTTGGCGGCGCGCGCATCTTCGATGCGGCGAAACAAAATGGGGTGCGCCCAGGCTGTGTTGCTGCCCACGATGAACAGGCATTGCGCGTGGTTCACGTCGTCGTAGCAGGCGGGTGGCGCGTCGGCGCCGAGCGTGGTTTTGTAGCCCGCCACGGCGCTGCTCATGCACAGGCGAGAGTTGGAGTCGATGTTGTTGGTGCCGATCAGGCCCTTGACGAGCTTGTTGAAGACGTAGTAGTCCTCGGTGAGCAGCTGGCCGCTGACATAGAAGCCGACGGCGTCGGGGCCGTGTTGCGCAATGGTGTCGGCGAATTTGTCCGCAGCCATTGCCAGCGCCGCGTCCCACGCCAGTGGTAGCGGGGCTGCGCTGCGCTGCGCGCGGTGCAAAGGGTGCCGCAGGCGGGTTTGCAGTGTGATGGGGCTGCTGGCCGTGAGGTGCAGGGTCGAGCCCTTGGTGCACAGGCGACCGAAGTTGGCGGGGTGGGTGGGGTCGCCGCGCACGCCAGTGATCTGGGGGCCGTTGCTTTCGATGATCACGCCGCAGCCTACGCCGCAGTAGGGGCAGGTGGATTTGGTTTCTTGCATGGCGTGGTTTTGTGCTGTTTTTTGGGGCTGATGCTTATCTGTAAAGCGCTAGTAGCTATTGTTTTTGTGGTTATTGAGTGTCGTTAGACCGCTGTGGCTGAGCTTGTCGAAGCT
>DCVY01000013.1:0-9389 GCA_002327945.1 Acidovorax delafieldii | reverse complement strand
GCAAACTTCGGCGTACACCCCTCATCCGGCGCCGACGCCTGCCCATCGCACAAGCCAATCGTCCAGTTGTGCATGGGGCAGGCCACATGCGTGCCAAACACAATGCCTTGCGACAGCGGCCCGCCCTTGTGTGGGCAACGGTCCAGCAGCGCAAAAACACCGCCCGCATCGTTGCGGAACACAGCCACATCCAGGCCCTTGTCGCGGGCCACGCGGCGCGAGCCGAGCACGGGGATGTCGTCCACGCGGCAGATCAGTTTCCATGCAGTCATTGCTATTCCTTTGGTAGCTTTCGCGCTTGCCTGCCAAGCGCTACAGGCACTTTTGTATGAAGAATGGATCAGGCCACGGCGATCGGTATGAACTGGCGCTGATCCACCGCTGCCTTGTCGAATTCGAACCAGGGGTCTGGCTCGCCGTCCAGCGCAAACTGCAATTGCTCCCACAGCGCTTTGCGGCCTTCGTGGTCTTCCAGAATGCGTTTCTTCACGTAGTCCAGGCCCACGCGGTTCACGTAGTGCACGGTGCGCTCCAGGTACCAGCCCTCCTGGCGGTACAGCTCGCAAAACGCCCCGGTGTACTCCAGCACCTCTTCGGCGGTTTTCAGCTTGGTGAAGAAATGCGCCACATCGGTCTTGATGCCGCCGTTGCCGGCTACGTACATCTCCCAGCCGCTGTCCACGCCGATGATGCCAACGTCCTTGATCCCCGCCTCGGCGCAGTTGCGCGGGCAGCCGCTCACGGCAAACTTGACCTTGTGCGGAGCATACATGCGCCACATCGCGCGCTCCAAGTCCTTGCCCATTTGCGTGCTGTCTTGCGTTCCCATGCGGCACCACTCGCTGCCCACGCAGGTCTTCACGGTGCGCAGGGCCTTGGCGTAGGCGTGACCGCTGGGCATGCCGATGTCGCGCCACACGGCCTGCAGGTCTTCCTTTTTCACGCCCAGCAAATCGATGCGCTGGCCGCCCGTCACCTTGACGGTGGGGATCTGGTATTTATCCACCGCGTCGGCAATGCGGCGCAGCTCGTCGGCGGTGGTCTCTCCCCCCCACATGCGGGGGATGACGCTGTAGGTGCCGTCCTTCTGGATGTTGGCGTGGCTGCGTTCGTTGATGGCGCGGCTTTGCGGGTCGTCCTTGGCGTCTTTGGGCCAGGTGCTGATGAGGTAGTAGTTGACGGCGGGGCGGCAGCTGGCGCAGCCGTTGGGGGTCTTCCACTCCATGGATTTGAAGACATCAGCAATGGACAGCAGCTTGTTGGTGCGAATGGCCTCTCGCACTGCCTGGTGGCCGTGGTCGGTGCAGCCGCACATGGCTTTGGTCTTGGGCGTGGCGCTGTAATCGCCGCCGGCGGTGAACATGATGATCTGCTCCACCAGGCCCGTGCACGAGCCGCACGACGCGCTGGCCTTGGTGTGCTTGCGCACTTCGTCCAGCGTGAACAGGCCCTTGTCCTTGATGGCCTTGCAGATGGCACCCTTGGTGACGCCGTTGCAGCCGCAGACCTCGTCGGTGTCGGCCATGGCGGCGGCCTTGCTTTGCCCCTGGTGGCCGGTGTCGCCCAGGTGCGATTCGCCGAACATCAGCTTGTCGCGGATGTCGCCCACGCTGCGGCCGTCGCGCAGCAGCTTGAAGTACCAGCTGCCGTCCACCGTGTCGCCATACAGGCAGGCGCCCACGAGCTTGTCATCCTTGAGCACGAGCTTTTTGTACACGCCACCGAAGGGGTCGCTCATGACGATTTCCTCGGTGCCTTCGCCGCCCTGGAAATCGCCCGCGCTGAAAAGATCAATACCCGTCACCTTGAGCTTGGTCGAGGTCAGCGAGCCCTGGTAGCGTCCGATGCCGAACTCGGCCAGGTGGTTGGCCAGCACCTTGCCCTGTTCGAACAGCGGTGCCACCAGGCCATAGGCAATGCCCCGGTGCGCAGCGCATTCGCCCACGGCGTAGATGCGAGCGTCGGTGGTGGTCTGCAGCGTGTCGCTCACCACGATGCCCCGGTTCACATGCAGGCGCATTTTTTCGGCCAGGGCCGTGTTGGGGCGGATGCCTACGGCCATCACCACCAAGTCGGCGGGCACCTCGGTGCCGTCCTTGAACCTTACGGCAGTCACGCGGCCTTCGGCGTTGCCGACCAGCTCCTGCGTCTGCGCCTTCATCAAGAACTGCATGCCGCGCTCTTGCAGCGACTTTTGCAGCATCTTGCCGGCCACGTCATCGAGCTGGCGCTCCATCAGCCAGTCGCCCACGTGCACCACGCTCACCTGCATGCCGCGCTTCATGAGGCCGTTGGCAGCCTCCAGGCCCAGCAGGCCGCCGCCAATCACCACAGCGTGTTTGTAGGTGGCGGCGGCGTCGATCATGGCCTGGGTATCGGCGATGTCGCGGTAGGCCAGCACGCCTGAAAGTTGATTGCCGGGAATGGGCAGGATGAACGGGTTGGAGCCCGTGGCCATGATGAGGCGGTCGTATTCGGCGGTAATCGTCTCGCCCGCTGCATTGGTGGCGTGAACGATGCGGTGCACGCGGTCCACGTCGGTCACCGTGAAGCCGGTGTGCAGTGTGATGTGGTTGTCGGCATACCACTGCCAGTCGTTCAGGATGATTTCGTCGATGGTCTGCTCGCCCGCCAGCACGGGCGACAGCAGGATGCGGTTGTAGTTGGGGTGTGGCTCGGCGCCGAATACCGTTATGTCGTACAGGTCGGGTGCAATTTTCAGCAGCTCTTCCAGCGTGCGCACACCGGCCATGCCATTCCCCACCATCACCAGCCTGGATTTTTTCATCATGACCCCCGTAGGCGTTTCGGAAAAACAAAAAGGTGCCCACACGCAGGACAAGCTTTCGGCCTGCTGCGTGGGGACACCGTCGTCCTGTGGGACTTATGCGCCATTGCATGGCCCCGCTGGCGGCCTGCATTGGCCGCGCCAGGGGGTAATGCAATCCGCGTGCCAGGCGTGGCGATAGGTGTGCGGTGGCGTTGCGGGGTGCCTTGGTGCATCCGCATCGGGCATGCACCATACTGGGACAAAGTGGTGCCTGTGGCTGGTGCGTTGGCCCGGGGATAGAAAGGACTTGTTGCGTTCTTCGTGCGGATAGGCTGAAATTGCGCACCGCATTCGCGTTTTAGCAGGAAGGTTCTCCATGACCATCGTTGCAGAAATCCTCCGGTCCAAGCCCGATGGCGCCGTGCATGCCATTGCGCCCACCGCCACGGTGTTCGAGGCCTTGCGCCTCATGGCCGACAAGTGCATCGGCGCGCTGCTCGTGCAGGAGGGCGATGCCATAGTGGGCATCATCACCGAGCGCGACTACGCCCGCAAAATCGCCCTGGTGGGGCGCACCTCGGGCGAGACCCAGGTGCGCGACGTGATGACGTCTTCGGTGTTGTGCGTGCGTTCCAGCCAGACCAGCGAGGAATGCATGCAGCTCATGACTGGCAAGCGCCTGCGCCACCTGCCCGTGGTGGACGACGGCAAGCTGCTGGGCATGATCTCCATTGGCGACCTCGTCAAAGACATCATTTCCGAGCAGAAATTCATCATCGAGCAGCTTGAGCACTACATCACGGGCGGCGGGCACTAGAACGTGTTGACGTTCTCAGAAAAGCAAAAGACCCCGGCCGTGCGCGGGCGCCGGGGCCGGCGATCTCGTGGGGGGGTGCACAGCAAGCGCCGGCTGACATTCGCAGCGTGCTGGAAGCGCAGGGCCGTGGCCGCTTGCAGATGCTGGCCGGTAGCTGACGTACCCCGAAATTCCCCGATTTGTTGCACTGCACCAAGATCGGGCACTCAATTTGCATGTTGTGGTGCATGGCATTTGACATTGACATCGGCTTTGCTTCCCAGGCCGGCAAAAAAGACCTCAACGAAGACTTTGTGGCGGCCATGCTGCCCGAGGCGGGTGGTGAAGGCATGGGTGCGATCGCGGCCATTGCCGATGGCGTGAGCCAGGGGGGCATGGGGCGCGAAGCGGCCCAGACCACGGTCACCAGCCTGGTGCGCGATTACTACGGCACGCCCGAGACTTGGGACACCACCGTGGCACTGGACCGCATCATCGCGGCGCAGAATGCGTGGCTTGCGGGCATCAACCGGCGGCGCGCGCCAGTGATGGGCTTGACCACGCTCACGGCCCTGGTGCTGCGGGGCCAGTCTTATGCGCTGGCGCATGTCGGCGACAGCCGCGCTTACCTGCTGCGCGGCGATGAGGTGCAGCAGCTCACGGCCGATCATGTGGTGAATCATTCTGATTTCCAGCACCAGTTGCTGCGCGCCGTGGGGCTGGAAGACCGGGTGGTGGTCGATTACTGCCAGGGAGATGTCCAGGTGGGGGATGTCTTCGTGCTGCTGACCGATGGCGTCCACAACCTGGTGCCCGCCAGGCGCTTGCTGCAGTTTGCCGCGCAGCCCGATGCGCGGGCCATGTGCGAGGCCCTGATTGCACAGGCCTTGCAGCAGGGTAGCCAGGACAATGTTTCGGCCCTGGTCGTGCGCGTGCTGGGTTTGTCGGATGTCACGCTGGCCGATGAAAACCGGCAGGCCCGCCAGTTGTCCATCCCGGCATTGCTCAAGGTGGGCAGCGTCGTGGACGGGCTGGAGGTGACGGCCCTGGTGGCGGACAACGGCATCAATGTGGTCTACCAGGTGCGCCACCCTGGCACGCAGTCCTTGCATGTGCTCAAGACTCTGCATCCGCAACGCGCCCATGATCCCCATGAGCGCGCCATGCTGGCCCATGAAGCGTGGCTGGCCAAACGCATGCAGTCGAGCCGTGCCTCCGGCCATCTGGTGGCGCTTTCACAAGGCGCGGCCGTGGCCCAGGCGCCCAGTGCGTTTTATCTTTTGTACGAATGGCATGGCGGTGAAACACTGCAGCAGATGCTGGACCGAAAACATCGCTTCAGCCTGCCCCAGATCCTCGGCATGGTGACCTCTGCGGCGCGCGCCCTGAGCCTCCTGCACCGCCAAAGTGTGATTCACCGTGACATCAAGCCCGCCAACCTGCACCAGGGTGAGGATGGCGTGTTGCGCCTGCTCGATCTGGGCGTGGCCCTGAGCGGGCGGGAGCCGGACGCGACGCGATTGCTGCATGCCGGCACGCCGAGCTACATCAACCCCGAGCAATGGGGGTTTGCCATCAAGGCCGGCGGAGTAGACACCGAGGCGCCACCGGAGCCAGCCGACGCACGCAGCGACCTGTTTGCCTTGGGCGTGACGCTGTACCAACTGCTTTGCGGTGGCAAGCTGCCCTATGGGGAGGTGTTGCCGCACCAGAGTGGCCGGTATTATCGCGACCCCATCCCGCCGAGCCGGCTCAACCCCGAAGTGCCGATCTGGCTCGACCATGTGGCGCTGAAGGCCGTGGCGCGCGACAAGCGCCAGCGCTTCGAGACCGCCGAGGAACTGCTGCTGGCGCTGGAGCGGGGTGCTTCGCGCCCCCTCACGGCACCGCCCGCCACGCCCTTGATCCAGCGCGACCCTGCCATGCTGTGGAAACTGCTGCTGGGGTTCAGCGGGCTGTTCAACCTGCTGTTGATCTACTGGTTGCTGTTCTTGCCGAAATAACAGCTGAATTGGCCACTTGCCATCGTCGAATGGCCATCTTGTGCTGAAAAAGATGCGATTTCATGGCGGCGGCGCCAGGTGCAGCGGGCGCTGGGCGGCCCTGACAGGCCGCTGCGCGGCCGGTTTGGCCGTCCGCGTGCATCACGCACTGCGTGCGCGCCCACCTTTCTCTGCCCAGGTGCGCGTCCAGCGCAACTGCATGGCCCGCATCATGCCGAGCACGCCCAGCGACAGCACGGCAAACAGCGCGAAGCCCCAGAAATAGGTGCCGGCGTACTGCTTGGACAGGCCCATGGCGTTGGGCACCAGGCCGCCGCCCAGGGCGCCGATCTCGCCGATCATGGAGCCGGCCACGGCCGTGGTCAGCGGCCAGCGCAGCGGGACGAGTTGGAACAGGGCGCCGTTGCCGGCCCCCAACGCCGCGAAGCACAGCATCATCAGCAAGGTGGTCAGCACCAGCGAGCCACCGGCCAGACCACACAACAGCAGCGTGATGGAGATGACGACCAGCACGGCGGTCAGGGTGTTGATGCCGCCCCAGTGGTCGGAAATCCAGCCGCCGAAGATGCGCAGCGCCGCGCCCATGAAGGCAGCCAGCATGGTCAGCTGCCCGGCCTGCACCTTGCTGACGCCGAACTGGTCGTAGTAGTAGCTGGGCAGGAAGGTGGTCAGGCCGATGAAGCCGCCGAAGGTAATGGCGTAGATGATGCTGAAGGCCCAGCCGTCCTTCTCGAACAGGCAGGCGATGTGCTCCTTGAAGCTGGCGTGTTTGTCCACGTCATCGGGTTCACGCCCCAGGACGACCATCACCACCACCGGCACCAGCAGCCCCAGCGCTGCAATGCCGTACACCGCTTTCCAGCCATAGGCCATTGCCAGTTGCGGCGCCAGCAGGGCGGAGATCGAGGTGCCGACGTTGCCCGCGCCGACCAGACCCATGGCCAGACCTTTATAGCGCGCCGGGAACGAGCCCGAGCCCAGCGACAGCGCCACGCCAAAACTGGCCCCGGCGATGCCCAGCAGCACGCCCATGGCCAGCAGGTCGTTGAATGATTCCACAAAGAAGTAGCCGAAAGCCAGCGCGATGGCGATGCCGCCCATCTCCACCAGCGTCGCATTTTTGCGCCCGATGTACTGGGCCAGGATGCCCAACGGAAAGCGCATGATGGCGCCGGCGAAGATCGGCACTGAAAGCATTACGCCGATCTGGGCGGGGCTGAGATTGAGCGATTCCTTGATGAACGGCGCCATGGCGCCATTGGTCACCCAGACACCGCAGCAGTAGGTGAAATAGATGAATGCTGCCAGCAGCGTGGGGCTGTGGCCGGCTTTGAGAAAGGTACGGAATCCCGTCATGGTTGAGACCTTAGAGGTAATGGGGCGTGGAAAACACCGGCTGGCGCCCGGGCCGAAACGGTGGGTGGTGCTTTGCGCAGTGACGCTGCGGGAGGGCTGTGAAAAGCAAATTTCATGCCGTGCGCGACACCGTTTTGCGCCGGCGTGGTGTCAGGCGGCTTTCTCCACGTGTGCCTGGCGGGTGTAGAGGAAGTCGATCACGGCCTTGCGGTAGCTCAGGTAGCGCGCGTCGTTGGCCAGCGCGACGCGGTTGCGCGGACGCGGCAGTTCCACGCGCAGCACCTCGCCGATGGTCGCGGCCGGGCCGTTGGTCATCATCACGATCTTGTCGCTCAGCAGCACAGCCTCGTCCACGTCGTGCGTGACCATGACCACGGTGCTTCTCGTCCGTGCCACGATCTCCAGCAGCTCGTCCTGCAGCTTGGCGCGGGTGAGCGCGTCGAGGGCGCCGAAGGGCTCGTCCATCAGCAGCACCTGGGGTTCCATCGACAGCGCCCGGGCGATGCCCACGCGCTGCTTCATGCCGCCCGAGATCTCGCCGGGGCGCTTTTGCCCTGCAGGCGTCAGGCCCACCAGGGCCAGGGCAGCGTCGGTGCGATCCTTGAGCTGGGCCTTGCTCTCGCGGGCGCTGAACACGCGCTCCACGGCCAGGTACACGTTGTCGAAGCAGGTCAGCCAGGGCAGCAGCGAGTGGTTCTGAAAGACCACGGCGCGCTCGGGTCCGGGGCCCTTGATCTCCTTGTTGGCGCACAGAAGTGCGCCGCTGGTGGGCGTGGTCAGGCCGGCGATCAGGTTCAGCAATGTGGATTTGCCGCAGCCCGAGTGGCCGATGAGTGCCACAAACTCGCCCTTGGCAATTGTGAGGTTGATGCCCTGCAGCGCCGGAAACAGGCCCTTGGCCGTCTTGAAGGTCTGCTCGACGCCCTGGACTTCGATGAACTTGGTGGTGTGGGATGTATGCATGATGTTCTCCGTTGCCGTTCGCCTTGCGCTGGTCGAAAGGCTTCGACCAGCGCAACCCGAACGGAGTTTTCAGGTCTTGACTTCCTCGAACGTGAATGCGGTGGCCAGCTTGATGAGTGCGAACTCCAGCACCAGCCCCACGATGCCGATCACGAAGATGGCAATGATGATGTTCTTGACGTTCAGGTTGTTCCACTCATCCCACACCCAAAAGCCAATGCCCACGCCGCCCGTCAGCATCTCGGCCGCCACGATCACCAGCCAGGCCGTGCCCACGGCCAGGCGCACGCCGGTCAGCATGTAGGGCAGCACGGCGGGGAACAGGATCTTGGTGGCGATCTTCCACTCGCTCAGGTTCAGCACGCGCGCCACGTTCATGTAGTCCTGCGGCACGCGCTGCACGCCCGTGGCGGTGTTGATGATCATGGGCCAGATCGAGCAGATGAAAATGGTCCAGATCGCCGCCGGGTTCGCGCCCTTGAACACCAGCAAACCAATCGGCAGCCAGGCCAGCGGCGACACCGGCCGCAGCAGGCTGATGAGCGGGTTGAACATGCGCGACAGAAAGTTGAAGCGCCCGATCACAAAACCCGCCGGAATGCCCACCACCGCCGCCAGCCCGAAGCCGATGGCCACGCGCTGCAGCGAGGCCAGCACGTTCCAGCCCACGCCCTGGTCGTTGGGGCCGTTGCTGTAGAACGGGTTGCTGAACACTGCCAGTGCCTGCAGCCAGGTCTCTTGGGGGCCGGGAATGCTGTTGCCGGTGCTGGCGGAGACCAGCGCCCACAACCCCACGAGCAAGCCCAGTCCGCACAGGGGCGGCAGCACCGCAAGCCAGAAACCGCGGGACCGGGCCGCCCAGTCACGCCCGGCCTGGGGCGCTGGTGTGCTGGCGGATTTGGGGTGGTTTTGGCCTTTGGTGCTTGCTGGTGGTGCGCTATCAGCTGCATTTTTAAAGGCATCTGGCGGAACTGGCGTGGACGCCAGTGGGGAGTGGAATATGGCGCTGACCATGGTGATCTCCGGTAGGTGTGGCAGTGGTGCCGTGGTGGGCTTGGGTTCGGGCCGGGGCGGCCATTCGGTTTCAGGCCTTGATCTTGAAACCGTCGGTGTACTTGGCGGGGTCCTTGCCGTCCCAGACCACGCCGTCGATCAGCTTGCTGGTGCGCAGGGTGTCTTTGGGTGTGTTCACCTTGAGGGCGCTGGCCACCGATTTGTAAAGCTCCACCTGGTTCACCTGCCTGGCCACGGCCAGGTAGTCGGGGTGGCTCTTGAGCAGGCCCCAGCGTTTGTGCTGGGTAAGGAACCACATGCCGTCCGACAGGTAAGGGAAGTTCACCGCACCATCGTTGAAGAACTTCATGTGGTTCGGGTCGTCCCAGGTCTTGCCCATGCCATTTTGGTAGCGGCCCAGAATGCGCTGGTTGATCGCGTCCACACTGGTGTTGATGTAGGACTTTTGCGCCACCGTCTCGGCCATCTTCATCTTGTTGGACAGGCT
>DCVY01000088.1:29107-33099 GCA_002327945.1 Acidovorax delafieldii | reverse complement strand
CGGCGCATGGATCTTGTGCCGAACCTCCAGAAAACGCTCGCCGCGCTGCAACAGGCCGACCATCCGTTGCGCCAGCGCGATCAGCAAATGGACCTTGCGATCGATGCCCTGGGCGGTGGGCGCTGGGAATGGGATATTTCCCGCCAGAAGCTGTCATGCCATGGCCGCTTCTATGCAGCATTCGGCATGGATGCCGCCGAGACGGAGGACGCCTGGCAACGCTGGCATGCCCGGCGACACCCCGCCGATGCTGCACGCCTTGCCCATCAGCTGGAGCGCGCCTTGCGCGGGCAACTGGACACCTACGAAGCCGAATTTCGCATGCTCGACATGGCGGGCCGCTGGCGCTGGGTCATATCGCGGGGACTGGTGGGCGAGCGTGATGCCGCGGGCCGCCCGCTGACCCTGCTGGGCATGGTCGTGGATATCACGGCCCGGCACGAAGTCGAAGATGCGCTGCGCGCGTCGGAAGCCAAATACACCACCATCTACCAGACGCTGCCCGACCCCGCGGGCATTACGCGGATATCGGACGGGCGCTATCTCGACGTGAATCCGGCCTTTTGCGAACTGCTGGGTGTAGAGCGCAGCGCCGTGCTGGGGCGCTCATCCACCGAACTCAACATCTGGGCATCGCCCCGCGAGCGCGCGCGCATGCTTGAAACCTACCAGCGCGAAGGCAAGGTGGACCGCCTGTACATGGTGGCGCAGCGCCAGGGTGCGCGCATGCCGGGCCTGATGTCGGCACGCCCCATTGTGGTGGACGGGGAGGACTGCTTCCTGTTCGTTTTTCACGACATCACCGAGGCCCAGCGTGCCAGCAATGAATTGCGGACACTCAACAACCAGCTGCAGCAAGCCGGCCGCATGGCGCGCCTGGGGGCATGGGAGAGCACGCGCGAAGCAGGCATGGCGTATTGGTCGGATATCTGCCTTGACATCCACGGACTGCCCCCTGGCACCCCACCACCCCACGACTATGTCGAGCGTTTCGTGGCGCCCACCTGGCAGGAGGCCGTGCGCGCCAAACTGCGCACATGCCTTCATCACCAGACCGAATGGGACCTGGAAATTGAAATCATCCGTGCCGATGGACGCCTGATATGGGTGCGTGTGCGCGGCGAGCCGGTGCTGCAGGACGGCGCTGTCGCCGGCATGCGCGGCGTGCTGCAGGACATTGACGAGACCAAGCGTTCCGAGCAGCGGCTGCGCCAGTCGGAAGACCAGTTTTCGCGCATTTTTCACCTGATGCCCTACCCCATGGGCATGACGCGGCAAAGCGACGGTGCCTGTGTCGAAGTGAATCCTGCGTGGGAGCGGTTCCTGGGCTTCACACGCGCGCAAGCGGTGGGCAGCTCGGCCATCGAGCTGGGAATTTTTGATGCGCACGACCGTGCCCGCGTCATTGACGTGGCACGGCAGACCGGCCAGCTCGACGCCTACGAGGTCAAGGTCATCACGCGCAGCGGCGAGGAGCGCACCGTGCTGCAGTCCATGCGCGCCACGGAATTCGATGGCGAAGCATGCTGGCTCTTTGCGCTGCAGGACATCACCGACCGCAAGCGCAGCGAAGAGCAGGTGCGCGAACGCGAGGCGCTGCTGTCGCTCACCATTTCAGCCGCCGCGCTGGGGCTGTGGGACTGGAACCTGCAAACCGGCATGGTCCATGGCGATGCGCGCTGGCGTGCCCTGCGTGGCGCAGACACCGACGATGCGGCCGCGCCCGCCGTGCACTGGACGACGGGGGTGGCCGCCGACGCGCTGCCCGGCATTTCGCAGGAATTGGCGCGCCACGCCACCCACCCAGCCACCCCCTTCGACGCCACCTGGAAAGTGGCGCTGCCCCTGGGACAAGCCCGATGGATTCGCAACCTGGGCAAGATCGTCGACCAGCATGGCGCCAATCAACCCACGCGCATGCTGGGCGTTTCCATTGACGTCACACCGCAGCGCGAGCAGGAAGAACTGCTGCAGAAGCTGGCCCATTACGACGCCCTGACGGGACTGCCCAATCGCGTGCTGCTGGCCCAGCGGCTGCAGACCGGCATGGCCCAGGCCCGCGCCCAGGGCACCCAGCTCGGTGTGGCCTACCTGGACCTTGACGGCTTCAAGCCCGTCAACGACCGCCTGGGCCACGGCGCGGGCGACCGCCTGCTGGTGGTGGTGGCGGGTCGGCTTTCACGTGCGCTGCGCCCGCAAGACTGCGTGGCCCGCCTGGGCGGGGACGAGTTCGTGATCCTCATGCCGGACCTGGCAACGCACGCCGATGGCGAACGCCTGCTGCAACGCGTGATGGAAAGCATTTCTTCGCCCTACACGCTGGACACCGAGCGCGTGGAAGTGACGGCCAGCATCGGCTACACAGTGTTCCCCGCGGACGACGCAGACGCTGACACCCTGCTGCGCCACGCAGACCAGGCCATGTATGCCGCCAAGCAGGCGGGACGCAACCGCTTTCACCAGTTCGATGCGGCCCAGGAGCGCGCCCAGCGCGAGCAGCGCGAGCAGGGCCTGCGCCTGCGCGAGGCGCTGGAGCAGGCGCAATTCGTGCTGTTTCTGCAGCCCAAGGTGGTCATGCAGACCGGCCAGGTGGTGGGGGCCGAGGCGCTCGCGCGCTGGCAGCACCCCGAGCGCGGCCTGCTGTCGCCGGGCGCTTTTTTGCCACTGCTGGACGGGACCGCGCTGGAGATCGTTTTTGGCCAGTGGGCGGTCGAAGCGGCACTGGCCCTGCTGGAGCGCCTGCAGGAAGCAGGCCTGAACCTGTCTGTGAGCGTCAATATCGCTGCCCAGCAGATTCAGCACCCCGATTTTGCTGCGTGGATGGTGCAGTGCCTGGCTCGCCACCCCCGGGTTGCGCCCAACCTGCTGGAGCTGGAAATCACCGAAAGCGCGGCGCTGTATGACCTGCCCGCCATCACCGCAACCCTGGCCGAACTGCGCGCGCTGGGCATAGCGGTTTCACTGGATGATTTTGGCACCGGCTATTCATCGCTCACCTACCTGCGCCGCCTGCCCATGGACACGCTCAAGATTGACCAAAGCTTCGTGCAGGGCATGATGACCGACCCGGGGGACCGGGCCATCGTGCAAGGGGTGATCGGGCTGGCCCAGGCGTTTGGCTACCAGGTGATTGCCGAGGGCGTGGAAACCACCGAACAGGGGCAGATGCTGCGCAAGCTCGGTTGCGCCCAGGCCCAGGGCTATTGCATTGCACGGCCCATGCCCCTCGATGCTTTCATCGACTGGACCCGCCACTGGAAATCACCCACAGCGTGGCAGACCCTGCACCCCGAAGAGTGCTCGATCTGAATACGACTGCAGCGCTTGTTCATCAAGCGCTTGCAGCTATTGTTTTTGACGATGCTTGCGCCGCATCGGGCCCAGCGGTCAGGGGCCTACCAGGTTCTTCACCTGCTGCAGCGCGGCCGGATCGTCCATCGTGGTCAGATCGCCCGGGTCGCGACGCTCGGCCACGGCCTGCAGGGCCCGGCGCAGCAGCTTGCCGCTGCGCGTCTTGGGCAGCACCGTCACAAAATACACGCGCGAAGGCCGGGCCACGGCGCCGAGCTGGCTGTCCACCTGCTTCATTACCTCGCCTTCGAGCTGGATGCGTGCGGCGTCGTCGGTCAGACCCGAGGCATCGCGCGGCACGGCAAAGGCCATGGCCACCTGGCCCTTGAGGCTGTCGGCCACGCCCACCACGGCCACCTCGGCAATGTTGGGGTGCGACGAAATGGATTCCTCGATCTCGCGGGTGCCCAGGCGATGGCCGGCCACGTTGATCACGTCGTCGGTGCGACCCAGGATGAAGTAGTAGCCGTCGGCATCGCGGATGCCCCAGTCGAAGGTGCTGTAGATCAGCCGGCCGGGAATGCTCTTCCAGTAGGTGTTCACAAACCGCTCATCATCGCGCCACACCGTCTGCATGCAGCCCGGTGGCAGCGGGCCCTCGATGGCCACCACACCCTTCTGGTTGGGCTGGGTCAGCTCTT
>DCVY01000088.1:27817-29044 GCA_002327945.1 Acidovorax delafieldii | reverse complement strand
GGCTCGTCGAGCGGTTCACCCGCCAGCCACAGCGCCTTGAGGGTGGAAACGTCGTATTTCTTGAGCCAGCTCGCGTCGTGCTTTTTCAGCACCCGCACCGCCGTGGGCGCGGAGAACATGTGGGTGACCTTGTATTTTTCGACAATGCTCCACCACACGCCCGGGTCGGGCCGCGTGGGCAGACCTTCGTACATGATGGTGGTCATGCCGGCGATCAGCGGGCCATAGATGATGTAGCTGTGCCCCACCACCCAGCCGATGTCGCTGGTGGCAAAGTAGGTCTGGCCGGCCTGGGCATCGAAGATGTGCTTCATGCTGGCAGCCAGCGCCACGGCATAGCCACCGGTGTCGCGCTGCACTCCCTTGGGCTTGCCGGTGGTACCGCTGGTGTAGAGCGTGTAGCTGGGGTGCGTGGATTCCACCCACTCGCAAGGCACGGTAGCGTTCAGGTGCTGTGCACGCAGCGCCGTCCAGTCATGGTCACGGCCCGCGTGCATGGCGGCGGGCACCAGGCCCCGGTCCACCATGAGAACGGCGGCCGGCTTGTGGCTGGACAGCGCAATCGCTTCATCCAGCAGTGGCTTGTAAGGCACGCTTTTGCCGCCACGCGAGCCGGCATCGGCGCTGACGATGGCCACGGGCTCAGCATCCTCGATGCGCGAGGCGAGCGAGCCCGAGGCAAAACCGCCAAACACCACCGAATGCAGCGCGCCAATGCGCACGCAGGCCAGCATGGCAAAGGCGGCCTCGGCAACCATGGGCATGTAGATGAGCACGCGGTCGCCCTTCTTCACCCCCAGGCTCTGCAGCACGGCGGCCATGCGCTGCACTTCGGCGTGCAGTTCGGCAAAGCTGTAGCTGCGCTCGGTGTCGGTTTCGGTGGAAATGGCCACCAGCGCCGGCTGGCTGGCACGGTCTTTCAGGTGGCGATCTATCGCGTTATGACACAGGTTGGTGGTGCCGCCAACAAACCATTTCGCAAACGGCGGATTGCTGTAGTCGCAGATCTGCTGCGGTGACTTGTGCCAGTCAATCAGCTGGGCCTGCTCGGCCCAGAAGGCGTCGCGTTGATCGATGGACTGGCGGTAAAAGTCGGCGTAGCTTGGCATTCGGTGTCTTCCCGGCATCTCTTGGCCTGCAGGGGTTGCAGGTTTTGAATTCATAATTATCCTAAAACCGGCAGTTGACCGCTTTGTATCCCTTCGCCAGCCGCATGCAATCTATCGT
>DCVY01000088.1:24908-27775 GCA_002327945.1 Acidovorax delafieldii | reverse complement strand
GGGCGCATCCAACTGCCGTTAGGATTATTCATGACGGGCTTGCGGCCAGCTGACGCGCCGAACCGTTCACTCTGTCACTGAACTGGCATTATCCATGAGGTTTTTGCAGGATTTGGTGTGAGGTTAGCGACTCCCCGGCATGAGAGGCTGAGAGTCTTTTGCCCGTGCCCGAAAGGCGCGTCAAAACGCCACGGACCCCGGCGAAAAACACCGCCATAGCGCGGGCGATGGCGCGCATTGGCAACAACGGGCAGGGATGTTGTGGCGTGCAAGGCGGGCACGGGCAAAAGACTCTCAGCCTCTCAGCCACCGCGCTGGCGCAGGGCTTCGTACAGGCACACGCCGCTGGCTACCGAGACGTTCAGGCTCTCCACCGCGCCCTTCATGGGAATGCTGACCAGCTCGTCGCAGGTCTTTCGTGTGAGCTGACGCATGCCGTCGCCCTCGGCGCCCAGCACCAGGGCCACGGGGCCTTTCAGATCGACCTGGTAGATCGTTTTGGGCGCGTCGTCGCTGGTGCCAATGCACCAGATGTTGCGCTCCTTGAGCTCGTTCAGGGTGCGCGCGAGGTTGGTCACCATGAAGTACGGCATGGTCTCGGCCGCGCCGCTGGCCACCTTGGCCACCGTGGCGTTGATGCCCACGGCATGGTCCTTGGGGGCGATCACCGCATGGGCACCGGCACCATCGGCCACGCGCAGGCAGGCGCCCAGGTTGTGCGGATCGGTCACGCCGTCGAGCACCAGCAGCAGGGGCTGCTCAATGCCGGCGGCTTCGAGGTTTTCGAGCAGCTCGTCGAGCGAGGTGACCTGCGCCACGGGCTCTACCCGCGCGGCCACGCCCTGGTGACCGTGGCTGCCGGCCAGCTTGGCAATGCGCACGCTGTCGGCCTCGATCAGGCGGGCACCGGCCTCGCGGGCGCGGTCGAGAAACTGGCGCATGCGGGCGTCGCGCCGCGTGGCTTCGTAGTAAATCTCGATGATGGATTTTGGCGCGGTCTTCAGACGCACGCCCACGGCGTGAAAGCCGAAGAGAACTTTGGGGCTGGACATGGGGGGATTATCCGGGCATTGCGCGCCTGACAGTACCTGCGCCCACCAGGCCACCGGCCAAACCAGGGCTTGCGCCCAAACCAGCCAGCAAGCCGCTGCTTCGACAAGCTTCCGAACGGATCGAGGACGTTCAGAAAATCAAAGAACACCGCGCGGCAAAGCACGATCACCGCCCCAAATAAACCTCAATCACCCGCTCATCCTCCTGCACCTGATCCAGCGTCCCCTGCGCCAAAACCGCCCCATCACACAGCACAGTCACGATCTCCGAAATGGTGCGAATGAACCCCATGTCATGCTCCACCACCATCAGCGAATGCTTGCCTTTGAGCGTCAGAAACAGCTCTGCAGTGCGCGCCGTCTCCTCATCCGTCATCCCCGCCACAGGCTCATCCAGCAGCAGCAACTTCGGGTCCTGCATCAACAGCATCCCGATCTCCAGCCACTGCTTTTGCCCATGGCTCAGATTCCCCGCCATGCGCGTGACGCTTGCCTCCAGGTGGATGGTGTGCAAAATCTCCGCCAGCCGATCCGACTGGGCGGAATTGAGCCGGAAGAACATGCTTGACTTCACACCCTTGTGGGTCTTCAAAGCCAGCTCCAGGTTCTCAAACACGCTGAGCTGCTCAAACACCGTGGGCTTCTGAAACTTGCGGCCAATCCCCAGGCTCGCGATCTCGGGCTCGTTGTGGCGCAGCAGGTCAATGGTCGATCCAAAGTACACCGTTCCGCTGTCTGGCCGTGTCTTGCCGGTGATGATGTCCATCATTGTTGTCTTGCCCGCACCGTTGGGGCCGATGATGCAGCGCAGCTCGCCGGGCGCAATGTCCAGGCTCAGGTTGTTGATGGCCTTGAAGCCATCAAAACTCACGTGCACATCTTCCAGGTACAGGATGCGGCCATGGGTCACATCCACCTCACCGGGCACGGCAACGCGCGAGAAGCCTGCGGCGCGGCCACCCGATTCGGTCTGGCCCAGCACCACTGGCGCCCGCTTTTCCTGCAAACGCCGCGCGCCTTCTTCCATCAGGTCGGGCGTCATGGCGCGTCTGCCTTGGTTGTTGTCGTTGTTTTCGCCTTGAGCTTCTTCACCAGGCCCACCACGCCATCGGGCAAAAACAGCGTGACGGCGATGAACAACGCGCCCAGAAAGTACAGCCAGAACTCCGGCGCCGTCACTGTGAGCCAGCTCTTGGCACCGTTGACGATGAACGCCCCGACGATGGGCCCGATCAGCGTGGCGCGGCCACCCACAGCGGCCCACACGGCGATCTCGATGGAGTTGGCAGCGCTCATTTCACCGGGGTTGATGATGCCGACCTGGGGCACATACAAGGCACCCGCCACGCCGCACATCATGGCGCTGATGGTCCAGATGGTGAGCTTGTAGGGCAGCGGCGAGTAGCCCGAGAACATGACGCGCGTTTCGGCATCGCGCACGGCCTGCAGCACGCGACCGAACTTGCTGCGCACCAGCCAGCGCGCCAGCAGGAAGAAGCCCAGCAGTGCCAGGCCCGTGAGCACAAACAACGTCATGCGCATGTTCTGCGTGGCAATGGGCATGCCCAGAATGCGCTTGAAGTCGGTAAAGCCATTGTTGCCACCAAAGCCGGTCTCGTTGCGGAAGAACAGCAGCATGGCCGCGTACGTCATGGCCTGCGTGATGATGGAGAAGTACACCCCCTTGATGCGCGAGCGAAAGGCGAAGTAGCCGAACACCAGCGCGATCACGCCCGGCACCGCCACAATGAGGATCAGTGTGGCGATGAAACTGTCGGACAGCACCCAGTGCCAGGGCAGTTCCTTCCAGTCGAG
>DCVY01000088.1:21390-24809 GCA_002327945.1 Acidovorax delafieldii | reverse complement strand
CCCAGAGGTTGAGCACCGGTGCCACGGCGCACACCACGATGAGCGCCACGATGAAGGCCGACCAGCCACCGCGCGTGAGCAGCGGCGCCGGTGCGGGCAGTTGAACGGCAGGTGAACTAGTAGTCATTTCGTATATTCATTGAGCTTTGCGCCATTCACAACGCATGAAACCGGCACGACCGAGGCCAGCGCCCCCGCGCAAGGGCCGCCCCGCCGCGCTGGGGGCGTCCCCCGCCCGCATTGCGTAGCAATGCGAGAGAGGGGGAAGGCGCGAAGCGACTCAGGGGGTGCTTCATTAATCTGCCGTGCGGCCCTTGACCGCGAAGATGCCCTGGGGCCGCTTCTGGATGAAGATGATGATGAACACCAGCACCGCAATCTTGGCCAGCACCGCGCCCGCCCAGCCTTCCAGGAACTTGTTCAAAAGCCCCAAGCCCAGCGCCGCGTACACGGTGCCTGCAAGCTGGCCCACGCCACCCAGCACCACCACCATGAAGGCATCGACGATGTAGCTCTGGCCCAGGTCCGGCCCCACATTGCCCACCTGGCTCAGCGCGCAGCCCGCCAGGCCCGCAATGCCCGAGCCCAAGGCAAAGGCCATGGTGTCGATGCGCGCTGTGTTCACGCCCATGCACGATGCAATGGGGCGGTTTTGCGTGACGCCGCGCACGAACAAACCCAGGCGTGTACGGCCGATCAGGTAGCCCATGCCCAGCAGCACGGCAATTGCAAAGCCGATGATGACCAGGCGGTTGTATGGCAGCGTGAGGTTGGAGAGCACCTGCACCCCACCGCTCATCCACGCGGGGTTTTCCACACCCACGTTCTGGGCGCCAAAAATCGTTCGCACCAGTTGCATCAGCACCAGGCTGATGCCCCAGGTGGCGAGCAGTGTCTCCAGCGGGCGGCCATACAGAAAGCGCAGCACGCCGCGCTCCAGCACCGCGCCCACTGCGGCCGAGGCGCCAAACGCCAGCGGCAGCGCGGCGACCAGGTACCAGTCGAACGCGCCCGGAAAATACTTTTGGAAGATGCCTTGCACCACATAAGTGGCGTAGGCGCCGATCATCATCAGCTCGCCATGGGCCATGTTGATCACGCCCATCAGGCCATAGGTGATGGCCAGGCCCAATGCAACGAGCAGCAAAATGGAGCCCAGGCTGATGCCCGAGAACGCAGCGCCCAGGCGCTCGCCCCAGGCCAGTTGGCCGTCGATGGCGCGCAGGGCGGTCTGCAGTGCAGCCTTGACTTTGGCGTCTTCTTCGACCGTAACGCGTTCGTTGAGCAGCAGGCGCGTGTCGGGCGTGGCGCTGAGCGACAGCGCCTGTGCGGCGGCAATGCGCTGTGCGGCGTCGTCACTGCCCAGAAGCGTGGCGGCACGGGCCAGCTCCAGCTGGGTCTTGATCTTTTCGTTGCTTTCCTGCGCCAGCGCCTTGTCAAGCAGGGGCAGGCGACCCGCATCAGGTTCTTTGGTCAGGGCCTTGGCGGCGGCCATGCGTTGGGTTTCGTCTTTGCCAAACAGCGCCAGGCCCGCCAGGGCCGTGTCGATCTCGCCGCGCATGCGGTTGTTGTTGATGATGTCTTCGGCATCGGCGGGCACGGGCACCTCGGCGCCGGTCACGGGGTCGATGGCCTTGTCGTCACGCACGATCAGGGCCTTGCCTTCAGCAACCTTCACCGCATCGTCGGCCAGTGCCTGCAGGAAGGCGGCGATGCGCTCGCTGGGCTCCACCACGGCCTGCTGCACGGCGGCAACGCGGTCATCGGTCTCGCCCGCCGCCATGGCCAGGGCCTGCTCGGCAGTGAGTGCGTGGGCCTGGGCCGCAACGCACAGCCAGAGATAGGCGATCAGGCGGAAAAAAAAGGAGGAATGCATGGAAGGGCCAGTGGGTCAAAAAGCGGTCGGCCTGCGCGACGCGCACAGCCCAGACCAGTGCCCCCGCGCAAGGGCCGCCCCGCCGCGCTGGGGGCGTCCCCCTCCCACGCGCAGCGTGAGAGAGGGGGAAGCGGCGTAGCCGCTCAGGGGGTGATCACTTCTTCTCAGGCTCGTCCTTCTTCTTGTCGTTGCCTTCGATGTACGGGCTCCATGGCTTGGCCTTCACAGGACCAGGAGTCTTCCACACCACGTTGAACTGGCCGTCGGCCTTGATCTCGCCGATGAACACGCTCTTGTGCAGGTGGTGGTTCTTCTCGTCCATCTTGCTGACAATGCCGCTAGGCGCCTTGAAGGTCTGGCCGGCCATCGCGGCGATGACCTTGTCCACGTCCGTGCTCTTGGCCTTCTCGACGGCCTGCTTCCACATGTTGATACCGATGTAGGTGGCTTCCATCGGGTCGTTGGTGAGCGGCTTGTCCTTGTGGCCGGCAATGTTCTTGGCCTTGGCGTAGTCAGCCCACTTCTTCATGAAGGCCGTGTTTTCAGGGCTCTTGATGGACTGGAAGTAGTTCCAGGCAGCCAGGTGGCCCACGAGCGGCTTGGTATCCACGCCGCGCAGTTCTTCCTCGCCCACGGAGAAAGCCACCACGGGCACGTCCTTGGCCTTCAGGCCCGCGTTGCCCAGTTCCTTGTAGAAAGGCACATTCGAGTCGCCATTGATGGTGGAGACCACAGCCGTCTTGCCACCCTGGCTGAACTTCTTGATGTCGGCCACGATGGTCTGGTAGTCTGAGTGGCCAAACGGTGTGTACTTCTCGTCGATGTCGCTGTCCTTGACGCCCTTGGACTTGAGGTAGGCGCGCAGAATCTTGTTGGTGGTGCGGGGGTACACGTAGTCAGTGCCGAGCAGCACCCAGCGCTTGGCACCGCCGCCGTCTTTGCTCATCAGGTAGTCCACTGCAGGGATGGCCTGCTGGTTGGGTGCGGCGCCGGTGTAGAACACGTTCTTGGACAGCTCTTCACCTTCGTACTGCACGGGGTAGAACAGCAGGCCGTTCATTTCTTCCACCACCGGCAGCACTGACTTGCGCGACACCGAGGTCCAGCAGCCAAAGATCACCGAGACCTTGTCCTGGCCCAGCAGCTGCTTGGTCTTTTCGGCAAACAGCGGCCAGTTGGAGGCCGGGTCCACCACCACGGGTTCGAGCTTCTTGCCCAGGACCCCGCCCTTGGCGTTGATCTCGTCAATGGCCATCAGCACGGTGTCCTTGAGCACCGTTTCCGAGATGGCCATGGTGCCCGACAGGCTGTGCAGGATGCCGACCTTGATGGTCTCCTGTGCGTGGGCTGGCAGTGCAGACAGGCCAGCGAGCGTAGCGACGGCAGCGAGGGCCTTGAGGGAATAACGACGTTGCATGTGTGCTTCTCCGGTGGGTGGTTTCAAACCGTTTCGCCCGATGGCCCCGAATGGGATCTGCCCGGTCGATGGATGGAATTCTGGAGACTGCACCCCCGATCGAAAATACGCCGGGTGGCGTATGCC
>DCVY01000088.1:0-21373 GCA_002327945.1 Acidovorax delafieldii | reverse complement strand
GCATTCGACACCGGCTCCACTCGCAGGCGCCTGGCCAGTTCGTCCTGCCACAGCGCATCGCGCAGGTTCGCCACGCAACACCCGCAGGCCCTGCCACACCCCGCCTTTCGCCCACAAATGCGCCTGTTGCGACGGGCTGGCAAGTCGAATCCAACCCGCTGATCAAGCCGCAGAGAACGCGAACGTGAGGCTGTCCACAGCAGCAAACGCTCTGAATACGATAGCTGTTAGCGGCTTACAGACAAGCGCTTGCGACCGAAAAGTCATGAAATCAGCCTTCGAACTGCGGGTGAAACTGGCGGATGCGGTTCATCGCCATGGCGGCGGCGGCGGTGCGCGTCTCCACCCCCAGCTTGGCGAACACACGCTCCAGATGCTTCTTCACCGTAGCGGGGCTGGCGCCCAGGATGTCGCCGATGTCGCGGTTGATCTTGCCCTTGACCACCCAGTAGAGCACCTCGGCCTCGCGCGCGGTGAGCTTGAAGGACAGGCGCATGGATTCGATGATCTTCGCGTCGGACACCTCGCGCATCACAATGAGCCAGTCGCCGCCGCCTGCACTGTCGCCCGCCTGCTGGTGCAGCCGGAATGTGAGGCGACGCGCGCCCTGCTCAATGGCCAGGCGCGGTGGTTCGGCCAGCGACGCAACCAGCAGCTCTGCGGCGTTGTCGGCCAGCACATGGCGGCGCAGCCAGGCCTGCACCGGCTCGGGCGCCCATTGGCCGGAAGTGGTGGGCGCGCCAGCGGGGGCCACCTCGCCAAAGTAGCTTTGCAGCAGCTCGCGCGCCAGCGGGGTCTGCCAGACGATGCGGCCGTCCACTGCGCGCACGGTGATGCTGGCATAACCAAAGGCATCGAGGGCATTGCGCGCCTCGCGCGCCTGGCGCGCGTCCTGCCAGGCCTTGCGGGCGGCGCCCAGGTGCACGCCCATGCGGGCCATCACCTCGCGCGGCTTGATGGGCTTGGTCACGTAATCCACGCCACCCGCCTCCAGCGCCGCCACCAGGTGCTCGGTTTCGGTGAGGCCCGTCATGAAGATGATGGGGATGTGCGCAGTAGCGGGCGATGCCTTCAGGCGCCGCGCCACTTCAAAGCCGTCCATTCCGGGCATCATCGCATCGAGCAGCACGATGTCGGGCAGGGCCTGCGCGGCACGCTGCAACGCCGCCTCGCCGTGCGTGGCCACGAGCACGGTGTAGCCCAATTCGTCGAGTGCATCGTGCAGCACGGCCAGGTTGTCGGGCACGTCGTCCACGATGAGCACCACATCGCTGTCGCTGCGGTCCAACGCTGCACCGGGCGCTGCAGGTAGCAAAAAGGGAGAGGGGGTTGCGGTGGTCATCACGATGGCGCCCGCTCCAGGATCTGACCCATGGCATCGAACTGGAACTGTGCGGCCAGTTGCCGCATGGTGTCCACAAAAGCGCTGTGCGCGGGCTGGCTGCGCTCGATGTCGTCCAGGGTGTTGAGGATGCCACGATAGTAGCCCAACGTGACCACCTGGGCCAAGGCTGCCAGGGCGATTGCATCGGGGTACGTGAGGGGTGCTGGCGCAGTAAACGCAGCCTTTGGTACAGGCCCGGCGGGTGCCTCTTTGGGCTCGTCGTGTTGCCACTGCAAGCCCAGGCGGCGCTCCAGCCAGTCGAGCAGCTCGCTATGGCGCACGGGCTTGACGATGAAGTCCTCGGAGCGGATGTCCACGTCGTTGTCCAGCGCCTTGTCGAACGCATTGGCGGACACGATCGCGCACTGCACATCCGCCAGATTCATCTGGCGCACCCGTCGCAAGGTCTCCCACCCATCGATGCCGGGCATGGCCAGGTCCATGAAGATCGCGTGCGGACGGTAGCCCGTGGCGAGCAGGTCCAGTGCGTCATGCCCGCTGACAGCCTGGCGCAACTCGAAACCCAGGGGTTCGAGCAATTGCACCAGCAGCTCACGGTCGGGCTCTTCGTTGTCTACGACCAGGATGCGGCGGCGGTCGCCTGCACAGCCCCTGCGGGCGCGCTGGGTGTGTGCGGCCCATGCAGTGGACGCTGGCGCCGTCTTGCCCATTGCATCGGCATGCACCTCGGGCAGGAACAGCTTGACGTGGAACACCGAACCCGCACCCGGTGTGCTGCTCACCGTCAGCTCGCCGCCCATGAGCGCTGTGAGCATCTTGGCAATGGTCAGGCCCAAGCCCGCGCCCGGTGCGGCAGCGGTGCTGCCACCGCCCGAGCCACCGCGCGCAAAGGGCTCGAAGATGCTCTCAATCTCCTTAGCTGTAAGACCCGGCCCGGTGTCCTGCACCTCGATGCGCGCCATCTCGCGCGCATAGCGCACGCGCAGCGTGACGGTGCCGTGCGGCGTGAACTTCACCGCATTGCCCAGTAGGTTGATGAGGATCTGGCGCAGGCGCTTTTCGTCGGCACGCACCACCTCGGGAATCACGCCCAGCACGTCGAACCGGAAGGCCAGGCCCTTGGCGGCAGCCTGCAGCTCGAACAGGCTGGCCATCTCGTGCAGTCCATCGGCAAAGCGCATGGGCGTGACGTCGAGCGTGAGCTTGCCAGACTCGATGCGCGCGATGTCCAGCGTGCCTTCGATGAGCGACAGCAGATGCTCGCCACCACGCCGGATCACGTGCACGGCCTGCTTGCGGTGGGGCGGCACGCCCGCGTCCTCGCCCATCAGTTGCGCATAGCCCAGGATGGAATTGAGCGGTGTGCGGATTTCGTGGCTGATGGCGCTGATGTAGCGGCTCTTGGCCTGGTTGGCCTGGTCGGCCGCGCGCTGGGCGGCTTCGGCCACCTGGCGCGCCTGCTCGGCCACGCTGCGGGCGGTCTGCAGGGCTTCGTCGGTCTGGCGGTGCAGCTCGATCTCGCGCACCAAAAGGCCCGTCTGGCGGTTCGACTCCTCCTGCGCCACCTGGCGGCTCTTGTGCGCCAGCACCAGCCACCAGGCCACGATGCCCGAGATGACCAGCAGCGCCAGATACGCCTTGAGCAGGCCCGAGCGCAACGCCACTTCGGGCACGGCCAACACCTCGGTGTCCGTGGCCGCCTGGGCGATGGTGTTGAGTTCCTGGTGGTACAGCAGCCCCATCACCGAGGCCAGCAGTGGCGCAATCACCAGCATCAGCAGCAGGAAATGGCCCAGGCCCGTGTCCAGATAACGCCACATGGCGCGCGGCAGCACCCAACGCAGGGCAGCAGACCACTGCACCGCCATGCTTGCGTTAGGTTTGCACAGGTCGCCGCAGCGTGCATCCAGCGTACAGCACAGCGAGCAGATGGCGCCCCGGTAGGCAGGGCATTGGGCCATGTCGGGCGCTTCGTATTCGCGCTCGCAGATCACGCAGCGCTGCACGGTGTACGGCGCACAGCGGCCCAGATCCGCAGCCACTTTGGCGCTCACCGGCCCGTGCATGGGCACCGACTGCACATCGGCCAGCGCGGCGGGTTCGGGCTGGCGCGCGATGTAATAGCGCCCCCCGGTGGCCCAGGCAATGAGCGGCGCGGTGACAAACGCGACAGCCATTGCAATCACGGCCGAGAACGCCTGCGGCAACGGGCCGAACAACCCCAGGTGCGCGCTGATGGACAGGATGGACGCCAGCGCCATCGAACCCACACCCACCGGGTTGATGTCATACAGGTGCGCGCGCTTGAACTCGATTCCCTTGGGCGACAGGCCCAGCGGCTTGTTGATGACGAGGTCGGCCACCACCGACATGATCCAGGCGATGGCAATGTTGGAGTACAGCCCCAGCACCTCGCCCATGGCGCGGAACACGTTCATCTCCATCAGCATGAAGGCAATCAGCGTGTTGAACACCACCCACACCACGCGCCCCGGGTGGCTGTGCGTGAGGCGCGAGAAAAAGTTGGACCACGCCAGCGAGCCCGCATAGGCGTTGGTGACGTTGATCTTGAGTTGCGAGATCACTACAAACAGCGCCGTGGCTGCCACCGCCCAGCCGTAGTGGGGGAACACATATTCATACGCGGCCAGGTACATCTGGTTCGGGTCCACCGCACGTTCTGCGGGAACCATGTGGGTGAGCGCCAGGTAGGCCAGCAGTGCGCCGCCCAGCATCTTGAGCACACCCAGCACCACCCAGCCCGGCCCGCCCACCAGCACGCCCAGCCACCAGCGGCCCCGCGTGGCCGGGGTGCACGCGGGCATGAAGCGCAGGTAGTCGGCCTGCTCCCCCATCTGGGTAATCAAGGCAATGCCGACCGTGAGCGCCGCACCAAACAAGGGCAACTGAAACGTTGCGCCGCGCATTGATTCACCACCGTAGTGCACAACCCCAGAAAACACACCAGGATCGCGCATCAATACAAAGGCGAACGGCACCACCAGCATCACCAGCCACAGTGGCTGCGTCCACACCTGCAGGCGGCTGATGACCGACACCCCGTGCGTGACCAGCGGAATCACCACCACGGCGCAAATCAGGTAGCCCCAGGTGGGCGGGATGTCCAGCGCCAGTTCCAGCGCGTAGGCCATCACGGCGGCTTCAAGCGCGAAAAAGATGAAAGTGAAACTGGCGTAGATCAGCGAAGTGAGTGTGGAGCCGATGTAGCCAAAGCCCGCGCCGCGCGTGAGCAGGTCCATGTCCACGCCGTAGCGCGCGGCGTACACACTGATCGGCAGCCCCGCCAGAAAGATGATGAGCCCCGTGGCCACGATGGCCCAGAACGCATTGAGGAAGCCGTACTGCACCAGCAGCGTTGCGCCCACGGCCTCCAGGATCAAAAAGGAAGCCGCACCAAACGCCGTGTTCGCCACCCGCCATTCGGACCACTTGCGAAAGCGCTGCGGCGTGTAGCGCAGCGCGTAGTCCTCCATGGTCTCGGTAGCCACCCAGCTGTTGTAGTCGCGCCGGACCTTGACCACCTGCTGGGGCGCGCCCACGGCCACCGCCGCGGCGGGCTCGGTGGTGGAGGCTTCGATGGGCGCGGTGTGTGCGGGCATGGGGGAATGGCGGCTGCAACCCTTTCGGTGCAGTTTCCATGCCACGGTCTGCGCCATGCGGCGTATGGACGGGCATGGGGCTTGCTCCGTACGATTTCACCGCATCAGCGCGACCACCCATCACCCCACCGGCACGCCATGGAAATCACCCCCGTGTTCGACCAGTATTTCAGGCTGCGCGGGCTAACGACCCGAGCAGTCTGCCGGACTTGGAGCGTCGATAGCGAAAACCGAAGGTCTCACCCACATCGGCCCCGGCGAAAACAGTTTTTGCCGGATTTGCGCCCCCATAGCCCGGCCATGGGGCAAAAAGACGGTAAAAATGAACCGNNTGCGGCCGATTTGCAGCCGACGATTCCCAAGTCCGACAGCCTCCTGGCATTGAGTGAAACGAAATGGAATTAACTCCTCGCGAAAAAGACAAGCTGCTGATCTTCACCGCCGCCCTGCTGGCCGAGCGCCGCAAGGCCCGGGGCCTCAAACTCAACCACCCCGAGGCCGTGGCCTTGATCAGCGCGGCCGTGATGGAAGGCGCGCGCGACGGCAAGACCGTGGCGCAACTCATGAGCGAGGGCCGCACCGTGCTGACCCGCGCGGACGTGATGGACGGCATCGCCGAGATGATTCCGGACATCCAGGTGGAGGCCACCTTCCCCGATGGCACCAAGCTCGTCACCGTGCACCAGCCCATTCTTTGATCCACCGCAGACAGGAACCGCCATGTTTCCCACCCCGCACAAAGCCATAAAAATCGCAGCATCCGCCGCCTTGGGGATGCACGCCGGCGCCACTTTTGCCCATGAAGGTCACCAGTTGCCGGGCAGCCACTGGCACGCCACCGACCTGTGGGGCTTTGTCGCCATCGGCGTATTGCTGGCCGTAGCCACCTGGCAGGGCCGCAAGTGATGTCACCCAGGAGCCCCGCATGATTCCAGGTGAACTACTGATAGACAGCGGCGATCACCGGCTCAACACCGGCCGCCGCACGCTCACCATCGTCGTGCGCAACACCGGCGACCGCCCCATCCAGGTGGGCTCGCACTACCACTTTGCCGAGACCAACAATGCCCTTGGCTTTGACCGCTGCGCCGCGCGTGGCATGCGGCTCAACATCGCGTCAGGCACGGCCGTGCGCTTTGAGCCGGGCCAGGAACGCACCGTGGAGCTGGTGGACTACGCAGGCGAGCGCAGGGTGTTCGGCTTTCAGGGCCTGACACAGGGCGCGCTGTAAAAAAACTCAGACCAAATTGGCCGATAGCGCTGGTTCTGATTGCCCCAAAAGCTATTAAAAACATAGTAAACCGTTCTTGCGGAGCACCCCTCACATGGCAACCATTGGACGACGCGCCTACGCCGAAATGTTCGGCCCCACGGTGGGCGACCGCGTGCGCCTGGCCGATACCGAACTGATCCTCGAAGTCGAGGCCGACCACACGCTGCGCGCCGGCAGCTACGGCGAAGAGGTGAAGTTTGGCGGTGGCAAGACCATTCGCGACGGCATGGCACAAAGCCAGCGCAGCAACGCCCAGGGCGCTGTGGACACGGTGCTGACCAATGCGCTGGTGGTGGACCACACCGGCATCTTCAAGGCGGATATCGGATTGCGCGCAGGCCGCATCGCGGCCATCGGCAAGGCGGGCAACCCCGACACCCAACCGGGCGTGGACATCATCATCGGCCCCGGCACCGAGGTCATCAGCTGCGAGGGCAGCATCGTCACCGCAGGCGGCATCGACAGCCACATCCACTTCATCTGCCCCCAGCAGATCGAAGAAGCCCTGGCCAGCGGCGTGACCACCATGCTGGGCGGCGGCACCGGCCCCGCCACGGGCACGCTGGCCACCACCTGCACATCCGGCCCCTTCAACCTGGAGCGCATGCTGCAGGCTGCCGACGCCTTCCCCATGAACCTGGGCTTCCTCGGCAAGGGCAACGCCAGCCTGCCCGAAGCGCTGCACGAGCAGATCAACGCGGGCGCCATCGGCCTCAAGCTCCACGAAGACTGGGGCACCACGCCCTCGGCCATCAGCAACTGCCTGGATGTGGCTGAAGAAACCGACACACAGGTGGCCATCCACAGCGACACGCTCAATGAATCCGGCTTTGTGGAGAACACCATCGCCGCCGTCGGCGGGCGCGGCATCTGCGCATTCCACACCGAAGGCGCGGGCGGTGGCCACGCACCCGACATCCTGCGCGTGGTGGGCGAAGACAACTTCCTGCCCAGCTCCACCAACCCCACCATGCCTTACACGCACAACACGCTCGATGAGCATGTGGACATGCTCATGGTGTGCCACCACCTTGATGCCAGCATCGCCGAAGACCTGGCCTTTGCCGAAAGCCGCATCCGCAAGGAAACCATCGCCGCCGAAGACATCCTGCACGACCTGGGCGCCATCAGCATGATGAGCAGCGACAGCCAGGCCATGGGCCGCGTGGGCGAAGTCATCCTGCGCACCTGGCAGACCGCGCACAAGATGAAGGCGCAGCGCGGCAGCTTAGCCGGTGACACGGCCCGCAACGACAACACGCGCATCAAGCGCTATGTGGCCAAGTACACCATCAACCCTGCCATTGCCCACGGCATCAGCCACGAGGTGGGTTCGCTCGAAGTCGGCAAGTGGGCCGACATCGTGATCTGGAAGCCCGCCTTCTTCGGCGTAAAGCCTGCACTGATCCTCAAGGGCGGCCTGATCGCCATGGCTGCGATGGGCGACCCGAATGCCTCGATCCCCACACCCCAGCCCGTGCATTACCGGCCGATGTTCGGCGCGTTTGGCGGGGCCACTGCCAAGACCTCGCTCACTTTCGTATCCCAGGCTGGTCTCAAATTGGGCATTGGCGAGCGCTTTGGTTTGCGCAAAACCTTGTGTGCCGTGCACAGCATCCGCGGCATCCGCAAGCGCGACATGGTGCACAACAGCTACACGCCCAGGATGGAAGTGGACGCACAGACCTACACCGTGCGCGCCGATGGACAATTGCTCACCTGCGAGCCCGCCACGGTGTTGCCGATGGCTCAGCGCTACTTCCTTTTCTGACGCCCCCCTGATGATCCAGATTTCCAAACGCATCCCCCAAGGCAAGGGCCTTGCTCCCGTGCTTGTCAAGCGCGCCACCACCATCGAACTCGATTGGGACGTGCGCCAGAAAAGCCGTTTTGCGGCCACCGACTCCGCCGGGCGCGCGCTGGGCATCTTCCTGCCGCGTGGCACGCTGGTGCGCGGCGGCGATGTACTGGTGGCCGAAGACGGCTCGCTGGTGCGCGTGCTGGCCGCCCCGCAGCCGGTGCTGGTCATCACCCACTGCGCCCACCACGGCACCCCGTTTGACCTGACGCGCGCCGCCTACCACCTGGGCAACCGGCATGTGCCCATCGAACTCCAGCCCGACCACCTCAAGATCGAGCCCGACCATGTGCTGGCCGACATGCTGCGCGCCATGCACCTCATCGTCAAAGCCCAGAACCTGCCGTTTGAGCCCGAAGGTGGCGCCTATGCCGCAGGGCACGGCGGCGGCCATGACCACGGGCACAGCCACAATCATGGGCATTCCCACGATGCCGGTCACGACCATGCGCACGAGCACCCACAGGACGCAGCCCCGGCCCGCGCCCGCCCCGTGTCCATCCCGGTCGTCGCACAAGGCCATGTGCACGGCCCCCACTGCAACCACGGTCATGACCATGACCACGAAGGTCACGGACACGACCACTGAGGGGCTGAACACCCCTCCCCCGCCATGCGCCTCGACCGCCCCACGCCTTTGCCCGCAGCCAGCCTGCTGCAGCTCATCTGGCTCGCATCGCCCGCGCTGCCCGTAGGCGGTTTTTCGTATTCCGAGGGGTTGGAGAGCGCCATTGAAAACGCCGGCATCGCCAGCGAAGCCGCCATGGCCGGCTGGCTGCTCGACCAATTGCACATCACCCAGGCCCGGGGCGACATGGCCCTGATTGCCAAGGCCGTGGGCGCCTGGCGCCGTGGCGACATGGCCCATGTGCGCAACCTCAACGACTGGGTGCTGCACACCCGCGAAACCAGCGAGTTGCGGCTGCAGACCGAGCAAATGGGCCGCTCCATGGCCGACTGGCTGCGCAACCTGCACCGGGGTGATGAAGAGGCCCTGCCCGCCATCCGCCACCTGGCCACACTGCCCCCCACCTACCCCGTGGCATTCGCGCTGGCCGCCTCCACCACCCAGGCGAGTGTGCGCGACGTGCTGCTGGCCTACGCCTTCGGCTGGGCCGAGAACATGGTGCAGGCCGCCCTCAAATCCATGCAGCTGGGCCAAAGCGCGGGCCAGCGCATCCTGGCGCGCCTGGCCGATGCCATACCCGCCGCTGCCGACCACGCCATCGGCCTGATGGACAGCGAGCGCCAGGCGTTTTCCCCCATGCTGGCCATCCTGTCGGCCCAGCACGAAACCCAGTACTCCCGCCTCTTCCGATCATGACCACCAGCACACTGCACCATATCCCCAACCGCACCAGGCAATTGCCCCCACTGCGCGTAGGCATCGGCGGCCCGGTGGGCTCCGGCAAGACGACCCTGCTGGAGATGCTGTGCAAGACCATGCGCGACAACTACGACCTCATCGCCATCACCAACGACATCTACACCAGGGAAGACCAGCGCCTGCTCACCGTGAGTGGCGCCCTGCCTGCGGACCGCATCCTGGGCGTGGAAACCGGCGGCTGCCCGCACACAGCCATCCGCGAAGACTGTTCCATCAACCTCGAAGCCATCGACCGCATGCTGGGCGAGTTTCCCAACGCCGACATCGTGTTTGTGGAAAGCGGCGGCGACAACCTGGCCGCCACCTTCAGCCCCGAACTGAGCGACCTCACCATCTACGTCATCGACGTGGCCGCCGGCGAAAAAATCCCCCGCAAGGGCGGCCCCGGCATCACCAAAAGCGACCTGTTCATCATCAACAAGACCGACCTGGCTCCCCATGTGGGTGCCAACCTCGATGTGATGCGCGCCGACACCACGCGCATGCGCACCAGCGCCCAGGGCGTCAAGCCGTTTGTGATGACCAACCTCAAAACCCTGGAGGGCGTGGCCGACGTCGTGAGGTTCATCGAGACGCGGGGCATGCTGCAAAAATAGTCGTCAACAAGGGGGAGGCACCACTCACATCTCACCATGGCCATCCGGCTGCGCATTTTGCTTCACTATTGATAGCGAATCGCGCTTACTTGACAAGCACAAGAAGCTGAATGCTTCCATTTTTGATTCATTGGGCTCTGTGCAGTACCGCCGGGAATGAAATCACAAACGGGCGAACGGATCGACCAGCGAGGCCAGCGTCACGGCGCCCGGTGCCACGGCGCCCGCGCGGCGGGCGATCTCTGGGGGCTCGTTCACCGGGGTGAGCGGCAGCGGCTGCATGCTGCGGCCATAGATGCGCTGCACGCGGTCTGCCAGCGTGGGGTGCGAGTCGAGCCAGCGCTCCATGGCGCCCGCGCCCGGCAGGTCCACCAACAACATGTGCTGTACCGCAGGATGCGCCAGCCCCTGGTGGGTGGCGCGCTCGCAGCCTGCGGGGGTGTCGCGGCGCTGCGCCATCACCTTGCGCAGCACACCGCCCAGGCCATCGCGGCTGCGCGTCCACTGCACGGCGCGGGCATCGGCCAGGTACTCGCGCTGGCGCGACACGGCGGCCTTGAGCATGCGGCCCGCCAGCCACCCGGCAAAACCCGCCAGCATGATGGCCGAGCCGAACAGCCACGCCAGGCCACGGCGCTCGCGCACTTCATCGCCAAAGTTGTAAACCAGCTCCAGCCCAAACACCATGCCCGCCAGGCGCATCTTCAGGCGCGTATCGCCCTCGTGCAAATGGCTGAGTTCGTGGGCCACCAGGCCCTGCAGTTCCTCGCGCGTGAGGTGGTCGAGCGCGCCCTGGGTGACCGCCACCACCGCATCGCCCGCGTCCCAGCCGGCGGCAAAGGCGTTGATGGCGTCGGTGCGCGACAGCACCCTGACCTGCGGCGGCGGCATGTGGGCCGCGATGCACAGCTCATGAACGATGTTGCACAAGCGTTGCTCGGCATGCGAGACCGAGGGCCGGGCCTCGCGCGCGCCAATGCGCTGGGCGAGCTTGACCCCACCCGCGCGCAGGTTGGACGTTTCGACCCACCAGCCGCCGAGCACCAGCATCAGCGACACCCCCACGTTCACCGCCAGAAATCCAGCCGGATACGCAAGCTGCACCGGCAGCGCCGCCACCATGAGCAACCAGGCCGCCACCAGCGCCCCATGCACAGCCGCCACCAGCACGGCCACGGCCAGCGCAAAGGCGAGCAGCAGCCGGCGTGTTTCGCTGCGGGCGCTGTGCTGGTGGTCCCAGAACTTCATCGACGCGCTTATGCAGGCAACCGGTCAGAACTGCACCCGGGGTGCAGCACGCTCTTCATCGCTGCGCGTGGCTTCGAGCATGGGCGCCGTGGGAAAGCCCAGCAGCCTTGCCACCACGATGGCCGGAAACTGCGCTGCCTGGTCGTTGAAGTCGAGCACCTGGTCGTTGTAGGCCTGGCGCGCAAAACCCAGGCGGTTCTCGGTGCTGGTGAGCTCTTCACTGAGCGACTGCATGGTGGCGTCTGCCTTGAGATCGGGGTAATTTTCGGCCACCGCCATCAGGCGCCCCAGGCTGCCGCCCAGGGCCTGCTCGGCCACGGCCAGCGCCCCCATGGCGCCGGCGCTGGTGGGCGCCGCCCGCGCAGCGGCCGCCGCGCCCTGCGCCTGCCCGCGCGCCTTGATCACCGCCTCCAGCGTGGCCGCTTCGTGGGCCAGGTAGCCGCGCGCCACTTCCACCAGGTTGGGCACCAGGTCGTAGCGGCGCTTGAGCTGCACGTCGATCTGGGCAAAGGCGTTGGCAATGCGGTTGCGCAGCTGCACCAACCGGTTGTAAACGGCGATGGCCCAGACCACCAACGCGGCCACCACAGCCACAACGATCCATGCATTTCCCGACATATCCCGCCTCCCGTTGGATTGAATGGGCGCATCTTAGAGGGTGTTCACGATCTCGCGCTGACATTCCACCGCGCGCAGCAGTCGACGGCCCAGGCCGCAGCGGACACAGCGAAGCCTTGATGTCCGTAAAAACCCACAACCCCCCGCCGTTGCATGGGTGCGGATACCGCGCCAGCCCTGGGGTAAACCCTGNNTTTGGCGCATGGCAGCATTGCAAATCCCCGCGATAGCCACGGCTATCGCTGCGGTTTTCACCTTGCCATGCCCGAAATGCATCGTCTTGATTTGTGCCGGAAAGCATCGAGCACCGCACTGAGAGGCTGAGAAGCTAAGAAATGGCAGCGGCCACGCAAAAAACGTCCCGGCCCGCAGCCGGTTCACCCTACCGTAGACCAAAAGATACACACAGTGAGCTTTCGAAACCTTCTCGTTGGTGCTCTCGGCGCCACAGCCGTTGGGGCGGCACAGGCGCAATCCAGCGTCACCCTGTACGGCCTGCTGGACGTCGCACCTGCCGTGTACAGTCGAACCACTGCAGCCGACGACCGCATGGTCAAGCTCAACTCCGACACGGGAAGTTCGTCGCGCTTTGGCGTGAGAGGCACCGAAGCGCTCGGTGGCGGCCTCTCCGCCGTCTTCAACCTCGAGGCGCCCATTGATCTGAAGAACGGCACGGTTTCCGGGGGCGCGAGTTCCGGTGCATGCAACGCCGCTGCGGGATGCGCAACGGCACCCGCGTTTTGGCGCCGGAACGCGTTTGTCGCATTGACAGGGTCGTTTGGCCAGGTGACGCTCGGCCGCAACTACACAGCGGCCATCATCAAGCAGGCAGACACACTCAGTGCCACCCCTTCCGGGATCAATACTGGCTTCGTCTCGGTACTGATGTCTCAAGGCCTCAGCAACGACTTCTGGAACAGCAACCAGATTCGCTACGACAGTCCCCAGCTGGGGACCATCGACTTCGCCGTGCACATAGCCCCAGGTGAAGACGTCTCCGGCAAAAGTTATGGCGGCAACGTGCGCTTCCGGCAGGGGGCCGTCGCGGTTTCGCTCAGTGCCCAGAAAGACGAAGACCTCGCCGGCAAGAGTGTCACCTGGGCCATGCTTTCCGGTGCATACGACTTCGGCAGATTCAAGCTCCACGCCGGGGTCGACACGGTCGACAACGGCGACGGCGTATTGGGATTCGTCGACTCCGACCTTTGGACCGTCGGCGCCAGCTTCAAGGCCACCGACTTGCTGACCCTGGCGGCGCAGTACTGGACGGTGAAGGAGAAGGTCGGCGCCTCCACGTCCAGCAAGGTGCTGATCCTGAACGCGGACTACCGGCTCTCCAAGCGCACCGCCCTCTACGCCTTGTTCGGCAGCTCCGACAGCAAGGACCTGGCGATCGCACCCTTGTGGGGCAATCAAAACTTCGCTGGCACCGGCAATGTCCGGGTCGTGAATGACAGGAACAATGGCCTTGCCGTGGGCATCCGCCACTCTTTTTGATGCCTTGAATTCTCTCCTTCATCCAGTGCAGTGGTTGATGGAAAAGCGCTGCCAGCTATCAAATAAAGAGCGTTCCAGCTAATCGGCGGCGCGGCGCAGCGTATCGACCACGGGCCGCACCAGCACATCGCGCAGGCCCCACCAGCCCGCGGCCAGCGCCAGCACGGCGCCCATCAGTGCCCCTGCCAGCAGCACCCAGAGTGATGCTGTCCAAGCGAAATCGAACACATAGCGCGCCAGCGCCCAGCCCACGCCCACGGCCACGCAGCTGGCCAGAAAACCGGCGAGCAGACCCACCCCCACCAGCTCGGCGCGCTGCACCTGGCGCAGCAGGCTGGAGCGCGCCCCCACCGCGCGCATGATGGCGAACTCGCGTGCGCGCTCCTCGCGCGTGGCTGTGACGGCGGCAAACAGCACCACCAGCCCGGCCGCCAGCGTGAACGCGAACAAAAATTCCACCGCCTGGGTCACCTGCTCCAGAACGCGCTGCACCTGGGCAATGGTGGCCCCCATGTCCACGTTGGTGATGTTGGGAAACTGGCGCACCAGCGCGCTGTCGAACCCCGACTTGTCAGGGGCCCGGAACGCGGCAAGGTAGGTCACCGGCACATTCTGCAGGTGGGCCACGGGGAACATCACGAAGAAATTGGCACGCATGGAACCCCAGTCCACCTTGCGCAGGCTGGTGATGCGGGCTTCGCTTTGCACGCCGCCCATGTCGAACTGCAGGCGGTCGCCCAGCCGCAGGCCCAGGGTTTGCGCAATGCCCTCTTCCACGCTGATGGCGCCTTCCTCGCCGGGCGTCCATTGGCCGGCCACCACCTGGTTGTGGCCGGGCGCATCGACGGCATTGGACAGATTGAAATCGCGGTCCACCAGGCGCTTGGCCCGATCGTCAACATAGCTGTCGGGGCCCACGGGCTGGCCGTTCACGGCCAGCAGACGGCCGCGAATCATGGGGTACCAGTCGTAGCCGACCACGCCCGCGTCTTTGAGTGCCTGTTGGAAGGCGCTGGCCTGGTCGGGCATGACGTTGATGACGAAGCGGTTGGGTGCATCGGGCGGCGTGGCCTGGCGCCAGCTGGCAATCAGATCGGTGCGCAGCAGCACCAGCAGCACCAGCGCCAGCATCCCCACGGCCAGGCTGCTGACCTGCACCACGGTGTAGGCCGGGCGGGCCGATATCTGGCGCGTGGCCAGCACCAGCCAGCGCGGTGCAGTGGATTCGTTGACGCTCTTGCGCAGCAGCTTCACCGCCACCCAGCTCAAGAGTGCAAACAACGCCACGGCCCCGGCAAAACCGCCCACAGCGATCAGGCCCAGCACCAGGTCGCTGCTCACGGCCAGCAGCAGTGCCGCAAAACCGGCCACGCCCACCGCCAGCACCGCCAGCGACACGGGCTTGAGCCCGCCCATGTCGCGCCGGATCACGCGCAGCGGCGGCACCTGGGCCAGTTGCAGCACGGGCGGTAGCCCAAAGGCCAGCAGCAGCGTCAGACCCATGCCCAGACCAAACGCCACGGGCCACAGGCTGGGTGCGGGCAGGCCCGACTCCACCAGCCCCGCCAGCAGCAGCACAAAAACGTTGTGCACCAGGTAACCAAGCGACACACCCAGGGCACTGGCAACCAGGCCGATCAGCGCGAACTCGGTGGTGTAGGCGCCCGCAATGGTGCGCTGGCTCTGGCCGAGCACGCGCAGCATGGCAGAGGCATCGAGATGGTCCGCCGCAAACCCCCGCGCCGCCAGCGCCACAGCTACGGCCGACAGCAGTGCCGCCAGCAGGGCCACCAGATTGAGGAATTTCTGGGCGCGATCCAGCGTCTGGCGCATTTCGGGGCGGCCGCTTTCGAGCGACTCGACACGCACGCCGTGCACCTCGGGTTTTTTGACCTCCACGGCAGCCCAGTCGCTGAAGGCCTTGACGGCGGCGGGCGATCCGGCCACGGCAAAGCGGTAGGTAATGCGGCTGGCCGGCTGCACCAGGCCGGTGGCCGGCACATCGGCCTGGTTGAGCATGGCGCGCGGCGCAAAGCTCATGAAGCCGGCGCCCCGGTCGGGCTCCACCACGATGATGCGTGCAATGCGCAGCTGTGCATCACCCAGCAGCAGCATGTCGCCCATCGACAACCCCAGCGCTTCCAGCAAGGGCGCATCCACCCACACCTCGCCCGGCGCAGGAATACCGCGCGTGACCTGCCCCAGGGCATCGGGCGAATCGGCCACCTGCAGGCTGCCGCGCAAGGGATATCCCGGCTCCACGCTCTTGAGAGCCACGAGCTTGGTGGCACCGCCCTGCCGATCGCTGGCCCGGCCCATGGTGGGAAAGCCCATGGTCGTTACCGTCTGCAGGCCCAGCGCCCGGGCGCGCTCGACAAAGGCGGCAGGCGTGGGGTTGTCGCTGGCCACCACGGCATCGCCGCCCAGCAACTGCAGGGCGTCGCGTTGCAGCCCGCCCTGCAACCGGTCGGCAAAAAATCCCACCGACGTCAGCGCCGCCACTGCGAGGGTGACAGCCACGATGAGCAGGCGCAACTCGCCGGCCCGCAGATCACGGGCCAGGGTACGCAGCCCCAGGCGAAAAAAGGACAGATTCATGGATACGTACCTTAATGCAGAAAAACACCGAGCGCACTAGCTTCGCAGCCAACGCTTTTATCCTGGCAGTGCGTGCCATTGCACAGCATGGCATAGAGGGTACACAGCATCTTATGGGCCAGGGCGGCGATGGACTTCTTGTGGCCCTTGCGGAGGTTGGGCGCATCGAACTTGTCTTTGACGGCGCAGCGTGTGCGGGCTGCGGCTTGTGCGAACCCACACAGCAGCCTGCGTACCCAGGTGGATGCGTACGCCTGCATCCACCAGCACCTTGTGCAGCCGGTTCGTTGCGCACCCGCAGGCATTTCTGGGTGCGAGTGGTCGGCGGCGGGTCAGGTTAGCAATCGCTGTCCATGGCCATCCCATGGTTGACCGACCTCTATCCATGCTGCCCCGCACACCCCCGAGTTTCTTCCATCATCCAGGGCGCTTCGCTCGGGTCATGAAAGTTAGCTATCAGGACGGTTGTTCCCAAAGAGTTTTCTCGGCATCTGCCCTGCCCCTGCCCTCCACCCTCAGGTTTCTTGCACCATCCGGGGCGCCGCCCGGCATCATGAAAATTCGCCCCGATACCGTTCACCATCTCCCAGGTGCCGCGCAGCGGTCTTTGCAGGATGGGGGGCAAGGCGCGGTGCGCAGCCAACAGCCCCGCTATTTTCAAGCATCGCAACGCTGCAGACCGCCCGCAAAGACCACCGCCCGAAGGGCTGGAGCGCAATCGGACGATTGGAAGTCCCGGCTGCTTGCATGGGCGCGAACCCATGCTGCGCATCCGAAGCATTCACTCATCCCGATTGCGCTCCAACGCAGCCCCTGCGAGATCGGAAACACGTTCTTACTGGGCTGTCCAGCCGCCGTCCATGTTCCAGGCCACGCCACGCACGTTGTTGGCTGCAGGGGAGCAGAAGAACACGGCCAGATCGCCCAGTTCGTCGGGCGTGGTGAACTGCATCGAAGGCTCTTTTTCACCCAACAACAGGGCTGTGGCTTCTTCTTTCGAGATACCGCGTTCTGCGGCCTTGGCGTCCACCTGTTTTTGCACCAGCGGCGTCAGCACCCAGCCGGGGCAGATGGCGTTGCAGGTGACGCCGGAGGCGGCATTTTCGAGTGCCGTCACCTTGGTCAGGCCCACGATGCCGTGCTTGGCCGCCACGTAGGCCGACTTTTGCGCGGAGCCCACCAGCCCATGCACCGAGGCCACATTGATGATGCGCCCCCAGTTGGCCACCTGCATGGCGGGCAGGGCCAGGCGGGACGTGTGGAAGGCGCTGGTAAGGTTGATGGCAATGATGGCGTCCCAGCGCTCTGCAGGAAAGTCTTCGATGCTCGCCACATGCTGGATGCCGGCGTTGTTCACGAGAATGTCCACCCGCCCGAACTGGGCGGCGCTGGACTTCATCATGTCTTCGATGTCGGCCGCGCGGCCCATGTCGGCGCCGTGGTAGACCACCTGGGCACCCGCTGCCTGGCCGGCGGCCAGCACCTCGGCACGTGGGCCGTCCACGTCGCCAAAACCGTTGAGCACGATGTTGGCGCCCTGGCGGGCCAGGGCCTTGGCGATGCCAAGACCAATACCACTGGTGGAGCCGGTGACGAGTGCGGTTTTGCCTTTGAGCATGGGAATCTCTCCGAATGAATTACGATGCAATGCAGCCATTATCGAACGCTGTCACCTGATTCCGCACCCATGATTGAACCTACGCTGAACTACGTACTGTGCCCTGGCGCCGCCTCTGCGGCGGCTCCTTTCGGGGGCACGCTGGCCAGCCCTTCAGCGCAGCATCGCATGGCGTACTGGGAGTGGAACGGCACCGGCAATCCGGCCCATCCGCATGTGGTAGTGTGTGTGCATGGTCTCTCGCGCCAGGGGCGCGATTTCGACACACTGGCGCGCGCGCTGAGCCACCATGCACGGGTCATCTGCCCGGACGTGGTCGGCCGCGGCCAGAGTGATTGGCTGGCCGACCCCGCCGGCTATCAGATTCCCCACTACGTGGCCGACATGCTGGCCTTGCTGGGCCATCTGCAGCAGCAGGCCCCGGTGCAAACGCTGGACTGGGTGGGAACCAGCATGGGCGGGCTGATCGGCATGGCCCTGTGCGGCCAGCCGGGGCTGGGCGTGCCTGACGAACCCCGCGCATCCGCTGCACCATCTGCCGCCGCCGTGGGAAGCCTGTGGCCGCTGACCGTGCCAGTGCGCCGGCTGGTGCTCAATGATGTGGGGCCCGCCATCGAATGGATGGCGTTGCAGCGCATCGGCCAGTATCTGGGGGCGCCCGTGCGCTTTGATTCGCTGCAGCAGGCGGCCGATGCCCTGTGGGCCATTTTTTCGAGCTTTGGCCCGCACACCGACGCGCAGTGGATGGAGCTGTCGCGGCCCATGGTGCGGGCCTTGCCGGGCGGCGGTCTGGCGCTGCACTACGACCCCGCCATCGCACAGGCCTTCGGGGCCATGACGCCCGGGGCCTCGGCTGCCGGTGCACTGCAGCTGTGGCAGCTCTATGACCGCATCCAGGCGCGCACGCTTTTGCTGCGCGGCGCGCAGTCCGACCTGCTGGCGCCAGAAACCGCCCAGGCCATGGCTCGCCGTGGGCCGCGGGCGAAGCTGGTGGAATTCGAGGGCGTGGGGCATGCACCCACCTTGATGGCGCAAGACCAGGTGACGGCTGTCATGGACTTTCTGCTGGCTCCCGAAGAAACGGCGACCGCATGAAAACGCTCCCTGCGGCTGCCGCGGCGCATGCACCTGCGGCCGACACACTGCCGCAACTCATTACCGCAACGGCCCACACATTGCCCGAGCAGGTCAATGCCCTGGCGCGCGCGCGCGCCTTTGCCGAGCCTCTCATGGCGGGCGAGACACTCGATTCCGGCGAAAACACGCTGGCCCATGCCGACGCCGTGGCCGGCATCCTCAAAACCATCGGGGGGGCAGAGGCCATGCAGGCGGCCAGCTACCTGGTGTATGCCTGCGGACACCTGACCAAGCCCCAGGAAGTGATCGCCAAGGCCTTCGGCGACAACTTTGCGGCCCTGGCGGTAGAAACCACCAATCTCATGCGCGTGCAACGGCAGGCGCGTGGCGCCCAGCAGGTGGACGACCCGGCGGTGCAGACCGAGAACGTGCGCAAGATGCTGCTGGCCTTCTCGCGCGATCTGCGGGTGGTCATGCTGCGCCTGGCTTCGCGCTTGCAAACGCTGCGCTTTCATGCGGCCAGCAAGCACCCCGTATCGCCCAGCCTGGCACGCGAATCGCTGCAGGTGTTTGCGCCACTGGCCAACCGACTGGGCATCTGGCAGATGAAGTGGGAGCTGGAGGATCTGTCCTTCCGCTTTCTGGAGCCCGAGACCTACAAGGAAGTGGCACGACTGCTCGACGAAAAGCGCGGGGAGCGCGAAGTCGCCATGGAGCAGCTGCGCGCGCGGCTGGAGTCCGACCTGCGCGCGCGCAGCATCAGCGCCAGCGTGCAGGGACGACCCAAGCACATCTACAGCATCGTCAAGAAGATGCGCGGCAAGTCGCTCAATTTCGACCAGGTGCTCGACATCCGGGCCTTGCGCGTGGTGGTGCCATCGGTCAAGGACTGCTATGCGGCCTTGAGCTGGGTGCATGAGCAGTTCACGCCCGTCGTGGAAGAGTTCGATGACTACATCGCGCGCCCCAAACCCAATGGCTACCAGTCGCTGCACACCATCGTGCGCGACGCCGCTGGCAAACCCATCGAAATCCAGATCCGCACCCAAGCCATGCACGACCATGCCGAGCACGGCGTCGCGGCGCACTGGGCCTACAAGGAGGCGGGCAGCAAGGGCTATGCAGGCGTTTCGGCCAGCGGCGAATACGATGCCAAGATCGCGGTACTGCGCCAGTTGCTCGCCTGGGAGCGTGATCTGGTCGGCACGGCGCACAACCGTGGCCTGTTTGACGACCGCATCTATGTACTGACCCCCGACGCGGCCGTGGTCGAACTGCCCCAGGGCGCCACGCCGGTGGATTTTGCCTACGCCGTGCACACCAGCGTGGGCCACCGCTGCCGGGGCGCACGGGTGGATGGCGCCATGGTGCCGCTCAACACCGCGCTGCAAAACGGCCAGACCGTGGAAATCACCACCGTCAAGGAAGGTCGCCCGTCGCGCGACTGGCTCAATGCCGAACTGGGCTACCTCACCAGCAACCGGGCCAAGGCCAAGGTGCGTGCCTGGTTCAACGCACAGGCCACCCACGAAACGGTGGCCCGCGGTCGCGAGGCGGTGGAAAAGCTGCTGCAGCGCGAAGGCAAGACGGCCATGAAGCTGGACGACCTGGCGGTGCAGCTGGGGTTCAAGTCGGCCGACGCGCTGTTCGAGGTGGTGGGCAAGGACGAGTTTTCGCTGCGCAGCATCGAAGCCCTTCTGCGCCCGCCTGAGCCCGCGCTGCAGCCCGACGATTACCTGCTGCTGAAAAAGACCCGCACCAACGAGTCCGCCCCCAAAGGGGGCGTGCTGGTGGTGGGAATCGATTCACTCATGACGCAACTGGCCAAGTGCTGCAAGCCCGCGCCACCCGACGATATCCGCGGCTTTGTCACACGGGGCAAAGGCGTGAGCGTACACCGCGCAGATTGCAGCAATTTCCGGGAACTGGCGGCGCGCAGCATCGAACGGGTGATCGAAGTGGAGTGGGGTGCACCCAAATCCGTGGCCGGTGCTGCGGTTTATCCCGTGGACGTGGCGGTAGAGGCGGCCGACCGCCAGGGCTTGTTGCGCGATATCTCGGAGGTGTTTGCGCGGGAGAAGACCAACGTCATCGGCGTGCAGACCCAGTCGGTCAAGGGAACTGCCTGGATGACGTTCACTGTCGAAGTCGCCGATTCAGGACGCCTCAACAAAGTGCTTGCCATTGTGGCCGGCGTCGCAGGGGTGCGCTCGGCACGGCGGCGCTGACCGACTGTGCTGCCACTTAGGCTGAAGGGCGCACCAATTTTTCGCAGGTGTCCAAAACCCGGTTTTTTACTGCTACAATCGCTTTCTCGAATACAAACAGGCGCGTAGCTCAGCTGGTTAGAGCACCACCTTGACATGGTGGGGGTCGTTGGTTCGAGTCCAATCGCGCCTACCAATTTCTGACCAAAATTGGCAATGAAATCAAGGACTTAGCTGTAGTGGCTAAGTCCTTTTTTCTTCGCCCGTTCGTTGAAAGAACGCGTAGAACGGCGTCAAAACGCGTCATGTTGTCATAGTCTCTGGCACAGTCGGGGCTCTCTGCATGGAGAACACTGTCTTCACCCGCTTGGCCCCCGAGCCGTGCGCGGGAAAGCCCACGGTGGGGCCACACCTCGCATTGCCGCTCACTC
>DCVY01000213.1 GCA_002327945.1 Acidovorax delafieldii | reverse complement strand
TGGATCTGGAAGAAGTCAACCGCGCGCTGCTGCGGGTGCTGGCCGATCTCGAGGTAGAACGCCCCGCCGGCGCCTGACCCGGCGCAGGTTGCACCAGGCCTGGATGAGCGGCTAGTGCAGTGTTTCACGCTTGCTGGTACAAATAAAAAAGAGGGATTTTTGGTTCTGGCAAGGCGCAAACCGCAGCGATACCGGGTGGTATCGCGAGGATTTGCAACACCGCCAGGGCCGAAAAGACGCTTTTTTATGTGCCAGATAGCGTGAAACGCTGCACTCGGATCATAGCCGCGCGGCGCGCCCCGGCGGGGCGTCGCGCCGGTAGCCCTGCCCCGCGCTGGGGTGGCTTGCCGGGCTTTGCGCACTCATGTTTTGATAGCTGCCTGCGTTTTTAAACAAAGCGTTTGAAGCAAATTTCTTGAATAACGGCCCGTGGTGCCATGGCCCCTGGCTTGCACGCCCGGCGCGGCCTGTGTTCCAATCGCCGCTTCGAAGGGGAGTAGCTCCCGACATGTGTTCCGGCCGAGGCAGTCAATGGCGACCGGGGGGCATGGCATCGGAACCGTCGTCAATACGAAGCATCGCTTCCGGCGGTCCGGGTTCGGCACACACCAGGGTGCCGAACCGAGCAAGACCTTTGATGGCCCACAATGGGCTGATCAAGGCTGTCCCTGCGCAACCCAACCCATTGCGGCACGCCCTTGATCTGCCCATCGCAGGCCCCTATCGCCCGGACGGACTCGGCGCTACAGTGGCGACCGGAACGTCCTTTTGCCCACTGATACTGAGGAATTTATGGACTTTTTGGCATCGCCCGAATTCTGGGTCGCACTCGGCCAGATCATCATCATCGACATCCTGCTGGGTGGCGACAACGCGGTGGTCATTGCCCTGGCCTGCCGCAAACTGCCTCCCGCCCAGCGCGCCAAGGGCATCATCTGGGGCACGGCTGGGGCCATCGTGCTGCGCGTGATCCTGATCGCGTTTGCCATGACACTGCTGGCGCTGCCTTTCCTCAAGTTCGTGGGCGCGCTGCTGCTGGTGTGGATTGGCGTGAAGCTGCTGGCCCCCGATGAAGACGGCCATGGCGACATTCAGACCAGCGACAAGCTGTTGGCCGCCATCAAAACCATCATCGTGGCCGACCTGGTGATGAGCGTGGACAACGTGATTGCCATTGCCGGTGCTGCGCAGAACGCGGGCGAACACCAGTTCCTGCTGGTGGTGCTGGGCCTGCTGATTTCCATCCCGATCATCGTCTGGGGCAGCCAGCTGGTCATCAAGCTGATGGAGCGCTTCCCGATGATCATCACGCTCGGCGGCATGCTGCTGGGCTGGATTGCGGGTGGCATGCTGGTGACCGACCCCGTCTTCGCCAACCCTGACAAGTGGCAGTGGATGTTCAAGATTGCACAAACCGACACCATTCGCTATGCAGCCAGCGTGGCCGGTGCCCTGCTGGTGTTTTTGGCTGGCAAAGCCATTTTGGCGCGCCGCCCCGCCGCTGCGCCTGCACAGGACTGATTGCGAACCTGAACGCGCCAGCGTCAGCGTGTGAGCTGGCAAGCCGGCGATTCGTTTAACACAAAGGGGGCGCCATGCCCCCTTTGTCGTTGGCCCCCTCTGGAGGGGATATGGACACAGATGGAGGGTGTCCGCGGACGACACAGCCCATGTGCAGCAGCCGCTGGCGTCCTTGCTGGCTGCACTGCTGGCGCTGGACATGGCGTCATCCTGCGCGCCCGCAGCCGCCCGCAAAAGCGGGCATAGTGCTATTGTGCGCACATGAAACTCCTACTCAAATGGCTGCTCAGCGCGGCGGCACTGCTGCTGGTGACGTACCTCTACAGCGGCGTGCAGGTGGACAGCTTTACCTCGGCCCTGATTGCCGCGCTGGTCATCGGCCTGTTCAATACCGTGTTGCGCCCCGTGCTGGTGGTGCTGACGCTGCCAGTGACCATCGTCACCATGGGCCTGTTCCTGTTTGTGGTCAACGCCCTCATGTTCTGGGCCGCAGCGGGCGTGCTCGATGGCTTTCATGTCACCAGCTTTTGGGCCGCCCTGCTGGGATCGCTGATCTATTCGGTGCTGAGCCTGCTGATCGAATCAGCGCTCGGCGGCCTGTTCCTTGAGAAGTGATTCCATCGCACGCAGCCGTGTGTCGATGATGGACGCCTCGATGTAATCGGCAGCGCTGCTGCTCTTGCGGGCCAGGTCTTGCCCGGCCTTGAAGCGGTCCACTGCAGCGGCATAGTCGTAGCGGGCGGCGTGCGATTCGGCCTCGGCGCGCACCGCCCGCAGCGGCTGCCCCTGGGCCTGCCAGGCGCTTGCCAGAAGCTGCCATACCGTCGCATCGTGCGGGTGGGTGACCACCCAGGTCTGCAGTGCGCCAGTCACCTCGGCCGGGCGGCCCACGCGCAGCAGGGCCTGTGTGCGCAGCACCAGCTCTGGCCGGCCCGAGCCCTGGGGCAAGCGCTGCAGCGCGGCCTCGGGCAGGCCGGCGGCCAGTTCGGTCTCGGCCGCCAGCCGTTGCGACTGGCGCTGGGCGGCTGCATCGCCGCGCACCACCTCGTTCAGCTTTGCCTGGGCCGCGCGTGCGGCAGCAAAATCCCGCAACTGGTTGCTGGCCAGCGCGGCGGTGTACAGCGATGCTGCGCGGCGAGCAGCAGGCTGGCTGTCAAAGCCGGTGCTCTGGGGCTCGGCAATCCACAGCCGCAGCGCATCCACCCCGGGGTTTGACAGCACGCGGGCCCGGGCCGCCACCATGGCGTGCTCCAGGCCCGGTGGCAGGGGTTGCGCCGTGCTGTCCGGCGGCAGCCGCGACTGCATGTCGGCCATGCGCTGGGTGGTCAGCGGGTGGCTGCGCAAATAAGGCCACGAGCCGTTGTCGTTGAGGCGGTTGGCCTGCTGCAGTTTGTCGAACATGCTCACAAAGCCCTGGGGTGCAAACCCCGAAGGCTCCATCAGCCCGTAACCGATGCGGTCGGCCTCGCGCTCCATGTCGCGCGAGAAATTGAGCTGGTTTTGCATGGCGACCGCCTGGCCGCCCACCATCATGGCCTGGGCGGCCCCCGGGTTCTTGCTGGCGGCCAGCGCAGCCAGCACCATGGCACCCACCAGCAGGGGCGTCTGGCGGCTTTGCTGCGCGATCAGGCGCGAAATATGGCGCTGGGTCACATGGCTGAGCTCATGCGCCAGCACCGAGGCCAGCTCGTCGCGCGTGGCCACCACGCCAATCAGCCCCAGGTGCACACCCAGGTAGCCACCGGGCAGCGCAAAGGCGTTCACGGTACGGTCGCGCCCCAGCAGCACCTCCCAGGCAAAACGCTCATCGAGCTCGGGCGAGAGCTCGCCGCGCGAGCGCGCAGCCGCCAGCAACGCCTGCCACAGCCCCTGCACATATTCCACCAGCACCGGGTCATCGATGTAGTCGGGGTCGCGGTACAGCTCGCGGATGATGCGGTCGCCCAGGCGGCGCTCTTCGCCCGTGGTGAGTGTGCCGCCATCGCCCAGGGTGGGCAGGTTGGGCTGGGCGACGGCGGGCAGTGCAGCACCCGCGCCAATTGCTATCAATAAAGAAGCTATCAGCGCATACCCAGAAATAGCTGAAGGTATTTTTGGCTTGCTATTTTGCGCAGAAAAACAGGCTTCAACCCAAAGCCTGGCAGGGGTGTGTTTGCGGTTCCACATGCACGTATGATGCCCCTTTGCCCGAATGTTTCCCATTGATTCACCTGGTTACTCCGCCATGCCTGCACTCACCCATTTTGACGCCCAGGGCCAGGCCCACATGGTTGACGTGGCCGCCAAGGCCGCCACGCACCGCATCGCCAGCGCCAGCGGTCGCATCGAGATGCTGCCCGCCACCCTGGCCCTTATCGAAGCCGGCACCGCCAAAAAAGGCGACGTGCTGGGCATCGCCCGCATCGCCGGCATCATGGCGGCCAAAAAAACGAGTGACCTCATCCCGCTGTGCCACCCCCTGGCACTGACCCGCGTTGCTATTGAATTTGAAGCTGCCAGCGCCCGCTATCCGGGT
>DCVY01000071.1:17126-19161 GCA_002327945.1 Acidovorax delafieldii | reverse complement strand
GAGTGGGAGTGAAATCGGGTCCTTCGGAGACTATCGTGACCTATCGAAAATCCGCCGCAACGTGTTGATTGAGGGACTTGCAGAATTTGTCAAACCGGCCGAATTACCCGCTGCTTGAGGTAGAAAAAAAGGGTGCGGACACCACCCAAAAGGCTAGAAGATCAGGGTACTGAATCATGAACTCAGCCCCGCCATCGCCACAATATGCATCACCTTGATGCACTTTCTGTGCAGCCTCACGACCTGCTTTCGCCTCTCGTGCAACTGCTCTAAGGTCTGGTATCGCGCGTCTTCTTTTTCCATATCCAATGGATGGGGGGCTCGCCTCGATAATTCAATCTTCATCGGACCGAATCTATAGGGGTCAGCCGATGATTCGACCGTCCAGGGTGAGCATGCTTTGCGTCACGTAAGCGTTGGATCGTTTTTTCCCTTGGTAGGCAACCACGTAGCCACCGACGTTCACGTTGGCACGCCGTTGCAACGCAGCGAGCACACTGGCGCGCGTGATCGGACCTGAAATGCCCCCAAGTATCTCGGCGGTGTAGCGCGCTGCAATGAATCCGGCCAGACCCTGCGGGGAGGGGGCTTCGTCAAAAAGGCGGCTCAGCGCCTCGCGGTAAGAGCGCACCACGGGCAGGCTGGACGTGACCAGCGGCACCGCCTGGGTGGCAATAATGGATGTGCCTTTGGGCGTGCCCCCCATTTGGCCGAGCACCTGCAGATTCACATCGGCCAAGGCTACAACAAAACACTGTCGGCCCGGTGGGGCGACCAGCTTGCTGGCAAATGCGTGCAGCTCCGGTGTTCCTCCGACAAACAGAATAATAGTTTGCGTTGGAGTTGTCAGCTGACTGGCGGCTGGGCCTGTTGTGCCAGGAAGCGGCAGTATCTGTGCTTGCAAATTCAGGTTTTTTGCAACCTGCAGGACATAGGCTTCCGACTGCTGCTGTACCTGCGCAGTGGCAAAGACCACGCCAATCTGTTTCACACCCAAGGATGCATGCGTCTTGATGGCGTGCGCTATCTGGGTTTGGTGGTCCGGGAATACCTCGAATACCGTCTCGGCCTCGCTGTCAGTTACGGCGTTGTGCAACCAGGGAGCCACCAGCGCAAGGGGAGACGCAGAACCCGCCGAAGAATGCAGGGCCACAAGCCCGGCGGCAGCGGTATTGCCCACGCAGCCAGCCATTGCCACGCACCCGGCTTGCCCATGGGCCGTTTCCCACGCAGCCTTCAGGCTTGCGGGCGTGCTATCGGTTTCGATGGTGACATGTTGCACCGTGCGGCCGCGCACGCCGCCGCGCTTGTTCAAGTCCTGCCAGGCAGTTCTGGACCCGATCAGAAAGTCGCGGCTAATATCTTGCTGGTCAGAAGTCAAGTCAACTACTTGGGCCACCATCAGCGGGCGTTCCCCCCCGGAATTGTGAGAGGTGCTCGCTGTCAGTGGCTGGGCCATGACTTCGCCTGCCATTGCGGCGCTTGCGGCAGCGGTCCAGCGAATCCAGTGGCGGCGATTCAGCGATACCGCAGGGCAATTGGGAAGATGCATGGCTATTTAATTAATGGGCAGAGAAGGGTTATTTTTTCTTGGGTGGCATCATCACCGTGTCCACCATGTGGATGACGCCATTGCTGGCGGCGATGTCTGCTTGCTCTACCATGGCTTCCTCCACAGTCACAAAGGTGCCAGCGCGTGCCAACGCGACTTTGGCGCCCTGCAGGGTCTCGACATTGCCTGGTTTCACGTCTTTGGATGCCACGCGCGATGGCACGATGTGATAGCTGATCACCGACTTGAGCAACGCCTTGTCGGCCTTGAGTGCATCCATGGTCTTTGCAGGCACCGCCTTGAAGGCCGCATCAGAGGGGGCAAACACGGTATAAGGGCCTGCAGCCTTGAGCGTTTCCGTCATGCCGGCTTCTGCAGCCAGGGCGTTGAAAGTCTTCAGCGACGCAGTCTTGGCGATCGTATCAGCCAAGGTCTGGGGTTCGGAGGCGTTGGTGGCGCAGGCGCCCAAGGCGGTCACTGTCA
>DCVY01000071.1:4371-17098 GCA_002327945.1 Acidovorax delafieldii | reverse complement strand
AACCCTAAAGGTATCTTCATGAAAATGTCCGTGATTCGAGTTCTGGTGGCTGGTGTGGCTTCGGCTGGAGCGTTTTCTGGCGCCATGGCGCAGCAAGAGGTTACGGGCGCTGGCGCCACGTTTCCGGCGCCGCTGTATTCCAAGTGGGCTTCCGAGTACAACAAGGCCACGGGTGTCAAGGTCAACTACCAGTCGGTGGGTTCGGGTGCTGGTCTGCGCCAGATCGATGCCAAAACCGTGGCGTTTGGTGCCTCCGACATGCCCCTGAAGGACGAGGATCTTGAAAAGAAGGGCTTGGTGCAGTTTCCTACCGTGATTGGTGGTGTAGTGCCAGTGGTCAACATCAAGGGTATCGCCCCGGGCCAGATCAAGCTGACGGGGCAGGTGCTGGGTGATATCTACCTGGGAAAGATTACCAATTGGACTGATCCTGCCATCAAGGCGCTGAATCCTTCCGTGCCGTTGCCGGATGCCGCCATTGCGCCAGTGCGCCGCGCTGACGGTTCGGGCACCACCTTTGTGTTTACCAATTACCTCAGCAAAGTCAATGCTGAATGGAAAGCCAAGGTTGGTGAAGGCACGGCTGTGAACTGGCCTGTGGGTGCGGGTGGCAAGGGCAACGAAGGCGTGGCCGCTTTCGTGGGTCGCCTGCCCAACTCCATCGGTTACGTCGAGTATGCCTACGTCAAGCAAAACAAGATGACTTACACGCAGGTGCAAAACGCAGCCGGCAAGTTTGCGACTCCGGACGACGTTGGCTTCAAGGCTGCGGCTGCCGGCGCTGTCTGGCCCAAGAACTTCTACCTGATTCTGACGAACCAGCCCGGTGATGCTACGTGGCCTATCACTAACCCCACGTTCATCCTGATGCACAAGGTGCAGGAAAAGCCTGCGGATGCCGCAACGGCGCTGAAGTTCTTTGACTGGGCCTTCAAGTCCGGTGACAAGACGGCTTTGGATCTGGACTACGTGCCCATGCCTGACGTTGTGAAGACCGCCATCCTGAAGTCCTGGGGTGACATCAAGGACACTTCCGGCAAGGCTGTTTCGTTCAAGTAATCTTCCGGGCCGGTCGCTAGTGCAGTGTTTTGCGCTTGCTGGCACCCATAAAAAGAGGGTTTTTTGGTTCTGACAAGGCGCAAACCGCAGCGATACCGGGTGATATCGCGAGGATTTGCACCACAACCAGGGCCGAAAAGACGCTTTTTTTTGTGCCAGATAGCGTGAAGCATTGCACTATGCCGGTCTTTAGATTTAACTTCTCAAGGCTACCGACGTGTCTACTATGATGCCGGTTCGCCAGAGTACGACCGCCGAGTCGGCCTCTGGCATCAAACGGACCACCCCTCCTCCCAATAAATCATTCATATCAGGCATGTTGGCTGACCGAATTTTTGGATGGTTGGCGCGTAGCGCAGCCATCATTACACTGCTGTCGCTGTTCGGTATTCTGGCGTCACTGGTGGTGGGGGCGTGGCCTTCCATTTCTCAATACGGCCTCAGCTTCCTCACCAACAGCGTCTGGGACCCCGTTCAAGACGAGTACGGCGGCCTGGTCATGATTTATGGCACGCTTGCCACGTCGTTTATTGCCTTGTTGATTGCCGTGCCTGTGAGCTTTGGCATTGCATTGTTTCTTACTGAGCTCTCTCCAGCCTGGCTGAAGCGGCCCCTGGGGACTGCCATTGAATTGTTGGCTGCAGTTCCATCGATTGTTTACGGCATGTGGGGCCTGATGGTGTTTGGTCCCATCCTTGCCCGTTTTGTGCAGCAGCCTCTGCAGACCCTGTTCGCAGACCTTCCTTTTCTGGGTACTTTGGTATCGGGTCCTCCAGTTGGCATTGGCATTTTGTCTGCGGGCATCATTTTGGCCATCATGATCATTCCGTTCATCGCGTCCGTGATGCGGGATGTTTTCGACGTCACTCCGGCGCTGCTCAAGGAGTCTGCCTACGGCCTGGGTTCCACCACCTGGGAGGTGATGTGGAAAGTTGTGCTGCCCTATACCAAGACGGGTGTGATTGGCGGCATCATGCTGGGACTGGGTCGCGCCCTGGGCGAAACCATGGCGGTGACTTTTGTCATCGGCAACATGAACCAGCTCGACTCGCTGTCGCTTTTCGCGGCCGCCAACAGCATCACATCGGCCCTGGCGAATGAATTTGCAGAAGCTGGTGAAGGCCTCCATCAGGCATCCCTGATCTATCTGGGTCTGGTGCTTTTCTTTATCACCTTCGTGGTGCTCACATTTTCCAAGATTCTGCTGTCACGCCTTCAGAAGAGTGAAGGATCCCGCACATGACCACCTCACAACGTGTTACCTTGGCGGCTGATGCCGTGCAGGTGCGGCAGGCCCGCTTCAACGGTCGCAAGCGGGTTAATCAGATTGCCCTGACCCTATCACTGGCGGCCATGGTGTTTGGCTTGTTCTGGCTGTTGTGGATCTTGTGGGAGACCGTGCGTCTGGGGGTGGGGGGGCTGAATCTGGCCTTGTTCACCGAAGCGACGCCACCGCCCAACGAAGCGGGTGGCATCTCGAATGCCATTTACGGCTCGCTGGTGATGGTTTTCCTGGCCACGTTTGTGGGCACCCCCATCGGCATCATGGCTGGTGTTTATCTGGCTGAGTACGACGTGCGCAGCTGGCTGGCATCTGCCACTCGCTTTGTCAACGACATTCTGCTGTCCGCGCCCAGCATCGTGATTGGCCTCTTTGTCTATGCCGTCGTAGTGGCCCGCTTCAAGAGTTTTTCGGCCTATGCCGGCATTCTTGCCCTGGCGTTGATTGTGTTGCCGGTGGTCATCCGGACCACCGAAAACATGCTGATCCTGGTGCCTGCCAGCCTGCGCGAGGCGGCCTATGCCCTGGGCGCGCCCAAATGGCGGGTGGTTACCATGATCACGCTGCGCGCAGCGCGGGCCGGTGTCATTACCGGGATTTTGCTGGCGGTGGCGCGTATTGCGGGCGAAACGGCCCCCTTGCTGTTCACGGCCTTGAGCAACCAGTTCTGGAACTCGGACTTGTCCAAGCCCATGGCTAGCCTGCCGGTAACGATTTTCAAGTTTGCCATGAGCCCCTACGAAAACTGGCAGCATCTGGCCTGGGCGGGAGTGTTCCTGATCACCGTGGCCGTTCTTGGGCTCAACATCCTCGCACGGGTTCTGACCCGGCAGAAATAAGCAAGGAAGACTTTCATGGCCTCCACTCTCAACAATTCGCCAGCAACGGCGTCCAAGCTCACGGTCCGTGACCTGAACTTTTACTATGGCAAGTTCCATGCGCTCAAGAATATCAATCTGGATATTCCCCAGAACAAGGTGACGGCCTTCATTGGTCCCTCGGGCTGCGGCAAATCCACTTTGCTGCGCACATTCAACCGCATGTTCGAGCTGTACCCCGAACAGCGGGCCGAAGGGCAGATCGTGATGGATGGCGAAAACCTGCTGACCACCAAGCAAGATGTGGCGCTGGTTCGTGCCAAGATCGGTATGGTGTTCCAGAAGCCCACGCCTTTTCCTATGTCTATTTACGACAACATTGCCTTTGGCGTGAAGCTGTTCGAAAACCTCAGCGCCTCGGACATGGATGACCGTGTGGAGTGGGCCTTGCGCAAGGCAGCGCTGTGGAATGAAGTCAAGGACAAGCTGGGGCAGGGTGGGGCAAGTCTCTCTGGCGGACAGCAGCAGCGTCTGTGCATCGCGCGCGGCATTGCCATCAAGCCGGAGGTGCTGCTGCTTGACGAGCCGTGCTCAGCCCTTGACCCGATCTCCACGGCCAAGATCGAAGAGCTGATTGCGGAGCTGAAGGAAGACTACACGGTAGTCATCGTCACGCACAACATGCAGCAGGCAGCGCGTTGCAGCGACTATACCGCCTACATGTACTTGGGTGACTTGATGGAATTTGGGGAAACAGAGCAGATGTTCTTCAAGCCCCAGCGCAAGGAAACCGAGGACTACATTACCGGCCGTTTCGGTTGAGGAGACATTTGATGCCTGACAAACACCTTTCATCGCAGTTCGACAGCGAACTCAACGGCGTCTCTGCCCGCATCATGGAGATGGGCGGTCTGGTGGAGTCGCAAATTCGCCAGGCAATCTACGCCCTGTCGCAGTTCAGCCTCAAAGCGGTTGAGCAGGTGGGCTTGATGGAGCAGCGTGTCAATGCCATGGAAGTCGAGATCGACCACGAACTCGCGTCCATCATTGGCCGGCGCCAGCCCACGGCGCGCGACCTGCGCCTGCTGTTGTCCATTGCCAAGGCAACGGCCAATCTGGAGCGCATGGGCGACGAGGCCAACAAGATGGCGCGCATGGTGAAATCGATCATTGAAAGCGGTGCCTCCCGTTCGCTGCCAACAAGCGACCTGCGCGTAGCGAGCGAGCTGGCATCGGGCATGCTGCGCAAGGCGCTCGATGCCTTTGCGCGCCTGGATGTCAAGGCAGCGGTAGACATCCTCAAAGAGGACGACCTCATTGACAAAGAATTCGACGGCTTTGTGCGCAAGCTCATCACCTACATGATGGAAGACCCCCGAACCATCTCTGCCAGCCTGGACCTGCTGTTTTTGGCCAAGTCCATCGAGCGCATTGGGGATCATTCGAAGAACGTGGCCGAACTCGTCATCTATCTCGTCAAGGGCAAGGACGTGCGGCACACGGCGCCTGATGAAATTGAAACCGATGTGCTGCAGTGACCCATTGGCTTTGACATGAAAAAGCTTCCCCGCGTATTGATTGTGGAGGACGAGTCAGCGATTGCCGAGTTGATTGCTGTCAATTTGCGCCACAACGGTTTTCAGCCGATCTGGTCGGAAGACGGCGAGTCGGCCCAGCGTGAACTGGATGCCGTTCTGCCCGATGTCATCTTGCTCGACTGGATGCTGCCGGGCCAAAGTGGTCTCGTGTTGGCGCGAAAGTGGCGCGCAGACAGTCGGACCAAGCCTATTCCCATCCTGATGCTCACGGCGCGGGGCGACGAGCCCGACAAGGTGGCGGGGCTCGACGCCGGGGCGGACGACTACATCACCAAGCCTTTCTCCACCCAGGAACTGTTGGCCCGCATCCGCGCGGTGCTGCGGCGCCGTGCGCCCGAGCAGGTGAGCGACAGCGTGACCATCGGCGACCTGGTGCTGGATGCGGGCACCTACCGGGTCACGTTCCAGGGGCAGCCACTCAAGGTGGGGCCGACCGAGTTCAAGCTGCTGCACTTTTTCATGAAGCACTCGGAGCGCGTGCACAGCCGCTCGCAGCTGCTCGACAAGGTTTGGGGCGACCATGTGTTCATCGAGGAGCGGACGGTGGACGTGCATGTGAAGCGGCTGCGTGAGGCCTTGGGCTCCGCAGGCGTGATGGTGGAAACCGTGCGTGGAGCGGGCTACCGTCTCACGGGCCACCCGCCCGCACTGATGCAGGCCTGATTTGTTTCCGTCGGGGGCATAAATGTCTTCGCGACCACCGAAAGTTGTGCAGTCCGCATGTTCTGGCGTTTTGGATATTTTCTGGCCTGGCAGCTTGCCGGTGGCGCGGTCGGCTGGTGGCTGGAGGGTCCCTGGGGCGCGGCGCTGGGCGCTGCGGTGGCTGCATGGTTGTGGTTTGGCGGGGATTTGTGGCGCGGGGCCCGCGTGTTGCGGTGGCTGCGGTTGGGCGATTTGTCTGTAACGCCATCCACTTTTGGCATGTGGGGCGAAGCAGCAGACCGCACGCGGCGTCTGTTGCGCCAGCACCAGGCGCAGGTCAAGCAAAGCGATGATCGACTGCAGGAGATTTTGGCGGCACTCCAGGCCTCACCCAATGGCATTGTCTTGCTGGATGCCGAGGGGCGCATTGAATGGTGTAACCAGATCGCTGCCGCGCAGTTCGGGTTTGACACCCAGCGGGATGTCATGCAGTTCATCAACAACCTGGTGCGGGACCCCGATTTCAGTGCTTACTATGGCTCCCAGAATTACATCCAAGACGTGGTGTTGTTCGGCCGCAATAGCACGCAGTCGCGGCCCGTGCGCGTTTCGGTGCAACTGCATCCTTATGGCGATGGGCGCAAGTTACTGCTGTCCCGGGATGTCACGGCGCTGGAGCAGGCCGACGCCATGCGCCGCGATTTTGTGGCCAATGTTTCGCATGAAATCCGCACACCGTTGACAGTGCTGACGGGTTTTGTCGAAACCCTGCAAACACTGCCGCTGGACGCAGGGGAGCGTACCCGCTACCTGGCCATGATGGCGCAGCAGGCGGCGCGTATGCAAAACGTGGTGCACGATCTGCTGACGCTCTCGCGCCTGGAAGGCAGCCCCTTGCCCGGCATGTCCGAATGGATGCCGGTGCAGGTGCTGATGCAGCGGTGTGAAGACGAGGGCCGGGCCTTGTCCGCCGTGTTGACACAAAACCACCACAGGCACCATGTGCTGCAGTTTCCTGACGTGCAGGATTTGCGCTCCGAGGGAGAAATTGCCGGCGTGCCGTCCGAGCTGCAAAGCGTGATGTCCAACCTCATCAGCAATGCTGTGCGCTACACCCCCGCAGGCGGCACCATTTCCGTGCAATGGCGTCACACGCCGGATGGCAAGGCCATCTTTTCCGTGGGCGACAGTGGGCCAGGCATTGCACCGGAGCATATTCCGCGCATTACCGAGCGGTTCTACCGCGTGGACCGCAGCCGGTCGCGGGAAACGGGCGGCACAGGCCTGGGGCTGGCCATCGTCAAGCATGCGGTGCAGCGCCATGGAGCTACGCTTGAGATCAGCAGCGTGGTGGGCAAGGGGTCGGTCTTCTCGGTTACTTTTCCTGCCAACCGGCTGCGCCGCCCTGCGCTGCCGGACGGATTGCAATCCACAGCATCAGCACAAAAAACCCTGCAGTGATCACCAGTGCCAGCGCACTGGCAGCCCAGAACGGCACCGGCGATGCCATCGGTGCCCAAGGACCCAGGCCGTGGTAGGCCAGCACATAGCCCCCGCCCAGCCCCGCGCCCCACAGCAGCACGCAATACACCACCAGCGGCGCGATGGTGATGCGGTAACTGCGCAACACGAAGACACACAGGGTCTGCACGGCGTCGGCTGCGTGGTAGGCCGCAACCCACAGCAGCAGCCCGCCCGTGATGGTCACCACGGCAGCGCTGCTGGAATACAGTGCGGCCAGTGTTTCATTTGCTATTGATAATATAGCTGCCAGCGCAATACCCATAAGTGCTGACAGCCTGAGTCCTATAAATACAACGCTGCGGGCCTGCGCCTCGTTGCCGGCCCCCAGCCAGTAGCTCACCCGCGCGCTGGTGGCAATGGCCAGCGACAGGGGCACCATGTACAGCACGGCCGCCACGTTGGCTGCGATCTGGTGGGCTGCGGTGGTCACGGTGCCCTGGCGGGCAATGAACAGGGCCATCAGCGTGAATGAAGTCACTTCCACCAGGATGGCAAGCCCCGCGGGTACGCCCAGCCGGGCAAAACCGAGGATGGTGGGCCAATGGGGTGGCTCCATGCGCTGCCAGATGCGCAGCGGTGTGTAGAGATCCTGGGTGCGCAACAGCCAGAACGCCAGAGCCAGCATGCAGACATTCACCACCAGCGTGGCCCAGGCGCAGCCCACGGCGCCTTGTGCCGGCAGACCTGCGCAGCCAAAGGTGAACCAGATGGACAGCGGCAATTTGATGAACAGCGAGCCCACTTGCAGCCAGGTCACCAGTTGCGGGCGGCCAATGGCCTGGTTCAGCGTGCTGTACAGGCGAAAGAGCAGGGCGGGCGGCAGCGCCAGGGCCAGCACCGCCAGGTATTGGCCGACCTCGGTGCGCAATGCCTCTGGCACCTCGGTCCAGCGCAGCAGCGGGCCGGGCGACAGCAGGATGAGCATGCCAGCTGCCGAAGCCGCGGCACACAGGTAGAGGGCCTGGCGCAGCGATTGGCCAATGGCACCGGGGTTGCGTGCGCCCCGCTGTTCGGCCCAGACGGGCAGGAGGGCCTGGAAGATGCCCATCAGGGCGACATAGACACTGATGAAGATCGCCGAGCCCACCGACAGTGCCGCCAGGGAGGTTGCGCCATGGCGCCCGGCCACGATGGTGTCGGTCACGCCGAAGGCCATCACGGCCAGCTGCCCTGTCAGCACGGTCAGGGCGTGGCGGGAAATGGTGGACGACTCCGACATCAGTCGGGCGAGGCTGTTCTGCGGAACAGCAGGATGGACTCGTGCTTGTCGGTAGGGCGGCCAATGGTGGCCTCCCTCTTCCAGTGGTCGGGGTTCACCTGGTCTTCGGGCGCAGGCCAGGCCCTGTTGTCTGCGACCAGCCAGGGGCAGTCAGTCGAAGGGCTTGCCGGTTGCAGGCGCAGTTGGGCGTGGTACTGCAGTGCGGCCATCTGCGCCCGGCTCAGGCCCACCATCTGCACGCATGCGGGGTTCGGGCCCAGTGCGGCGGCCAGTTTGCGCGCCTGCGGTGCATAGCTGCGGGCATAGTCGAGCAGGGGGAGCCACAGGGTGGTCAGCAACAACCAGCCCAATGCCGCACCGCTGGCGGGCAGTACCAGGCTTTTCCAGATGGCAGAGCGGTTGCGCACCGCACGCCACCACACCAGCCTGCACCAGGCCACCGAAGCGGCCAGTGCCACCACCAGAGCCAACCACGAGAAGGTGGGCGTAAACCCGGGAGCCAGCTTGGCTACGTTGGCTGCGGGTTGTGCCGGCACGCCCGTTTGCATGGCAAACCAGATTACCCAGATGGCCAGGGCCGATGCGCTGAAGAACAGCAAGGTGAACCAGTCGATCAGCGCGGCCATGCTGCGGCGGAAGGTGGGCAGTGCAAACGCCGCCAGCGCGGCCATGGCTGGCAGACCTGCGAGCAGCGCCCGGTCTGCCGGCTGGGTGGAGAAGGTGGCACCCACCGAAACCATTGAAAACCATAGAGGCAACCACAGGTGGCGATGCAGGCGGCGGTTGATCAGCTGCTTGCGCCAGCGCCAGAGCGTCCAGGCAGCCATGGGCCAGGCGGGCCACCCAAACCACAGCAGCAGCCGTGCCAGGCTTTTGAGTTCCTTGCCCTCGGTCGCCGTATCGACCAGTCGCCAGCGCCACAGATCCAGCTGCCACGCCAGCACGGCCGCCAGCACCGTGACCATGGCCAGCGCCACAGCCCAGCGCAAGCGCCGTTCTGATGGGGTAGCCGGAGCCAAAACCACCAGCGCGATGCTGCCCGCGCCCAGCAAGGTGGCGATCGTGGGCGCGCCGGCCAGTGTGAGCCCCAGCATGCCCACCACCATGGCCGCGGCAGGTGCCGCAGTGCGATAGGGCAAGGTGGCCACGGCAAAAAAGATCAGCGTTGCGCATGCAAGCTGTGCAAGATAGCCCGTGGCCTCATGCGACAGCTGCGCCAGGCCCAGGCAGGCAATCAGGGCCAGCAAGGCGCCATCGGCGATGGCACGGGCGTAATCGGAGGGCCTGGCCTCGCCGCCAAACGCAAATGCCACGGGCTGGGCACCCGGACTGCGCGCCAGGTAGTAAACACCGTACCAGGTGGTTGCCAGCGTCAGCACCAGCAGCGCCATGAACGGCAGGCGCGCCGCCATTTCGGGTGCCATCAGCCAATCGGGGGTGATCTGGATGGCCCAGGCCCCCAGCCAGTAGGGCAGCAAGCCGTCGGTTTCGGGGGGGATGCCCCCCAGTAGCGGCCTCAGCCACGCGGTGTGTCCGTTTGCCAGCTCCAGCATATAACCGAATGCCGCCACATCGGCATTCTTCCAGGGCGCCCGGCCAACAAAGCCCGGCACGACATAAGCCAGGCACAGCAGCAGCAAGGCCCAGCGAGGAAGCGGGCGCACGGCTTTTTGGGTAACGATGGCAGGGGTGGGGGAGTTCACGCGTCAGGGGGAGGGCAATGGCTGACTGCCGAGAATAAGGGCAAATCCAAACAAAAAGGCAGCGCGGTTGCCCGTGCTGCCTTCCTGGCGGAGATGCTGCGAATTACTTGGCTGCAGTCTTGCCGAAACGGTTGCGGAAACGTTCCACGCGACCGCCCATGTTGTCCACGGATTTTTGCGTGCCGGTATAGAAAGGATGCGACTCGCTGGAGGTGTCCAGCTTGAACATGGGAAGCTCACGGCCGTCGTCGGTCTTGCCCATTTCCTTGGTGTTCACGCACGAGCGGGTAACAAACTTGAAACCGTTGGACAGGTCCACGAACAGAACTTCGCGGTAGTTGGGGTGAATGCCTTCTTTCATGATCAATCCTTGTCAAGTGCGGGAGCCGTGCGGGACCCGAAGCAACCTTTGCTTCGTGAAACATCCAGCGTACTTTCCGCAGAAAAAGCCCACGATTATGACATAGGCCGAAATTGTTGATTTTCAGGTTTCCGGCATCTGTGGCGCCGCGATGCAAGAGACAGGCACGGCCCAGACCAGAACCGCCGCGCAAGGGCCGCCCCGCCGCGCTGGCGGTGTCCCCCTTCCCAAATTGCGCCGCAATCCGAGAGAAGGGGGAAGGCGCGAAAGCGCCTCAGGGGGTTGTCACCCGCCTCTGCGCATCATGTCGAAGAACTCGACGTTGCTCTTGGTGGCTTTCATGTTCTTGATCATCAACTCCATGGACTCGATCTCGTCCATGTTGTACATGAACTGGCGCAGGATGCGGGTCTTTTGCAGAATCTCGGGTGCCAGCAGCAGCTCTTCGCGGCGCGTGCCGCTCTTGTTGAGTTCGATGGCGGGGAATACGCGCTTTTCGTACAGGCGGCGGTTCAGGTGGATTTCGCAGTTGCCCGTGCCCTTGAATTCTTCGAAGATCACTTCGTCCATGCGGCTGCCAGTATCGACCAGCGCGGTGGCAATGATGGTGAGCGAGCCACCTTCTTCCACCTTNNCCGCTCGACGGCACGACGTTGTTGTAGGCGCGGGCCAGGCGGGTGATGGAGTCCAGCAGGATGACCACATCCTTTTTCAGCTCGACCAGGCGCTTGGCGCGCTCGATCACCATCTCGGCCACGTGCACGTGGCGCGCGGCGGGCTCATCGAAGGTGGAGGCGATGATCTCGCCTTTCACCGTGCGCTGCATTTCCGTCACTTCTTCAGGGCGCTCGTCCACCAGCAGTACCATCAGGTGCACGTCGGGGTTGTTGGCCGTGATGGCGTGGGCGATGTGCTGCATCATCACCGTCTTGCCGCTCTTGGGCGGGGCGACGATCAGCGCGCGCTGACCGCGGCCGATGGGCGCGATGATGTCGATGATGCGGCCGGTGATGTTTTCTTCGCTCTTGACGTCGCGCTCCAGGCGCATCTGCTCCTTGGGGAACAGGGGCGTCAGGTTTTCGAACATCACCTTGTGCTTGTTCTGCTCGGNNTCGATCATGTCGCCGGTGTGCAGGTTGAAGCGGCGCACCTGGCTGGGCGAGATGTAGATGTCGTCCGTGCTGGCGGTAAAGCTGGTGTCGGGGCTGCGCAAGAAGCCGAAACCATCGGGCAGAATTTCAAGCACCCCATCCGCAAACACCTGCTCGCCGGCCTTGGCGCGCTTCTTGATGATGGCAAACATCAACTCCTGCTTGCGCATGCGGCCCGTGTTTTCGATTTCGAGTTCTTCGGCTTGCTTCAGGACTTCAGACACATGCAGTGCCTTGAGTTCGTTTAAGTGCATGGGGTGACTCCTTGGCGGAGCTGGTGTGAATCTTGGGGGAGTGGCGGTAGCTAGGAGAACCGCTGTTTGCGGCCCCGGCTTGCCTGGGGATCTCGAACCGGTTGCGAATGCGTGCAAGCCGGTGATCTGGTGAAATTATGACAGGAAAAAATCTGGGCTGACCGGGTCGCACGACCCAGTCGGCGTCATGCGCAAAGCAATCGGAGTCTTTGCCGTGCCAGCGGCCCCGCAATATGGGCGCTGGCAGGCGGCCATGAATCAGGCCAGTTGCTGATCAATGAAGGCTGTGAGCTGCGTCTTGTTCATGGCGCCCACCTTGGTGGCGGCCAGCTGGCCATTCTTGAACAGCATCAGGGTGGGGATGCCGCGGATGCCGAACTTGGCGGGGATCTCGCGGTTTTCGTCCACGTTCATCTTGGCGATCTGCAGCTTGCTCTGGTAAGTTTCTGCGACTTCGTTAAGGATGGGGGCGATCATCTTGCAGGGGCCGCACCATTCGGCCCAGAAGTCCACCAGCACCGGGGTGCCGGACTTGAGCACGTCGGCTTCGAAACTGGCGTCAGAGAGATGTTTGATGAGTTCGCTGGCCATGGTGGATTCCTTGTTTATGAGCGGGTTGCTACCGATGTACGTTTAAAGTCTGGGCATTGTGACAGAAACCAATCCCACGTTCACCGGTGTGGCCGGGCCTTGCAACGCTATGACAGGCATAGCGAAAAGCGATCAGTGCGCGGCCTTGTGGCAGCGGGTGCTGGCCCAGGTGGAGGGGCACATGCAAGCGCTGGCCGCCCATCCTGCGCGCACGGTGGTGCTGGTGCCCTATGCCCAGCTCATGCCCTGGGCGCAGCGCTACTGGGCCTTGCACCATGGCGACGGCTTTGCCCCCCGCTTCGAAACCACGCGCAACTGGGCCCGCCAGCTGTCGGCCTTTGAGCCGCAGGGCGATGATCTGGCCGGGGATGTGGCGCGCGACACCCTTACCGCACGCACCTTGCTGGATCGCGCTGGCCTGGCCGCGCAACGCGATGTGCTGGCAGTTCCTTTGCAAGAGGCCGCAGCCCAACTGGCGGTGGCAGTGGCGGCCATTGCGCCTGCGCAGCGCGAGGCCTGGGGCGT
>DCVY01000071.1:3874-4293 GCA_002327945.1 Acidovorax delafieldii | reverse complement strand
GCGGCCATGGGTGCCAAGGTATCCGGCCGCATTGCGCTGCACAAGGCGCAGGATGCCGAGGACGAAGCCCAGCGCGCCGCCGCCTGTGTGCTGGCCCATGTGGTGGCCGGCCGCACCCCGGTGGCATTGGCTGCCAACGACCGCGCCCTCACACGCCGCATCGGTGCGCACCTGGCCAGCAGTGGTGTGGCGGTGCGCGATGAAAACGGCTGGACCCTTTCCACCACCCGGGCCGCCGCGCAATTGATGGCCGCCCTCAAGGCCTGTGCCTGGAATGCCTCGGCCGATGCGGTGCTGGACTGGCTTAAACACGCGCCAGTCATCGAGCCCGCTGTGCTCAATGGTTTGGAGCGCGCACTGCGCAAGGCCTCGGTGGCCGCCTGGTCGGGTGCGGCCACCCGCGACTGGGCGGACAAGCC
>DCVY01000071.1:3226-3774 GCA_002327945.1 Acidovorax delafieldii | reverse complement strand
GAGTTTACGCGCTGGTCCAACGAGGTGCTGGAAGCCGCGCGTTACGTACCCCCACAGACGGGCGATGCACCCGTGATCGTTTTACCCATGCCCCAGTTGCTGGCGCGGCCGTTTGCCGCGCTGGTGCTGCCCGGCTGCGATGAAAAACGCCTGCAGCCCTCGCCCGAACCCGTGGGCGACTGGACCCAGGCACAACGCCAGGCCTGGGGCCTGCCCACGCGCGAGTCGCTGGAAGCAGCCCAGCGCGCTGCCTGGCAGCACGCGCTGCAGACACCGGCGGTGGATGTGCTCTGGCGCACGGGCGACGAAGGCGGCGAGCCCTTGCTGGCCAGCGCGCTGGTGCTGGCGCTGCACCTCGATGGCGCGGCCGCCTGGGGGGCGGACGACCGCAGCCAGCGCACCGTGGCGGCCAACCCCACGGCGCGGCCCTTGCCCGATGGGTGCGCGCTGCCGGTGGCACGGCTGTCGTCCACCGCGTATTCCGACCTGCGGCACTGCCCTTACCGCTTTTTTGCGCTGCGCCAGCTGGGCCTGCAAGAGGCTGACGA
>DCVY01000071.1:2379-3176 GCA_002327945.1 Acidovorax delafieldii | reverse complement strand
CACGCTGCAGCAGGGCCTGGGCGAGGGCGATTTTCTGCCGTTCGCCGCAGGCTGGCCGCAGGTGCGCGATGGCTATTTGCGCTGGCTTGCGCAGCATGAGCAGGCTGGGGGCCAGTTTCGGCAGGCCGAGGTGCAGACCAGCCAGCCGCTGGGCGCCCTGCAGCTGGTGGGCACCATCGACCGCATCGATGCCGTCTCATGCACGGGCGAAACCACGCCGCTGGTCATCGACTACAAGACCGAAAACATAGGCACGACCACTGCCCGCATCAAAGCCGGTGCCGAAGACACCCAGCTTGCGTTCTACGCCGCCTTGCTAAGCCACGACACGCTGCGCGCCGCCTACGTGAACGTGGGCGAGCGGGGTGAGACGCAGATGCACGAACAGGGCGAAGTGGTGCACCTGCGCGACCTGCTGGTGGAGGGCATACAGCACGATTTTGCCCGCATTGCCGCCGGCGCTCCGCTGCCCGCCCTGGGCGAGGGGGCCGTGTGCGACTACTGCGCTGCGCGCGGACTGTGCCGTAAGGATTTCTGGGAATGAACGCTGCCTACGAACACAACGGCCACCCCGTCTCCCGCGAGGCGTTTTACGCCATCGCCTGCGACCCCGCGCGCAGCGTGGCTGTGGAGGCCTGCGCGGGCGCGGGCAAGACCTGGATGCTGGTCTCGCGCATGCTGCGGGCCTTGCTGGACGGCGCCGCGCCACACGAGATCCTGGCCATCACCTTCACCAAGAAGGCGGCGGGCGAAATGCGCCAACGATTGCAGGAATGGCTCGAAGCCTTTGCGCAGGC
>DCVY01000071.1:0-2370 GCA_002327945.1 Acidovorax delafieldii | reverse complement strand
CCAGCGGCCGCCCGGTGCAGATCCGCACCTTTCACAGCTGGTTTGCGGCGCTGCTGGGCACCGCCCCGCTGGCGCTGCTGCAGGCGCAGGGTTTGCCCGCCAATTTTGACTTGCTCGAAGACGACGCCGAGGCTGTGCGCGAGGTGTGGGGGCCGTTCCTGCAGACCGTGGCCACCAGCGTCGGCCTGCGGGCTGACTACGAGGCCGTCGTGGCCCGCCATGGCCGCTCGCAAACGCACAAGGCGCTGGCGGTGGCGCTGGCCAAGCGGGTGGAGTTTGACCTGGCCGACGCGGCGGGTGTGGTCGATGCCTCGGTGCCGCCGTTTCAGGTGCAGCACCCAGAGCTGGCCGCTTTCAACGAACCCGCCGACGCATTGCAGGGCGACGCCTGCCACCAGCGCTGGCGGGCACGCGCCAAGGCGCTGGGGGCCGAGGCCAACAAGACACCGCAAAAGGCGGCCGACGCCATCATCAATGCGCTGGCCTGCGAGGACCTGAACCAGCGCCTGGACATGCTCCGCAAGGCGATGTTCGTCGCCAAGGAAGACCGGCTGTCGAAGAACCTCGAAAAGTTCGCCGCAGCGCAGGAGGCTGAACCCGAACTGCAACGCCTGCTCACTGCCCGCCACCAGCACGATGCCTGGCAGCACCAGCAGCGCATGGCCCGCCTGGTGCGCTGCCTGATTGCGGAGTTTGCCGCCGTCAAGCGCCAGCATGGCTGGGTGGACATGAACGATGTGGAGCGCACGGCGCTGGTCATGCTGGCCGATCCCATCCTGTCGGGCTGGGTGCAGGAGCGCCTGGATGCGCGCATCCGCCACCTGCTGGTGGACGAATTCCAGGACACGAATCCGCTGCAATGGCAGGCACTGCATGCCTGGCTGTCGGGCTATGCGGGCTCTGGCGGCGGGGCTGCGGCACCCAGCGTGTTCATTGTGGGCGACCCCAAGCAAAGCATCTACCGCTTTCGCCGCGCCGAGCCGCAGGTGTTCATTGCCGCGCAGGCCTTTGTGCGCGATGGCCTGGGGGGCGATCTGCTCAGCTGCGACCACACGCGCCGCAACGCCATCGGCGTGATTGCCGCCGTGAACCATGTGATGGGCACCGCGCAGGCGCAGCAGGAAACCAGCGGTTTTGGTGAAACCTTCGGTTTTCGCAACCACACCACCGAATCCAAAGACCCCGGTGTGCTGCTGCGCCTGCCGGCCATCCTGCCGCCGGCTGCCGACGGTGGCGGGGGGGCAGACCCGTTGGCCTGGCGCGACAGCCTGACCGAGCCGCGCCACGAGGCCGAAGAAACCCAGCGCATGCGCGAATGCACGCAGGCCGCAGCCTGGGTGGCGGCGCAGATCGCCGCAGGCACGCCGCCCAAAGAAGTGCTGGTGCTGGCCCGCAAGCGCGACCGGCTCACTGCCATGCAAGACGCTCTGCGCGCCCTGCACCTGCCCTGCGTGCAGCCCGAAAAGGCCGACCTGTTCGATGCGCCCGAGGTGCAGGACTTGGTAGCGCTGCTGGATGTGCTGGTGTCCACCGACCATGACCTGTCGCTGGCGCGCGCACTCAAGTCGCCGCTGTTTGGCCTGGGCGACGATGCCCTGGTGGCCCTGGCCGTTTTGCGCCGCCAGCCAGAGCATGCGGCCACAAGCTGGTTTGATTTGCTGCAGAAAACAGAGCAATTGCCGGTGGAGCTGCATGCGCCAGGGGTCCATTTGGCCCAATACAAGGCCTGGGTGGACGCCTTGCCGCCACACGACGCGCTGCACGCCATCTACCAGCAGGGCGACGTGCTGGCCCGTTTTGCTGCCGCCGCGCCTGCCGCGCAGCGCATGGCGGTGCTGGCCAATCTGCGCGCGCTGCTCTCGGCTGCGCTGCAGCACGACGGTGGCCGCTACCTCACGCCCTACGCCTTTGTGCGCGCCATGAAAAAAGGCGGCGTGCGCGCGCCGGGGCGGGTGGATGTGCAGGCGGTGCGCCTGCTCACCGTGCACGGCGCCAAGGGGCTGGAGGCGCGCTGTGTGCTGCTGCTGGACACCGATACCCGTGCGCAAAGGGCCGAGACCATGGGCGTGCTGGTGGACTGGCCCGGCGAAAAAACCGAGCCCGCAGGCTTTGTCTTTCTGGCCAGCGAATCCAGCCCGCCTCCCAGCGCCGCAGCAGCCCTGGCCGCCGAGCAGCAGGCCCGCCAGCGCGAAGAACTCAACATGCTCTATGTGGCCATGACGCGCGCCAAACATTGCCTGGCGCTGTCGTCGGTGCTGCCCAGCGTTTCGGCGCCGGGCAACTGGTGGAACCGGTTGGCGCCGCTGCTGGCGGATGCGCAGCTGCAGGGCGAGGCGGTTGAAGCCGGGACGGATGTGGCTGCGACGCCCG
>DCVY01000082.1:2185-2877 GCA_002327945.1 Acidovorax delafieldii | reverse complement strand
AAATGGGCGTGCTCGACCCCACCAAGGTCCCCCGCACCGCGCTGCAGAACGCCGCCTCCGTGGCCGGCCTGATGCTGACGACCGAGTGCATGGTCGCCGAAACGCCCAAGGACGAAGCGCCTATGGCTGGCGGCGGCATGCCCGACATGGGTGGCATGGGCGGCATGGGCATGTAATGCCTGGCTGAGCTCCAGCAATCCTGCACAAAGGGCCGCGCAAGCGGCCTTTTGTGTTTTTGTTTCCCGTGTTTTTGTTTTCGTGCTTTCTTACGCCGCGAGCGCCAGCGCCAGCAGCGCGCTGGTCTGCTCGGTGATGGCCATGCGCGTGCTGCGCTCGAGCTTGCCCAGCCAGCGCCGCGGCAGGGCCTGGGCGCCGCACAGGGCGCCCGCGAGCATCCCGGCGAGCGCCCCGGTGGTGTCCGCGTCCCCGCCCTCGTTGACCGTGCCCACCACCGCGGCCTCGAAGCCGGGCGTCGCAAAAAAATGGTGCAGCACCGTCTGCACGGTATCGACCACGTAGCCCGTCGCACGGCCGGGGTAGGGTTGGTAGCGGAACTTGGGAAAGCGCTCGACCAGGTGGTCCGCGATTGCCTTGCACGTCGTCAGCGCCTGCTGCGGCTCTTTGTGCCGCAGCAAAGCGTGCAGCATCTGCCCGAAAGCCACCGTGGCCGCATCCGACAAAGGGTGGTGGTG
>DCVY01000082.1:0-2101 GCA_002327945.1 Acidovorax delafieldii | reverse complement strand
TCGAACGGCCGCCCCTGCTGCTGGCCTTGCAGCAGGGCCTCGCCCAGCGCCAGGCTCATGGTCGTGTCGTCGGTGACCTGCCCGGGTTTGAGCCGCAGCCAGCCGCCGCCGACCATGTCGCGGTGCACGCCGTACTGGTGCCGGATTTCGCGCGGCGTCATGAACTCGACGGTCGCGCCCAGCGCATCGCCTATGGCCAGCCCAAGGTAAGCCCCGAGCGCGCGGTCAAAGAGCTGCGCGCGGCTGCTTGCGGCCAACGCGTTCGCTGCCGGCAAGGGCGCGCCTTCAGGCATGGCGCGCCTCCACTTTGTAGAGCCCGCCCAGGGCCAGCACTTCGCCCTCGCCGTGCAGCAGCACCTTGTGCAGCAGGCCCGGGTAAAACAGCAGCTTGGCCAGCGGCACGCGCACGTGCAGCAGCCAGTCGCCAAAGCATTCGGCTTGGTCGGCGCGCTGGGCAAAGCTCACCAGATTGTTGAGCTGCACGGTGAGCAGGCGCTTGCCCAGGCCCAACGTGCCCGCGACGATCTGCTCCTCACAGCGCGTGATGCCGCGCCACAAGGGCAGGTGCTGTACCGCACCAAAGGGCTGGAAGCGCTGCAGCGCCCACTGGCAGAACTCGTAAAGCAAATCGAGCTGCTGGTAGATGCAGTTGTTGTGAAAGCGGCTCGAGGCCTTTTCTTCGAGGTACTTGACCCAGGCAGGCGAGGGAAAGTGCTCGAGCCGCTCGCCATGAAAGCACGGCACCAGGCCAAAACGGCTCTCGACCCAGCCCTTGAGCACGGCCCCGGCCTGCCCGTTGCTGTCTATGCCCCAGCTCTGCAGGAGTTTGACGTAGCTGGCACGCCAGCGCCGCGCCTCGGCGGGCGAGGCCGGGTCTTTGGCGGGCTCCAGGCCAAAGGCCAGACTCAGGTAATGGATGAACATCTCGCTGGCTTCCTCTGGGCTGGTGCTGGCTGCCAGCAAGGCAAAGAGCCCTGCATATGCCTGCCGCGTGCCGCCGATGTGCAATGGCTTGGGATGGTCGTTGAACGCCGTGCTGCCGAGCAGCTGCGCCGGCACGCCCACCAGATTGGTCGTGTACCAGGTGCGCGGATGCGCGGCATGGTCAGGGCGCATGAGAACCCGTCGTTCCAAGGCGCTCCCTCAGCGGCCCGCGCGGGAACTTTGCGGCGGCGCCAACCCGCCCGGCTGCACCTCGCGCGGGCGCCCCGGATGCGCCCGCTCCTGCCCGCCCTCCTCGGTATTGCGGATGAAATCGGCCACTTTGTAAAAAGCCGCTTCGAGCTCGCTGCGCAAGCCCGCGTCGGCGCACACCTCGGCCAGCGCCTGGCGCATGCACAGCATCCAGGCATCGCGCGCGGTGGCGTCGATGTCGAAGGGCTGATGGCGCCGCCGCAGCATGGGCGCACCGCGTGCAGGCGTGTAGAGCCTGGGCCCGCCCAGCCATTCGCTGAGGTATTGCACCAGCACTGCCTTGGTGGCGCGCAAGTCCGGCGCGTGCATGGCCCGTATCGTGGCCGCCTCGGGCAGGCGGTCCATGGCGCGGTAAAACGCATCCACCAGGCGCACGACCTGCTCTTGACCGCCCAGACGAGCGTAGTGCGGGTTCTGCGGTGCAGCGGGAGAAGCAGGAACGGTAGAGGCGTGCATGGGCCCTGCAGACGCAACTGCCGTACCAGCCACGCCCAGGTGGCAAGGCGGCGCTTTGCGTGGCAAAACAGCGCTTTGCCGCCAAAAACCGCGCAGGCATGGCTGCGCCCCAACGCCTTTTTGTCGGCTTGCGTACAAACGCGACGCGCCCTGGCAGCGCACAGGCGCGGTGCACAGGGGCCTGAGCAACCTCCCCAATGTGGCACGGAATGCTGCATCCCGCCGCACGAAAGATGCGTTTTCTGCCTGAAAAACGACTTTCTGCCCCCATCAAAACTGGCCCATGAATTGCTTGTATACAAGTTAGAACCTCAGAACATCCCCAAAAGCGGACGTTTGCAGGTTCTCCCATCCGCCATTTTTGAACTGGAGCAACACAATGTCCGAAGAACTGCACTGGAAACGCCGAAATTGGATCAAACAGACGGGAATGCTTGGCCTCAGCATGGCC
>DCVY01000122.1:2105-3168 GCA_002327945.1 Acidovorax delafieldii | reverse complement strand
CCTATCGGGTTTTGCAGCTGAAACACCGCGGCCATGGGCGCCTTGAGCCCCTTGATGCGGCCATGCGGAATCGCCACGCCATGGCCCAGCCCCGTCGAGCCCAGGCGCTCGCGCGCAAACAGACTGTCGGTAATCAGGGCCCGGGAGAGTCCTTGCTGGCTTTCGAACAACAGCCCCGCTTCTTCGAAAGCGCGCTTTTTGCTGGTGGCATCGACATGCACGAGCACTTGCGCTGCGGGCAGGATGGAGGCGAGTCGGTTCATGGTGATTAGCCCTAAATTCGGCAGTTGACCGCTGTTTTCCGGATGCAACTCTTTGACTTCACAGAGGATTTTGCGCACAACCGCGTTCACCCATGGGTGGCAGCGCTGCGCGCCCAACTGCCGCATTTAGGGTAACAATTATGCACAAGGTTTGCAAAACTCCCCGCACCAAACGGCCTATCCGCGCGGCTGCGGCGAGGTTGCACGCACGCGAAAAAGCCGCCCCGGCGGGCGGCTGGCGAGCGAGGTTTTTACGCTCAGGCCTGCAACTCGCGCTTCAATGCCTCGTGGTGGTGGCTTTGCAGCCGGTCTTTGTGGCGCACGACCTGCCGGTCCATTTTGTCCATCAGCTCATCGACGGCCGCGTACAGGTCGGCATGGGCGGTTTCGGCAAACAGGTCGCAGCCCTTGACGTGGATGTTGCACTCGGCGCGCTGGCGCTTTTCTTTTTCCTTCTGCTTTTCCACCGTGAGCAGCACCTTGACATCGACCACCTGATCAAAGTGCCTTGTGACCCGCTCCAGCTTGCTGGCGACGTAGCTGCGCAGTGCCGGAGTGACTTCGAGGTGGTGACCACTGATCGTCAGGTTCATGAGAAAGTCTCCTAGGGTTTCGAGGGAAACATGTGCCGCCTGCTGCGCCATGGCGAGGTGCGGGCGGCGCGGTCAAAAAGCGAACGCGAGTTCACTATGCTCCCCGCAGCCCCGAAAAGCAATACGGCGCACCAATCCTGCTTTGCGGGGCGGGTAACTGCGTGCCAGTGGGCGCGCGCCGGCCTCGTAGAATGGCCGGTTGGTTTT
>DCVY01000122.1:471-2074 GCA_002327945.1 Acidovorax delafieldii | reverse complement strand
TTCGATGTGATCATGGACGACCCCATCCCCGGCAAGGGCGTGCTGCTGACACAGATGGCGCTGTTCTGGTTCGAGCGGCTGCAAGGCATCTGCCCCAACCACCTGACGGGCCAGGCGCCCGAGAGCGTGGTGCAGCCCGACGAAGTCGAGCAGGTGCGCGGCCGCTCCATGCTTGTGCGCAGGCTGCAGCCCGTGCCGATCGAAGCCGTGGTGCGCGGCTATCTGGCCGGCAGCGGCTGGAAGGAATACCAGGCGACGCAATCGGTATGCGGCGTGCCGCTGCCGGCGGGGCTCTCGAATGCCGCGCGCCTGCCCGAGCCCATCTACACCCCAGCGGCCAAGGCGGCCGTGGGCGAGCACGATGAAAACATCACCTACGAGCGCACCGTGCACATGGTGGGCCCGGCGCTCGCTGCGCAGATTCGCGATCTGAGCATTGCCCTGTACCGCGCCGCGGCGGCATTCGCGCTCGGCCGGGGCCTGATCATTGCCGACACCAAGTTCGAATTCGGCCTGGCCCCCGATGGCAGCCTGGTGCTGATGGACGAGGTGCTCACGCCCGACAGCTCGCGCTATTGGCCCGTCGAAGGCTATGAAGCCGCGCTGGCCGCGGGCCAGAACCCGCCGAGCTTCGACAAGCAGTTTCTGCGCGACTGGCTGGAGCAGGCGCAGGTGGACGGAAAGCCCTGGAACAAGACGCCGCCGGCCCCGCGGCTGCCCACCGAGGTGATCGCAAAAACCGCCGAAAAATACCGCGAGGCGCTGCAGCGGCTCGTAGGCTGAGAAAAATCCCGGGCATGGCGGCACCCCAAAATATTCCCACCACCTTCGGCAGCGGAGCGCCCATGCCACAGAGCGTGAAACGTCCTGTACACTGGATCGTGCGCATGAACCGCCGCAACCGCACGATGGCCTTCGTCTGGGTGCTGCTGGTGCTTGCGGCCCACATGTGGGGACGCGGCTATGGCCCGGTGGCCTGGGTGCTGCTGGGCCTGCAGTTTCTGGTCTATCCGCACGTGGCATATCTCGCGGCGGTGCGTTCCAGAAACCAGATGCGCACCGAGTTCGGCAACATGCTGCTCGACGGCCTGATGTTCGGCATCTGGATGGCGGTGTTGAAGTTCCCGCTCTGGATCAGCTACATGCTGTTCATCGGCGCGGCCATCAACATGACGGTGTTCCGCGGCGCCGCGGGAGCCTTGCTGGCTGCGGCGGTCATTGCCTGCGGCGCCCTGCTGGGGTCGGCAGTGTTCGGCCTGCATGCCGAGCCTGCCACGGCGCCGCTCACTACCAGCCTGAGCATCGCAACGCTGTCGCTGTACCTGCTGGTCGTAGCCAAGGACGCCTATGCCCGGTCGCTGATGCTGTTCCAGACGCGCCAGCAGCTGCGTGCCAAGATGGAGGAAGTCCTGGCACTGCAGCAGCAGCTGCAGGAGCAATCGACGCAGGACCCGCTCACAGGGTTGTTCAACCGCCGCTACCTCGTGGATGCCATGGCGCGCGAGCTGGCGCGCTGCGCGCACGCGGGGCTGCCGCTGAGCATCCTGCTCGTGGACATAGATCACTTCAAGCGCATCAATGACGGTTTTGGCCACCAGGCGGG
>DCVY01000122.1:0-450 GCA_002327945.1 Acidovorax delafieldii | reverse complement strand
GCGCAGCCTTTGCTGGTGGGGAATGCGTCCATCCCCGTGACGCTGTCTGCCGGCGTGGCCACGTTCCCAGAACACGGCGACTCGGCCAATGCGCTGATCCGCAGCGCCGACGAGGCGCTGTACCGCGCCAAGGACCTGGGGCGCAACCGCGTCGAACTCGCGCTCCCTGCCGCGGCGGGCTGAGCAGCGTTGACGTTCAGCCCAGCCGCTCAGCTCAGCACCACGCTCGAGAGCCGCCGGCGGTAGCTCGCCACCACCGGGTCTTCGGGCGGAATCTGGCCCTCGGCCACCTTGGGTTTGGGCGGCTCGATGAGCTCGAGGATGGCGACGTAGGTCTTGCGCGCCGCGTCCTCATTCCAGTGCTTGTCGCGCATGAGGATTTCGAGCAGCTCGTCCATGGCCTCGGTCCAGCGCTGCTGCGCCATGAGCCAGCGTGCGCGCGCAAAGCGC
>DCVY01000003.1:23414-27341 GCA_002327945.1 Acidovorax delafieldii | reverse complement strand
CATTGGCAATGCATAACTCCGGGCGTATCTGATAAGCGGCCTTGAGCAATGCGCAGATCAGTCGCATCGCGGTGCGGAATTTTTCATCTTGACATACAGGCAGGTCTATCAGGTCGGCGATTTTTTTGCCGCGCATCCTCCATTTTGCGCGCACCAGATCGGCCAGGAACAGAGACGGAATAAAGCTTGCCGGCAATGACACGCCGAACAGCTTGAGCGCTTGCCGACCGGTGTTGTAAGCGAGTTTGAAATTCCCTGCGTTGGTGTGGAAATGGATCATGGCCTCGAAAATCAGGGCTCGTTCATTTTCATTCGCCGCTTTGCTCAACGCCTGCTGATAAAAATTTTCCGCAGCTTCACCGTTACCGTTCAGGTGTTCGCATTCTGCCCGCTGCGCGAGTATGCGGAACAGCAGTTGCTGATTCCCTTGCGCAAGACCCCCAAGAAAATCTTGGGCAACCGTGATGTAGTTCAAGGCCGGTGCGTAAGCAATCGCATTTTTTGCACGAATGGCGGCCTTGAGGTTTAGTTCGGCGAGTCGGAGCCGGAGTGCAGGATCGGTTGCCAGCTGAGTGGACTGATCGAAGTGGTTGACGATGTCGAAAATATTTTCCGCCAGCAAGGTGTCCGGCGTGTTCTTCAATAGCAGGTTTCCCACCTTGAAGTGGGTATCTATTTTTTCTTCTGCGCTCAACAGATCATTGGCGGCTTGCTGGATTCGGTCATGCTGGAAGCGGTACTGAACATCGAATTCGCGTGGCTCATGCTCGTAGGCCAACGCGGTGTTGCCGAAAAACTTATATTCACTTCCGATGGGAACAATCAGTGTTGTTTGCAACGCCTCGCGCAAATCTTGCGCAACCGCATCCCGCGACTTTTCGCTGATCACGGATAACGTCTCCAGCGTAAACGGGCTGCCGATGCAGGCGGCGAGATTCATCAGGCGTTGCGTGGCAGCAGGGAGCTTGCGGATATTGGCCGTCATCAGTTCGACAACGTTGTCGCTGATGCCGACCCGGTCAATTTGCGCAATATCCCAAACCCAGTTCGAGTCAGGGGCGCTGTAGCTCACCAGCCGAGAGTCATACAGGTTTTTCATGAGCTGGTTGATGAAGAACGGATTGCCGTCCGTTTTGCGGTACACGAGTGCGGCAAGCTGTTGTGTTTTGTCGGCCTCGCATTTAAAAGTGTCCGCCACGATGTGGCAGACGACCTCCGGCGCAAGTGCTTGCAGCTCAATATTGTCTATTGAAACTCCTCCGCTGCTCATGCGCTCCAACGCCAGTTGCAACGGGTGAGCGGCATCAACTTCATTATGACGATAGGCACCGATGATCATCTGATGAGTGCAGCCGGAGCCTGTACACAACAGTTCGAGCAGGTTAAGCGAGGGGTGGTCGGCCCATTGCAAGTCGTCCAGGAACAGCGTGAGCGGGTGTTCTGCTTGCGCAAATATCCGCACAAAATTGACAAAGTAATAATTGAAACGATTTTGTGCTTCCTGCGGTGCAAGCGACGGAACGTCTGGCTGGTCGCCGAGAATATGCCGCAGTTCCGGGATGACTTCCACGATGACTTGGGAATTTTCTCCCAGCGCATCGAGCAGGCGTTCGCGCCATAAAGCGATACGCGCATCGCTCTGCGTCAGTAGCTGGTGCAGCAAACTCTGGAAAGCCTGAATGAGCGCAGAATAAGGAATGTTGCGCCGGTATTGGTCGAATTTCCCCGCGATGAAAAAACCTCTGCGCTTGGCGATGGGCTTATGGATTTCATGGATGAGCGAGGACTTGCCGATACCGGAATAGCCGGTTACCAGCACCACGCCGGGCTGCCCGTCGCAGACGCGCTCGTAGGCCGCCATCAGCCGCTTGATCTCCGCATCCCGGCCATAGAGTTTGGCAGGAATACTGAACCTGTCCGAGAAATCCCGTGTTCCAGGAAAGAAATCCTCATCAGGCTCAGTGAAAGAAAGCGCAAGGATGCAAGCCTCCAAATCCTTGCAGATGCCAAACGCACTCTGATAGCGGTTCTCGGCATTCTTCTCGATCAGTTTTTCAACAATACGCGAAGCAATAAGCGGGATAGAGGGTTCCTGGCTGTGCAAGCTGGGCGGCACGGCGGCGATATGCAGATGCACCATTTCCATGCTGTCCTGCGCCTCGAATGGGGGCCGGTTTAGAAGCAGTTCGTACAGGGTAATCCCCAGCGAATAATAGTCGCTGCGGTAATCTACCTGACGGTTCATCCGTCCGGTTTGTTCGGGCGCGATATAGGCCAGGGTGGCTTCCAGCTTATCGGGATGGATCAACTGCTGATCTTCATGGTCAAGCTGTGCGGCGATGCCGAAATCGATGATTTTGATCTCACCGCTTTGCGGGTTGACGAGAATATTATTGGGGTTGATGTCCTTGTGAATAATCCCGTTGCGGTGAATGTCGCCCAGAATCTCGCTGATGCGGAGCGCGATTCTCAGCTTGTCTTCTATGGAAAGCGCGTTCTGGGTAATAAGCGCCCGCAAGGGAATGCCGCCGAAATCCTCCATGACAATGGCGAGCGAATGATGATGTTTTTCGAGCGCGTGAACCTTGATGACGCCTGAGTGGCTTAAGCTTTTTGCCAGCTCGTATTCATGACGGATGCGCGCCAATTCGATAGGGGAAGGGAACTCGACATCCCGAACTTTCAAGATCACCGGCACCTGATCGGATAGCCGCACCCCCCGGTAGATGCCTGTCGGGGAGTTTTGGGAAAGGTGCTCAGAAATCGTGTAGCCTTCTAATGCGGTCATGATTTAGTGGGCGGTTTCAAGTTCCAAGTTCCAAGTGCATCGAGTTTCCTGGTCAATTCGGTTTTCCAGAATTCATCGCGATGGCGCGGATCGCACGCGGTTGGACCTGGGCGCATGGACAACAGCGCTGGGCCGAGGGGCTGGGCGCAGCGCCGAGGCTGCCGAAGGCTTCGAGCGAGCGAGCAGCGCCAGCGCAGCATTGCCGCCCTCAAGCGCCGCGCCGCCGCGCTCGACTTGGCAGTCACACCGACGCCCGTGCCGGCATGAAACCTAGCCTCAACTTGATTTGTTTCTCATGAGACTGAGCTGCCGCTGCCCAAGCTGCGAAAGCGCAGCAACGTCAGACGGGATTATTTCAGGTCGTCGGCCAGCACGCGAAGGATGCGTTCGGCGTTGGCAGACGATTCAGGAGCGCCGGCCTCGTTCAGCACGGACACCGTGGTGGCTTCACCCTGGCTGCGCACCACCACGCGGTACTTCAGCGGGGGTGTTGCTGCAGAATTGCTGCCCAGCAGCTTGCTGAAGAAGCCGGGATCCTTCTTGTCGGTTCCTGGCGCCACATAACGCACAAAATACAGGCCGTCATTGCGGTTGCGGTCTTCCACGGTGAAGCCCGTGCGGTCCAGGGCCAGGCCCACGCGGCGCCATGCGCGATCAAAACCCTCGTCCATCTGCACCACCGGGATGCTGTTCACCGAGGTCATGCGCACGGTCGCGACCTTCAAGGCTGGCGCTGCCGCCACGGCCTGTGCTTGCTCCTGGCTTACGCCCAGCTTGACCATCAGCCGGCGCAGGAATTCGGTTTCGAGCTCGGGATCGGCGGCACGGGGTTGCCAGATGGTGTTGTCCTTGGAGGTGTTGGTGTAGACCTCTACCATGCCGCGGTGGGTGACGTAAATTTCAGTGCCACCAGCGGCATTGCGCTCCAGGCGCGTACGGAATTTGTCACGCTCGCCGGTGGAATACAGCGATTCAAAAACTTTGCCGAGGGTGGATCGAATCACGTCCTGCGGCAGCTTGGCGCGGTTTTCCGCCCAGTCGGTCTCCAGAATGCCCAGGTCGGGCTGATCGACGACCAGGTTGAAGCCGTTCTCTAGCCAGTATTCCCGCACGGGTTCCCACAGCTGGTCGGCTGGCCG
>DCVY01000003.1:18385-23325 GCA_002327945.1 Acidovorax delafieldii | reverse complement strand
GCGCTTTTGTAGTCGATCTTGTCGCTTTCCAGTACGGAGCAGGCGGACAGCGCCATGGCAAGGCCCAGCAGGCCCAATCGTGCAGTGTGATTCACGCGGAAATCCTCAGAGTGTCTAGGGGGTCGGTGCGGTCGGTTTACAGCAGGCCGCTGGCGCGCAGGGCTGTTTCCACGGTGGCTTCGTGGCCCTGGCTCAGGGGCGTCATGGGCAAGCGCATGGTGCCTGCGCACAGGCCCATGCGGGCCATGGCCCATTTGACGGGAATGGGGTTGGCTTCGATGAACAGGTTCTTGTGCACCGGCAGCAGCTGGAACTGGATTTGCATGGCGCGCCGCGCATTGCCGGCGAGCGCAGCCACGCACAGCTCATGCATCAGGCGGGGCGCCACGTTGGCGGTGACGCTGATGTTGCCATGGCCACCGCACAGCATCAGGGCCACGGCGGTGGGGTCGTCGCCCGAATACACGGCAAAGCCCTGGGGCACATCGCGGATGAGCCATTGGGCGCGCTCGATGTTGCCCGTGGCTTCCTTGATGCCGATGATGCCGGGCACCTGCGCCAGGCGCAACACGGTGTCGTGCAGCATGTCTGCCACCGAGCGGCCGGGCACGTTGTAGAGCACCATGGGCAGGTCGCCCGTGGCCTCGGCAATCGCCTTGAAATGCTGGTATTGACCCTCTTGCGTGGGCTTGTTGTAGTAGGGCACCACCTGCAACTGGCTGTCGGCCCCCACGTTCTTGGCAAACTTGGCCAGCTCGATGGCCTCGGCGGTGGAGTTGGCGCCGCAGCCGGCCATGATGGGCACGCGCTTGGCCGCCTGCTCCACGGAGACGCGGATGATTTCGCAATGTTCTTCGACATTGACCGTGGGCGACTCGCCCGTGGTGCCCACCACGCCGATGCAGTCGGTGCCCTCGGCGATATGCCAGTCGATCAGTTTGCGCAGGGTGGGGTAGTCCACGCTACCGTCCTCGTGCATGGGGGTGACGAGGGCGACGATGCTGCCGGTAAGGGCCACGGAAGAAGAGGTCATGTCCGCAATTGAAAACGGTAAAAGGCCATTCTAACTAGACAGGAGTGGTCAGGCGGTATCGAACGGGCTGGCCTGGGTGTGCGGGCTCGCGCACGGCGGCAATGCGCTGCACGAAACGTGCGGGCAAGTCCAGAAACCCGTCTTCGTAGGCCACGGTGCGCAGGGCTGCGCAGGCGGTAAGCAGTTCGCCGGGTTGCAGTAAAAAGTCGGCTCGCGCGGGGCGTCCCACGGTTGCGTTGCCACTAGCGAAGGTTTCATAGATCAGCACGCCGCCAGGGGCCACACTGCNNGTGAAGGGCCAGGGGCCCGCTTCAATGTCGGCGCTGTGGATTTCGCCCCAGGCGGCGCAGGCCGCCACGGCGTCGGCGGATCGGTCCACACCCACGGTGGGGTGGCCATGTTCGTGCATCCAGCGCAGGTGGCGGCCCGCGCCGCAGGCCACGTCCAGCACCGTGCTGCCCGGCGGTGCCAGGGGTAACCAGCGGCGAACCCAGTCTGAAGGTGCTTCGGTGCCGTGCATGGGGTGTACTGGTGCTATTGAAATAACAGCTTTTTATGCTTGCAGTGCAGTCGCTATCCGCCAAAAGGGCTGGAAACTATCAGAAGCATGCCCACAGCTGGTCTGCCAGCATGACCATGAACCCCGGCGCGGTATACATCGCAAACACCGCCAGCAAGATCAGCAAGGCGGCCACCCAGCCCAGCAGCCGGGCAAGGCGGGATGGCAGGCGCGGTGTGGGGCTGTGCATGGCTATGGTGGCGATGTTTTTGATGGCGTCAGACGGACTGCGGCGTGGCGCGCTGGATGGGGGCTTCCTTGACGGGTAGATTCACCAGGCCCGCAAAGACGCCCAGCCCGATAGCGATGTACCAGACCACATCGTAGCTGCCCGTGCGGTCATACAGATAGCCGCCCAGCCATACCCCCATGAAGCTGCCAACCTGGTGGCTCAAGAAAACAAAGCCGCCCAGCATGGACAGGTGCTGCACACCAAAGATCTGCGCAATGGTGGCGTTGGTGGGCGGCACAGTGGACAACCACAGCGCACCCATCACGGCGGAAAACACATACACCGACAGCGGCGACAGCGGCACCAGAAGAAATACGGAGATGGCCACGGCCCGCGCAAAGTAGATGAAGGCCAAAATGTTGCGCTTGGGGATGCGCTGGCCCAGCGTGCCCGCAATGTAGGTGCCAAACACGTTGAACAGCCCGATCAGCGCCAGCGCATAACTGGCCACCTGGGGCGAGAGCCCGTGGTCGCGCAGGTAGCTGGGCATGTGCACGCCGATGAAAACCACCTGAAAGCCGCACACAAAATACCCCGCCGTCAGCAGTAGAAAGCTGGGATAGCGAAACGCTTCACCCAGCGCCTGCACAATGGTCTGGTCGCGCTTTATGGGCGCCGATCCGTGAAAGCCCGGTTCGCGCAGGCCAAAAGCCAGTGGAATGATGAGTAGCACCATCAACGCCAGCGCCAGCAGCGCCTGTTGCCAGCCCAGCCCGGCAATCAGCCAGCCTTCCACCGGAACCATCAGGAACTGGCCAAACGAGCCGGCCGCCGCCGCCACGCCCATGGCCCACGATCGCTTTTCGGGCGCAATCTGGCGGCCCAGCACGCCATAAATCACGGCATAGGTGGTGCCGGCCTGGGCCGCGCCGATCAGCACACCCGCTGTCAGTGCAAACAGGGGGGGCGTGGGTGACAGCGCCATGCCTGCCAAGCCCACTGCATACAGCGCCGCACCGCCCGTCAGCACGCGAAAGGCACCAAACCGGTCTGCGGCCATGCCCGCAAAGATGCCGATGATTCCCCACGAGAGGTTCTGGATCGCAATCGCCAGGGCAAACGACTGCCGCGTCCAGCCCATGTCCTGCGTAACGGGTTGCAGCCACAGCCCGAAGCCATGGCGAATGCCCATGGACAAGGTCACGATGGCTGCACCGCACGCCAGCACCTGGAACATGGACAGCTTGGGAGAATTCGTAGGCATGCAAGGAATGTATCCAATCTTGCCCATGTCTGTCTGGCACGTGCATGATGCTCAGCGGCAGAGGCTCGAACGGCTGGGTATTCATCCAGTTTGCATGGTGCTGCGGCACTACAATCCGCCCCATGTCTGCCAAACCGTCTTCCGTGTCCGCCAGCGAATATTCCGAGGGGTCGATCCGTGTGCTCAAGGGGCTGGAGCCTGTCAAGCAGCGCCCGGGCATGTACACCCGCACCGACAACCCGCTGCATATCATTCAGGAAGTGCTCGACAACGCTGCCGACGAGGCGTTGGCGGGTTTTGGCAAAAAAATCAAGGTCACACTGCACGCCGACGGCTCGGTGGCCGTCGAAGACGACGGGCGCGGTATACCTTTTGGCATGCACCCTGAAGAAAAAGCCCCGGTGATCGAGCTGGTCTTCACCCGCCTGCATGCGGGCGGCAAGTTCGACAAGGGCAAGGGCGGCGCCTACAGCTTCTCGGGTGGCCTGCACGGCGTGGGCGTGAGCGTGACCAATGCCCTGGCCACGCGGCTGGAAGCCAGCAGCCACCGCGAGGGCCAGGTGGCGCGCCTGGTGTTCTCTGGCGGCGACGTGGTCGAGCCCCTTGTCACCCGCGCCCTGCAAGCCGGTGAGCGCAAGCAGGGCACCACGGTGCGCGTGTGGCCCGACGCCAAATATTTTGAGTCCAGCACTTTGCCGCTGGGCGAACTGACCCACCTGTTGCGCAGCAAGGCGGTGCTGATGCCGGGCGTGCAGGTCTCGCTGGTCAACGAGAAGACGCGCCAGCCTGCCGAAGTGCAAACCTGGCAATACCAGGGCGGCCTGCGCGACTACCTGCAGCAGACGCTCCATGGCGAGCCGGTGATTCCGCTGTTCGAGGGTGAGGGTTTTGCCGACAGTGGCAACGACAACTTTGCCGAGGGGGAAGGCGCCTCGTGGTGTGTGGCCTTCACCGAAGACGGCCAGCCCGTGCGCGAAAGCTATGTCAACCTGATCCCCACCAGCGCGGGCGGCACGCACGAGAGCGGCCTGCGCGACGGCCTGTTCAACGCCGTCAAAAGCTTCATCGAGCTGCACAGCCTGTTGCCCAAGGGCGTGAAGCTGATGCCCGAAGACGTGTTTGCGCGTGCCAGCTACGTCCTCTCAGCCAAGGTGCTGGACCCGCAGTTCCAGGGCCAGATCAAGGAGCGCCTGAACTCGCGCGATGCGGTGCGGTTGGTCTCGGGCTTTGTGCGCCCGGCGCTCGAACTCTGGCTCAACCAACATGTGGATTACGGCAAGAAGCTGGCCGAACTGGCCATCAAGGCCGCACAGACGCGCCAGAAGGCCGGGCAGAAGGTGGAAAAGCGCAAGGGCTCTGGCGTGGCCGTGCTGCCCGGCAAGCTCACCGATTGCGAAAGCCGCGACATCACCTACAACGAAGTCTTTTTGGTCGAGGGCGATTCGGCTGGCGGTAGCGCCAAGATGGGCCGCGACAAGGAAAACCAGGCCGTGCTGCCGCTGCGCGGCAAGGTGCTCAACACCTGGGAGGTGGACCGCGACCGGCTGTTTGCCAACAACGAAATCCACGACATCTCGGTGGCCATGGGGGTGGATCCGCATGGCCCCCACGATTCACCCGACCTGTCGGGCCTGCGCTATGGCAAGGTCTGCATCTTGAGTGATGCGGACGTGGACGGCTCGCACATTCAGGTGCTGCTGCTCACGCTGTTCTTCCGCCATTTCCCTAAGCTCATCGAGGCCGGTCATATCTACGTGGCAAGGCCTCCACTGTTTCGGGTGGATGTGCCTGCGCGCGGCAAGAAGCCCGCCGCCAAGATGTATGCGCTGGACGAAGGTGAGCTCACCGCCATCCTCGACAAGTGCGCCAAGGACGGCGTGGCGCGCGAAAAATGCCAGATCAGCCGATTCAA
>DCVY01000003.1:0-18312 GCA_002327945.1 Acidovorax delafieldii | reverse complement strand
GTAGATATCTGATCTCGGATATCCTGACCGCCCATTGCCGGTGTTTCCCATGTCCGCGATTCATCGTTTTTTAGACTGCTTGCGCTTGCTGGCGGTTCCGCTGTTGCTGTTGCTGGTGCAACCGTCAGCGCATGCCGACCTGTGGGCCTTTGTAGACGAGCGCGGCGTGACCCATTTCGCCGCAGAGAAGACGGATGCGCGTTACCAGCTGTTCTTTCGCGGCACGCAATTTGATTCGTCGCGCGATGGGGTGCAGGGTGCGTTGCTGTCCCCGCGGCGGGCTCTGCCTGCGGCCGGTGCACGCTTGCTGGCTTTTTTTGATATTTCGCCCGACTACAAACGCGTCCAGCACCACTTGCGTGCATCGGCCAGCCGCCAGGGGGTGGACTATGAATTGTTGCAGGCCCTGATTGCCACCGAATCCGGATTTGACGCCGGTGCCGTGTCGCCCAAAGGGGCCATTGGCCTGATGCAGGTGATGCCCGCCACGGCGGGACGGTTTGGTGTGGCCGCAGACCACCGCCGGACGGTGGCGCAGAAACTGATGGACCCGGCCGTGAATGTATCTGCCGGCACCCGCTACCTGCGCTATCTGATCGATCTGTTCCCCGACCGCCTGGACCTGGCCCTGGCTGCTTACAACGCGGGCGAGGGCGCCGTGCACAGGGCTGGCAACCGGATTCCGGCCTACAAGGAAACCCAGAACTACGTGCGCACCGTGCTCGGCCTGTATGCCCATCTCAAACCCCCAACTGCCTTGCTGGTCCAGCGTGCCGCACCCGGCCGCGTGCGCATGGAGCTTTCGGGCGGCGCCCGGAACGGCGGCGACTTGCTCGCCATGCGCGTGGCCCCGCCCCAGAACATGACTGAACCCATACCGACCGAATGAGCGACCAATCCACTCTCGATTTCACCACCGCTGGCGACGGGGGCGACTCCCTGGATCTGGCAGGCTATGCCCAGCGTGCCTATCTGGAATATGCGCTGTCCGTCGTCAAGGGCCGCGCGCTGCCTGATGTATGCGACGGCCTCAAGCCCGTGCAGCGGCGCATCCTGTATTCGATGGACCGCATGGGTCTCTCCTACAGCGGCCCCACGCGCAGCACAGCGGCCAAGCCCGTCAAAAGCGCCCGCGTGGTGGGCGACGTGCTGGGCCGTTTTCACCCGCATGGCGACCAGTCGGCCTATGACGCGCTGGTGCGCATGGCGCAAGATTTTGCCCAGCGCTACCCGCTCATCGACGGTCAGGGCAACTTCGGCAGCCGCGACGGTGATGGCGCTGCGGCCATGCGCTACACCGAGGCGCGCCTGTCGCGCATCACCAGCCTGCTGCTCGATGAAATCGACGAAGGCACGGTCGATTTCATGCCCAACTACGACGGCAGTACCGAAGAGCCGCGCCAGTTGCCCGCGCGCCTGCCGTTTGCACTGCTCAACGGCGCCAGCGGCATTGCGGTGGGCCTGGCCACCGAAATCCCCAGCCACAACCTGCGCGAGATTGCCGATGCCTGCATCGCGCTGATCAAGACGCCTTCGCTGAGTCAGGACGAACTCCTGGCCCTGGTGCCTGGGCCCGACTACCCCGGCGGCGGCCAGATCATCAGCGCTGCGTCCGACATCGCTGACGCCTATCGCACCGGCCGTGGCAGCCTCAAAGTACGCGCGCGCTGGAAGATCGAAGAGTTGGCGCGCGGCCAGTGGCAGCTGGTCGTCAACGAGTTGCCGCCCGGTGTGAGCACGCAGCGCGTGCTCGAAGAAATCGAAGAAATCACCAATCCCAAGGTCAAGGCCGGCAAAAAAGCACTGAGCCAGGACCAGACGCAACTGAAGGCCAGCGTGCTGGCCGTGCTCGATGTGGTGCGCGACGAATCCAGCAAGGACGCCCCTGTGCGCCTGGTGTTCGAGCCCAAGACCGGCAAGACCCCGCAGCAGGAGCTGATCACTGCACTGCTGGCGCACACCAGCCTCGAAACCTCTGCGCCCATCAACCTCACCATGGTGGGGCTGGATGGCAAGCCGGTGCAGAAATCCATGCGCCTGATGCTGGAGGAGTGGATCGCCTTCCGCCAAACTACCATCACGCGCCGCACGCAGCACCGCCTGACCAAGGTGCTGGACCGCATCCACATCCTCGAAGGNNGAAGACATTCTGAACAACCCCGGCTCGCTGCGCCGCACCATGGTCAAGGAGATCGAGGCGGACGCCAAGACCTTTGCCGACCCGCGCCGCACGTTGATCCAGGCCGAGAAAAAAGCCGTGGCCGAGGTCAAAGTGGTGGACGAGCCCGTTACGGTGATCATCTCGCAAAAAGGTTGGGTGCGTGCGCGCAATGGCCATGGCCACGAGGCGGCCAGCTTTGTCTTCAAGGCGGGCGATGGCTTGTATGCCACGTTTGAATGCCGCACCGTGGACCAGCTCATCGCGTTTGGCAGCAATGGCCGCGTCTATTCGGTGCCGGTGGCCCTGCTGCCCGGCGGGCGCGGCGACGGCCAGCCGGTGACCACCCTGATCGAGCTGGAATCGGGCACGCAGCTGCTGCACTACTTTGCCGGCCCGGCCAGTGCCACCTTGCTGCTGTCGAATTCGGGAGGCTATGGCTTTTTGGCCAGCGTGGACAATCTGGTGTCGCGCCATAAGGGGGGCAAGTCCTTCCTGACTTTGGGCGATGGCGAGACCCTGTGCCCACCCTCCCATGCGGCAGGCAGTACCGGGGGGCAGCCATTGCCTGCCGCCACGCATGTGGCCTGTGCTTCGGCGGGCGGTCGCATCCTGACGTTCGAGATCAGTGAGCTCAAGACCATGGCCAACGGTGGCCGCGGCCTGTTGCTGATCGACCTCGAGCCCAAGGATCAGTTGGTGGGGGCCGCAGCCTACACCCGCAGTGTCCGAATCGAGGGCGTGGGCCGCAGCGGCAAGGCGCGTGAAGAGACACTGGAAATCCGCTCGCTCAACAATGCCCGCGCTGCACGAGGGCGCAAGGGCAAGGCGGCAGACCTGGGGTTCAAGCCCTCATCCGTGACACGCGTCGAATAGTTGCCGTGTCGGCGGGTGCGCTGTCGCGCTTTACGCCAGTTCGCTGACCGGCACGCAGCTGCAATACAGGTTGCGATCGCCATAGACGTTGTCCACGCGGCCCACGGGCGACCAGTACTTGTTGCTGCGCAGGGCTGCCACCGGGTAGGCTGCCACCTCGCGGGAGTAGGGGCGGGCCCATTCGCTGCCCAGCAGACTCTCGGCCGTGTGCGGCGCGTTCTTTAGCGGGTTGTTGTCCTGCGGCCAGGCGCCGGTTTCGATCTGGCGGATCTCTTCGCGGATGGCGATCATCGCGTCGATGAAGCGGTCAATTTCGAACAGTGTCTCGCTCTCGGTGGGCTCCACCATCAGCGTATTGGGCACGGGGAAGCTCAGCGTGGGCGCGTGAAAGCCATAGTCGATCAGGCGCTTGGCCACGTCCTCGGCCATCACGCCGCTGGTGTCCTTGAGGCCGCGCAGGTCCAGGATGCACTCGTGCGCCACATGGCCGTTGGCCGATGCGTACAGCGTGGGGTAGTGGTCCTTGAGGCGCGCGCTGATGTAGTTGGCCGAGAGGATGGCCGTCTCGGTTGCGGCCTGCAGGCCCGTGGCGCCCATCATGCGGCAGTACATCCAGCTGATGGGCAGAACGGCGGCATTGCCCAAGGGGGCTGCTGACACGGCACCCACGCCGCCGGCCACACCGGCCGTGGCATGGCCGGGCAGGTAGGGCACCAAATCGGCCACCACGCACACGGGGCCCACGCCAGGGCCGCCGCCGCCGTGCGGGATGCAGAAGGTCTTGTGCAGATTCAGGTGGCTCACGTCGCCCCCGAACTCGCCGGGCGCGGCCACGCCCACCAGGGCGTTCATGTTGGCGCCGTCCACGTATACGCGGCCGCCATGGCGGTGCACCAGTGCGCACAGTTCCTTGACCTGCGTTTCAAACACACCGTGCGTGCTGGGGTAGGTGATCATCACCGCCGCCAGGCTGGCGCTGTGCTGTTCGCACTTGGCCTTGAGGTCGGCCATGTCCACGTTGCCGTTTTCATCGCACTTGGTCACCACCACCTGCATGCCGACCATCTGGGCGCTGGCGGGGTTGGTGCCGTGCGCGCTGCTGGGGATCAGGCAGATGTTGCGGTGACCGTGGCCCTGGGCTTCGTGGTAGGCCTTGATGGCCAGCAGGCCCGCGTATTCGCCCTGGCTGCCCGCGTTGGGCTGCAGGCTGATGCCGGCATAGCCCGTGGCCTGGCACAGCCAGGCGCGCAGCTGCTCGTCGAGCCTGCGGTAGCCTTCGAGCTGATCGGCGGGTGCGAAGGGGTGGACGTTGGCAAACTCGGGCCAGGTGATGGGGATCATCTCGCTCGTGGCGTTGAGCTTCATGGTGCAGCTGCCCAGCGGGATCATGCTGCGGTCCAGCGCCAGGTCCTTATCGGACAGCTGGCGGATGTAGCGCAGCATGCCGGTCTCAGAGTGATGGGTGTTGAACACCGGGTGCGTGAGGTAGCTGCTGGTGCGACGCAGTTGGGCGGGGATCAGCGGCTCCACGCCCTTCTCAAAGGCGTCAAACGTGGGCAGGGCCTGGCCGTCCTTGGCGAAGATTTTCCACAGCAATTCGATGTCGGCGCGTGTGGTGGTTTCGTCCAGCGAGATGCACAGATGGTTTTCGAAGTAAATCCGCAGGTTGGCGCCCATGGATACTGCGCGAGCCGCGATGGATTGGGTGGCGCCATCGGTCTGGAGCGTCAGCGTGTCAAAGCAGGCCTGCGGGCGCACGGGCGCACCCAGTTGCTCCAGCCCCTTGGCCAGGATGGCCGTGTAGCTGGCTACGCGCTGGGCAATGCGTTTGAGGCCCTGGGGGCCGTGGTACACGGCGTACATGCTGGAAATCACGGCCGGCAGCACCTGCGCGGTGCAGATGTTGGACGTGGCCTTTTCGCGGCGAATGTGCTGCTCGCGGGTCTGCAATGCCAGGCGGTAGGCGGGCTTGCCATGCACGTCCACGCTCACGCCCACCAGGCGGCCGGGCAGGCTGCGCTTGAATTCGTCGCGGCAGGCCATGTAGGCTGCGTGCGGGCCGCCCGCGCCCATGGGCATGCCCAGGCGCTGCGTGGTGCCCACCACGATGTCCGCGCCCCATTCACCGGGCGGCGTGATCAGCGTGAGGGCCAGCAGGTCGGCCGCGGCGATCAACGCGGCCTGCTTGCCATGCGCCTTTTCCACGTCAGCGCGCAGGTCGTCAATACGTCCGCTGGTGGTGGGGTATTGGGCCAACACGGCGAAATACTCGCCATTCAGCGCGGCATCCCATTCGGCGGCGGAATTGGCCAGCACCACTTCGATGCCCAGGGGCTTGGCGCGGGTCTGGATCACTTCGATGGTTTGCGGGTGGGCGTCACCGGCCACGATGAAGCGGTTGCTCTTGGACTTGACCGAGCGCTTGGCCAGCGCCATGGCCTCGGCGGCGGCGGTGGCCTCATCCAGCATGGATGCATTGGCAATTGGCATGCCGGTCAGGTCGCACACCAGGGTCTGGAAGTTGACCAGGGCTTCCATGCGGCCCTGCGAAATCTCGGCCTGGTAGGGCGTGTAGGCCGTGTACCAGGCGGGGTTTTCCAGAATGTTGCGCAATATGACGCCGGGGATGTGGGTGCCGTAGTAACCCTGTCCGATGAAGCTCTTGAGGATCTTGTTCTGCGATGCCATCGCCTTGAGTTCGGCCAGCGCCGCTGCCTCGGTCACCGGCTCGGGCAGATCCATGGCGCGGCTGCGGGCAATGGAGCGCGGCACGATCGAGTCGATGAGGGCGCGGCGCGAGGCCTCGCCGATCACCGACAGCATGTGCGCTTCGTCGGCTGCGTCGATGCCGATGTGGCGGGGCAGGAATTCGGTGGCGTTTTCAAGCTCGCCGAGCGGCAAGGCGGATGGCATCAACATAGGGCAGATTCTCAAACGGGAGGTTAGGGCGCCATGCGGATTTGCATTCAATCGGATAACCCGGCGGGAAGCCGCAGACAGTGCTGTAGCACGGCAAGGCGACCAACGACGTTAGCTGGTTGAAGGCAAATTCGCGTCAGGCGTTCTGGGCGAAATCGGCGTAGCTGGCTTCGTCCAGCAGCGCATCGAGCTGGCTGGCGTCACTGAGCTTGACCTTGAAGAACCAGCCCGTGTTGAGCGGGTCGGAGTTGGCCAGCGAGGGGTCGGCGCGCAGGGCTTCGTTGACTTGCACCACTTCGCCCGAGACCGGCATGTACACATCGGCTGCAGCCTTGACCGACTCGACCACGCCGGCCACGTCGCCCTGGGCAAACGTGGTGCCCACGGCGGGCAGGTCTACAAACACCACGTCGCCCAGTGCGTCCTGGGCGTGCACGGTGATGCCGACCACCGCCGCATTGATGTCAGCGGCGTTGATCCATTCGTGGTCTTTGGAAAATTTGATCGTCATGGGAAAGCTCCTTAGGCAACTAGATACTTTGGAAAAAGAACGGGAATCTGCAATGTAAGCGGCTTGGCGCTTTCCATGGCGCTGCGCGCGCCCCCAAGCCCATGCGATGCGCACAGCCCATACCAGGNNTCAGCCGCGGAAGTAGTGTGCTGGCACAAAGGGCAGGGCACGCACCTCCATGGGAACCGCCTTGCCGCGCACGATGGCGTTCACCCGCGTGCCAATGGCGGCAAATGCTGGCGCCACATAGCCCATGGCCACGGGCTCGTTCACCGTGGGGGCCAGCAGGCCACTGGTGACTTCGCCAATCTTCTGGCCGTCCAGGCTTTGCAGCTCGGAGTGCTCGCGCACAGGCACGCGCTCCAGCGCGATCAGGCCCACGCGCTTGCGGGTCAGGCTGGCTGGGTTGTCGAGTTGGGCCAGCACTCTGTCGGCGCCCGGGAAGCCGCCAGCACGGGCGCCGCCGGTGCGCCGCACCTTCTGGATGGCCCAGTTCAGCGCCGCTTCGGGCGGGGTGGTGGTGGTGTCGATGTCATTGCCATACAGGCACAGGCCCGCTTCAAGCCGCAGCGAGTTGCGCGCGCCCAGGCCCACGGGCTTGACTTCGGGCTGCGCGAGCAGGGCGCGCGCCAGGGTGTCGGCTTGCGCGGCGGGCACCGAGATCTCGAAGCCGTCTTCGCCGGTGTAGCCGCTTCGGGTGAGGAAGCAGTCGCAGCCCGCGATGGCGTAGTTGCCGCCGGTCATGAACACCAGCTTTTCAACGCCAGGCGCCAGGCGCGACAGGGCGGTAACGGCCTGCGGGCCCTGCAACGCCAGCAGGGCATGGTCAGGCATGGGAGTGACTTCGCAGCGCTGGCCGATGTGCGCCTGGATGTGCGCGATATCGCCCACCTTGCAGGCACCGTTGACGATCACGAAGAACTCGTTGTGCGCCATGCGAAAGAACATCAGGTCGTCGATGATGCCGCCCGCATCATTGAGCAGCAGGCCGTAGCGCTGCTTGCCCACGGGCAGGTCGATCACGTCCACGGGCATCAGGGTCTCGAAGGCGGCAGCGGCATCGGCGCCCACCAGGCGCAGCTGGCCCATGTGCGACACGTCGAACAGGCCGACGGACTGGCGCGTGTGCTGGTGTTCGGCCATCAGGCCTGCGGGGTACTGCACGGGCATGGAGTAGCCGGCAAACGGCACCATGCGGGCACCCAGCTCGATGTGCAGGGCGTCCAGGGGAGTGGTGAGCAGGGGGGCGACGGCAGGTGCGGACATGGGCAAATCTTCAGGGCAAAAAGAGGCCGTGGCAAGGGTGCCACGCGATTTGCCCTGCTGTCCGCTTTACCTGAGAGATTCACCGCAACGCCTCGACTGGCCGTGCGGTTTGCTCCTTCGGTGGATGGCCTGCACATGCGCGCGACCACCTCTCTCCAGCAAGGGAACGCCCGCATCACTGCGGGCGGTTGCCAGTCCTTTTGCCTGAGCGTTCGGCGGGTGCCTGCGCCTTCGGCGGTGCTGCTCGCGGGTGGCGGAGCACTCTCTCCTGACGAAGGCGCGATTCTACCTGCATTGCCCGTGCAGCGGGGTATGCCGCTGCTTGACCACGACGACTGGATTGGCCTTGCCAGGGTTGTAGACCACGCCCACGCGCTTGGCACCAGGCACCACCTGTTTGACCGGGCCTATCGGCTTGTACGGCGCCAGCAGGGTCGGACATGCCGGTCACGTTGTTGCGTGAAGGCTCCCAGTTTTTCACCAGCTTGCTGTGGCAGCGCGGCCTGCACGCCATCGGGCACGGCGTCGATGGCGGGATGTTCAACGAGGGCGGTCACCGCCACGAATTTTTGTTGCGCGCTGGCGGGTGCCACGGCGGCCACGGTCAAGGCCAGGGTGCCCGGGGGCATCCAGGGCAATTGCTGCATGTCCATCTGCGCGGTCTTTCTGATTTTTGGGGTGTAAGGCCGGCGCACGCTGCATCTGGGTCGATGGCGAAGTTGACTGTGGTGAGGCAATGCGCTGGCGGGCGGGGCAAGCCCTCTCGCGTCAGGGTCGGGTTTCCAGCGGGGTGTGGCTGAATATGAATGAAAAAGGCCTGCAGCGCAGGCCCTTCCAGCGCAAGGTGCTATGGTTTTACATGCCTGAGTAGTTGGGGCCGCCGCCACCTTCGGGCGTGACCCAGACAATGTTTTGCGTCGGATCCTTGATGTCGCAGGTCTTGCAGTGCACGCAGTTTTGCGCGTTGATCTGCAGGCGCTGGGCATTGCCGCCCTTGGCTTCGTCGGGCACAAACTCGTACACACCGGCCGGGCAGTAGCGGGCNNGCGGGCTGGTTTTCGGCGTGGTTGGTGTTGCTCACGAACACGCTGGAGAGGCGGTCGAAGGTGATCTTGCCATCGGGCTTGGGATAGACGATGGGTTGGCACTCGGCGGCGGGCTTGAGGTAAGCGTGGTCGGGCTTGTCGCGGTGCAGCGTCCATGGGATGTGGCCCTTGAGCGCGAACTGCTCGATACCGTTCATCACCGTGGCCACTGTCAGGCCCTTTTTGAACCAGGCCTTGAAGTTGCGCGCCTTGTTCAGTTCGGTGTAGAGCCAGCTGTTTTCGAATGCCTTGGGGTAGGCGGTGAGTTCGTCGTGCTGGCGTCCGTCCGTGATGGCTTCATAGGCTGCCTCGGCGGCCAGCATGCCGGTCTTGATGGCGGCGTGGCTGCCCTTGATGCGGCTGACATTGAGGTAGCCCGCGTCGCAGCCCACCAGGGCGCCGCCCGGGAACACGGTCTTGGGCAGGCTCATCAGGCCGCCGGCCGTGATGGCGCGTGCGCCGTAGCTGATGCGCTTGGCCGGCTTGATGCCCTTGGATTCGTCGCCTTCCAGGTAATAACGGATATTGGCGTGCGTCTTCCAGCGCTGGAATTCCTCGAACGGGCTGAGGTACGGGTTGGCGTAGTCCAGGCCCGTGATGAAGCCCAGCGTGACCTTGTTGTCTTCCATGTGGTACAGGAAGGCGCCGCCGTAGGTTTTGTTGTCCATGGGCCAGCCGGCGGTGTGCAGCACGAAGCCGGGCTGGTGGCGGGCGGGGTCGATTTCCCACAGTTCCTTGATGCCCAGGCCGTAGGTTTGCGGATCACTTTCTGCATCCAGCTTGAAGCGGGCGATGACCTGCTTGCCCAGATGGCCGCGCGCGCCTTCGGCAAAGATGGTGTATTTGGCGTGCAGTTCCATGCCCAGCTGGAAGTCGCCCGTAGGCTCGCCTTCCTTGCTCACGCCCATGTTGCCGGTGGCCACGCCCTTGACGCTGCCGTTGTCGTTGTAGAGCACCTCCGCGGCGGCAAAGCCGGGGAAGATTTCCACGCCCAGGTTCTCGGCCTGCTGCGCCAGCCAGCGCGTGACGTTGCCCAGGCTGACGATGTAGTTGCCATGGTTCTGAAAGCAGCCTGGCAGCAGGAAGTTGGGCGTGCGAAACGCGGATTTCTCGCCCAAAAACACCATGGCATCGTCGGTGACAGGCTGGTTCAGTGGGGCGCCGAGTTCCTTCCAGTTGGGGATCAGCTCGGTCAGTGCCTTGGGGTCCATGATGGCGCCCGAGAGAGTGTGCGCGCCGGGCTCGGAGCCTTTTTCGAGCACCACCACCGATACGTCCTGGCCTTTTTCGGCGGCCAGCTGCTTGAGCCGGATGGCGGTGGACAGGCCGGCGGGGCCGCCGCCCACCACGACCACGTCGTATTCCATGGCTTCGCGGGGGCCGTATTGGGCAAGGATTTCTTGGTTTGTCATGGGTGTCTCGTCGGGCGTTTGATAATGAATGGATGTTTTGCAGGCACGGCGGTAAAGCATTGCCTGACTGGCGACTGATTGTATTCATGCGAATACGCCCCATCGAAGAGGCGTTTTTGTTCAGTGTTTTCGTTTTATTTTTGATCTGCGGAGAGGCTCCAAATGGCATACAGCATCGATTTGTCCGGCCGCGTGGCCCTGGTGACGGGCGCATCCAGCGGCCTGGGGGCTCAGTTTGCGCGCACCCTGGCCCGCGCAGGCGCGGGTGTGGTGCTGGCCAGCCGGCGGCTGGAAAAGCTCAAGGAGCTGCGTGCCCGCATCGAAGGCGAAGGGGGCGATGCCCATGTGGTTGAACTCGATGTGACCGACCACGATTCCATCAAAGCCGCCGTGGCCCACGCCGAGACGGAGATGGGTTCCATCGACATTCTGGTCAACAACTCGGGCGTGAGCACCACGCAGCGCATCCAGGACGTGACGCCCGACGATTACGATTTCATCTTCGACACCAACGTCAAGGGCGCTTTCTTTGTGGCGCAAGAGGTGGGCAAGCGCATGCTGGCCCGCTCGCGTGGCGTAGCGCCGGGCAGCTTCACGGGCGGGCGCATCATCAACATCGCCTCGATGGCCGGGCTCAAGGTGCTGCCGCAGATCGGCGCCTACTGCATGAGCAAGGCCGCCGTGGTGCAGATGACCCGCGCCATGGCGCTGGAGTGGGGGCGTTTTGGCATCAACGTGAATGCCCTCTGTCCGGGCTACATCGACACCGAGATCAACCACGGCCACTGGCAGACCGAGCAGGGCCAGAAGCTGGTGGCCATGCTGCCGCGCAAACGCGTGGGGCAGCCGCAGGACCTCGATGCGCTCATCGTGATGCTGGCCAGTGACCAGAGCCACTTTGTGAATGGCGCCGTGATCGCGGCTGACGACGGCTTTGCGGTCTGAAGGGCTGAAAGGCTGAGAGTCTTTTGCCTATGCCCGCCTTGCACGCCAAAACACCGTTGCCCGTCGCTGCCAATGCTCGCCACAGACCGCAGGGCGTTATGCAGGTCATCCCCTGCTATGGCTGTGCTTTTCGCATTGATCCGTGGCGTTTTGACGCGCCTTTGGGGCGCGGGCAAAAAACGCTCAACCTCTTACCTCTTACCTCTTTTATAGCCTGTTCAATCGACCGGGTTGAGCAATGAAGATTGAAATCCCCGCAGCCAAGAAACTGGTTTACACCATGCGCTTTCCCGTGCGCTGGGGCGACATGGATGCCATGGGCCATGTGAACAACACGGTGTACTTTCGCTACCTGGAGTCGGCGCGCATCGAATGGATGGTGTTGGTGGGTTGCAAACCCGACCCGAAAGGGCAGGGGCCTGTCATCGTCAATGCCTTCTGCAACTTCTACCGGCAGCTCGAATTTCCGGCCGATGTGCTGCTCAAGCTGTATGTGAGCGACCCGGCGCGCACTACGTTTGAGACCTGGGGAACGATGGAACGCGTGGACCAGCCCGGTGTGGTTTGCGCTGCCGGTGGCGCCACCACCATCTGGGTGGATTTTCCGCAGCAAAAGGCGGTGTCGCTGCCCGACTGGATGCGGGCGCTGGTCAGCGGGTGATTTGTGGGTGAATGAACTTGGCACCTGATGGCAAAGCGCTTCAAGCCATCAAAACAGTCGTTATCCGACGGACTTGTTGGCTTTGGGAACCCGTCCCATCAGATAGAACTCGGGGTTGGGCTGCATGCCCGCAAAGCTGGCCATGCGGTTCGACAAGCCAAAGAACGCCGTAATGGCGGCGATGTCCCAGATGTCCTCGTCGTCAAAGCCGTGGGCGTGCAGGGCGGCAAAGTCGGCGTCTTGCACCTCGTGCGAGCGCTGGCAGACCTTCATCGCAAAGTCCAGCATGGCGCGCTGGCGCGGCGTGATGTCGGCCTTGCGGTGGTTTACGGCCACCTGGTCGGCCACGAACGGTTTCTTTTCGTAGATGCGCAAGATGGCGCCATGGGCTACCACGCAATACAGGCACTGGTTGGCCGCGCTGGTGGCGGTGACGATCATCTCGCGCTCGCCCTTGGTCAGTCTGCCTTCTTCCTTGAGCATGAGTGCGTCGTGGTAGGCAAAGAACGCGCGCCACTCTGCCGGGCGGCGCGCAAACGCCAGGAACACATTGGGGATGAAGCCGGCTTTTTCCTGCACTTCCACAATGCGTGCGCGGATGTCTTCGGGCAGGGTGTTCAGGTCAGGAAATGGGTAACGGCTCACGCGGGTCTCCTTGGGTGTTGTTGTCGATCCCGCCTACCGTACCATGGCGCGGGAAACAGGTTCCATGGGTTGCAGGGAATAAAAAAACTATCGATGCATTTGTATTAATTGATTTTTAATTTTCTGCGTCGCTCCCTATCATTTGTCTTGCATTCATCCACACAAGGAGCGTCCCATGACCGAAGAATCCAAATGCCCATTTCACGCCGCTGGTGCAAGCAGCGGTACTACTGCCCGCGACTGGTGGCCAAACCAGTTGCGCGTGGATTTGCTGAACCAGCATTCCGAGCGCTCCAACCCCCTGGGCGAGAGGTTCCGCTACGCCGAGGAATTCAAAAAACTCGACTATCCCGCGCTCAAGGCCGACCTCAAAGCGCTGTTGACGGACTCGCAGGACTGGTGGCCCGCCGATTGGGGCACCTACGCCGGTCTGTTCATCCGCATGGCGTGGCACGGCGCGGGCACCTACCGCGCGGTGGATGGCCGTGGCGGCGCCGGGCGCGGGCAGCAGCGCTTTGCCCCGCTCAACAGCTGGCCCGACAACGTGAGCCTGGACAAGGCGCGCCGCCTGCTGTGGCCGGTCAAGCAAAAGTACGGGCAAAAAATCTCCTGGGCCGACCTGATGATCCTGGCCGGCAACGTGGCGCTGGAAAACTCCGGCTTTCGCACCTTTGGCTTTGGCGCAGGCCGTGAAGACGTGTGGGAACCCGACCAAGACGTGAACTGGGGTGATGAGAAAGCCTGGCTGGCCCACCGCAACCCCGAGACCCTGGCCAAGAATCCCCTGGCCGCCACCGAGATGGGACTGATCTACGTCAACCCCGAAGGCCCCAACGCCAGCGGCGACCCCCTCTCCGCGGCAGCAGGCATCCGCGCCACCTTTGGCAACATGGCCATGGACGATGAAGAAATCGTGGCGCTGATCGCCGGCGGCCACACGCTGGGCAAGACCCATGGTGCCGCTTCTGCCAGCCATGTGGGCGCCGATCCCGAGGCTGCACCCATCGAGCAGATGGGCCTGGGCTGGAGCAGCAGCCACGGCAGCGGCAGCGGCGCTGATGCCATCACCTCGGGCCTGGAGGTGGTGTGGACGCAAACGCCCACCCAGTGGAGCAACCACTTTTTCGAGAACCTGTTCAAGTTCGAATGGGTGCAGACGCGCAGCCCGGCCGGGGCCATCCAGTTCGAGGCCAAGGACGCGCCCGAGATCATTCCCGACCCGTTTGATCCCGCCAAAAAGCGCAAGCCCACGATGCTGGTCACCGACCTGACGCTGCGCTTCGACCCCGGGTTCGAGAAGATTTCGCGCCGTTTTCTGAACGACCCGCAGGCGTTCAATGAAGCCTTTGCCCGCGCCTGGTTCAAACTGACCCACCGCGACATGGGCCCCAAGGCGCGTTACCTGGGTCCCGAAGTGCCCCAGGAAGAGCTGGTCTGGCAAGACCCGCTGCCCGCAGCGCAGCACAACCCCACGGCTGCCGATATTGCCGACCTGAAGGCGCAGATCGCGGCCTCGGGTCTGTCGGTCAGTGCGCTGGTGTCAGTGGCCTGGGCCTCGGCCTCCACGTTCCGGGGTGGGGACAAGCGCGGTGGCGCCAACGGTGCGCGCCTGGCGCTGGCCCCGCAAAAAGACTGGGCGGTGAATGCCATTGCCGCGGACGTGCTGCCCCAGTTGCAGGCTATTCAGAAAGCGTCCGGCAAGGCATCGCTGGCCGATGTGATCGTGCTGGCCGGTGGGGTGGGCGTGGAGCAGGCCGCCAAAGCGGCGGGCGTGTCGGTGGCAGTGCCCTTTGCCCCGGGCCGGGTGGATGCGCGCCAGGACCAGACCGATGTCGAGTCCTTTGCCCTGATGGAGCCGGTGGCCGATGGTTTTCGCAATTACCGCCGTGTTGCCAGCAGCACCGCGACAGAAGAACTGTTGCTCGACAAAGCCCAGCAACTCACCCTCACAGCGCCCGAGCTGACGGCCCTGGTGGGCGGCATGCGCGCGTTGGGCGCCAATTACGACGGCAGCCAGCAGGGCGTGCTGACCGACAAGGTGGGCGTGCTCAGCAACGACTTCTTCGTCAACCTGCTGGACATGGGCACCGCCTGGAAGGCAGCGGACGCTGCGAACGAGGTGTTTGAGGGCCGCGACCGCAAATCTGGCACGGTCAAATACACCGCCACCCGCAACGATCTGGTGTTTGGCTCCAACTCGGTGCTGCGCGCCCTGGCCGAGGTCTATGCCAGCGCAGATGCCCACGAAAAGTTTGTGCACGATTTTGTGGCGGCCTGGACCAAGGTGATGAACCTGGACCGCTTCGACCTGGCCGAAGCGACCACCAGCGCCTGAGCACTTTAATCACGCCACCTGCTCGGCCCGCTGTGGGCTGTGCAGGTGGCGTTGTGCTTTCTGCATGGACTAGCATGGCAGCCCTGTTTCTCAACGCCGCAATGGAGAGTCCGCATGACCCAACCCCCATCCACCAAAGACTTCGACAAAGGCCTGGCCACGCGCAAGCAGGTCATGGGCGAGGATTTTGTGGTCAATGCCTTTGGCAATGCCACGGCGTTCACCCAGCCGATCCAGGAATTCATTACCCGCAACGCCTGGGGCGATGTGTGGCAGCGCCCGGGGCTGGACATGAAAACCCGCAGCCTGATCACCGTGGCCTTCCTCACGGCCCTGGGGAAGCAGCATGAACTCAAGGGCCATGTGCGCGGCGCTCTCAACAACGGCGCCACGGCGCAAGAGATTCAGGAAGTGCTGCTGCACGCCAGCATCTACTGCGGCCTGCCGGCAGCGGTAGATGCCTTTCGCACCGCCGCCGAAGTGATCGACGCTCCTGGAAAGGGCTGACGGTACGGTCTTCCGCTTGGACGGCCTCTTGTCGCCCGTAAAACTGGCATGCACCAAGCCCAGCGCCACCGTGGAACTGGCTTTGCCAGGCCACTGGTGGCGTCCCTCACAGGGGGAAGGCGCGAAGCGACTCAGGGGGAGCCTATCCCCCCGCCACCAGCTTGTGCACCAGATCGGCTGCCGTGGAGGCGTTGTACTTGCGCATCAGGCGGGCGCGGTAGATCTCCACGGTGCGGTGGCTGATCTCCAGAGCCTTGCCGATCTCCTTGGAGGTCAGCCCCTCCAGCAGCTTGGCGGCCACTTCGCGTTCGCGTCCGGTGAGCTCGGCCTTGACGGTGCGCTGTGAGCTGAGGTCTTCAAAGCTCCAGATGCCCGATTCGTGGGGGGCTTCGCGGTTGAGTGCGCGGCCTGACACATGGCACCAGAACAATTCGCCGCTGGCCCGCTTCATGATGCGGTTGTCGGCATAGTGGCCCTTGGCGTTCAGGATGGGCTTCATGTGCGCACCCAGGCGCTCGTACTCGTCGGCACTGGGATAAAGCACCTCAAAAGATTGCCCGATCAGCACCTCGCGCGAGGCGCCAAATATTTCACAGACAAGCCAGTTGCAGTCCATCATGGTGCGGTTGCGCGAGAGCACCAAACCTACAGGCGCAAATTCGAAGGCCAGTCTGTAATCAACGTCCATAGTGCAAATCTTTACGAAATACTACTTATCTATCTACGTAGTATCGTAGCGCATCAAAACTATCGAGGAGATCGTGGTGAAAAAGTTATTTCCTTCAGCAGCCAAGGCCCTTGAGGGCGTGGTTGCCGATGGCCAGTTGCTGGCCGTGGGTGGCTTCGGACTGTGCGGCATTCCTGAGGCTCTCATCGATGCGCTGCGTGACTCGGGCGTGAAAAACCTCTCCGTGATCTCCAACAACGCCGGAGTGGATGGTTTTGGCCTGGGCAAGCTGCTTGAAACGCGCCAGATCAAGAAAATGATTTCGTCCTATGTGGGTGAGAACAAGGAGTTCGAGCGCCAGTACTTGGCGGGTGAGCTGGAGCTGGAGTTCACGCCCCAGGGCACGCTGGCCGAGAAGCTGCGCGCCGGCGGCGCGGGCATTCCTGCCTTCTTCACCAAGACCGGCGTGGGCACCATCGTGGCCGATGGCAAGGAACTGCGCGAGTTCGACGGCGAGACTTATGTGATGGAGCGCGCGCTGGTGCCCGATGTCTCGCTGGTCAAGGCCTGGCGTGCCGACCAATCGGGCAACCTGCAGTTTCGCCTGACGGCACGCAACTTCAACCCCGCCGTGGCCATGGCCGGAAAGCTGTGCATCGTGGAAGTGGAAGAGGTGGTGGAGACGGGCGCGATCGAACCCGACCAGGTCCATCTGCCCGGCATCTATGTGCACCGCATCGTGCACAACGCCCACCCTGAAAAGCGCATCGAGAAAAGAACCGTCACAGAGAAAGCAGGAGCCTGACCATGCCTTGGACCCAAGACCAGATGGCCGCCCGTGCGGCCCAAGAACTCGAAGACGGCTTCTATGTGAACCTGGGCATCGGCATTCCCACGCTGGTGGCCAACTTCACCGGCGACAAGGAAGTGTGGCTGCAATCCGAGAACGGCATGCTGGGCATCGGCCCGTTTCCCACCGAAGACAAGGTGGATGCCGACCTGATCAATGCCGGCAAGCAGACCGTGACCACCATCCCGGGCTCGTCGATCTTCAGCAGCGACCAGTCGTTCGCGATGATCCGTGGCGGCAAGATCAACCTGTCCATCCTGGGCGCCATGCAGGTGAGCGAGCAGGGCGATCTGGCCAACTGGATGATTCCCGGCAAGATGGTCAAGGGCATGGGCGGCGCCATGGACCTGGTGGCCGGCGTCAAGCGCGTGATCGTGCTCATGGAGCATGTGGCGCGCAAGAAAGACGGCACCGAAGACCTGAAGATCCTGCCCCAGTGCACATTGCCGCTCACGGGGGTGGGCGTGGTGGACCGCATCATCACCGACCTGGCCGTGATGGATGTGACACCCCTGGGCCTCAAGGTGGTGGAACTGGCACCTGGCGTCACGTTCGAGACCCTTCAGGCCAAGACGGGTGTCACGCTGCTGCAGTGAGTTGTGGCGCGGATGCCTTCGGCCATGAAGGCGCCCCGTGCCGATGGCGTGCTCGTTTTTCTGGTGGCAGCAGCTGTGATCAGCGAGGGGCCAGCCGAATGGCCCCGTCCAGGCGAATCACCTCGCCATTGAGCATGTCGTTTTCAAAGATGTGTTGAGCCAGCCTGGCATAGTCCTGGGGCGTACCCAGGCGGCTGGGAAAGGGCACGCCGGCGGCCAGCGCGTCCTGCACTTCCTGCGGCATGCCAAACAGCATGGGCGTGCCAAAGATGCCGGGCGCAATGGTCATGTTGCGGATGCCGTTGCGGGCCAGATCGCGTGCAATGGGCAGTGTCATGCCCACCACGCCGCCCTTGGATGCGGAATAAGCGGCTTGGCCAATCTGGCCGTCATAGGCCGCCACGCTGGCGGTGGAGATCAACACACCGCGCTCGCCGGTGGTCTCGGGTTCGTTCTTGCACATGGCCTCTGCGGCCAGACGGATCATGTTGAAGCTTCCGATCAGGTTCACCGTGATGGTTTTGCTGAACAAGGCCAGCGCATGGGCGCCGTTCTTGCCCACGGTTTTCTCTGCGGGGGCAATGCCGGCGCAGTTGACCAGCCCCATCAACTTGCCCAGCGACACGGCCTTGGCCACCACGGCCTGGCCATCGGCCTCGTTGCTAACGTCGCATTGGACGAAGGCGCCACCAATGTCCATGGCCACCCGTTCACCCTTGTCGGTCTGCATGTCGGCAATGACGACCTTGCCACCCTGTGCAGCCAGCATGCGCGCCGTGCCTTCGCCCAGACCCGACGCGCCGCCGGTCACGATGAATACCTTGCCCTTGATTTCCATGTTTTTTCTCCAGTGAGTGATATTGACGTTGACGTTGACGT
>DCVY01000105.1:1061-2565 GCA_002327945.1 Acidovorax delafieldii | reverse complement strand
GATGAGCAGATAGCGACCAAGCAAGGGCCAAGCCCAGGCACGCCAGGCCGGGGTGCTATGGCCGGGGGGGCTGGTGGGGGGCCGTCCAGGGTTTGCGCGCCACAACCGGCGGCGGTAGCTCAGCAGCAATACCAGCAGCCACAGGCCCAGCGTCGAGAGCACCGCCAGTGCCAGACTGCCCAAGCCTTGCAACCACGTTCTTTGCGCCGAGATGTCCATCTTCTGCAATGTTTCCGCGGTGGCCTGGTGCCAGTGCGAGAGCAGCCAATACCCGTGGGGCGCAAAGATCAGCAGCCCCACGAGTGGTGCCCACCACCATCCGGGGGCCAGCACGGCGCGCCGTGCCTGCGGCACGGTCAGGGCTGCAAGCAGCAAGGCGGCGATGAACAGCGCGAAGTTGTATTTGGTCAGCAGCCCTAAGCCGCAGAACAGCCCGAGCCACAAAAAATTGCCAGGCTGCGGCGCACGGATCTGGCGCAGCACCGCCCACCAGGCGCCAAACCCCATGGCCGTGACCAGCACGCTGTGCGTCTGGTCACGCAGCGCGTGCCAGCCGAACGGCAGCATCAGCACCAGCGCCCCGGCGACGCGCCAGGCACCCGGCGGGTCGAGCAGGGTGCGTGCCGCGTGCCAGGCCAGCACGTAGCTCAGCGCGATCAGCACTTGTTTTACGAGCGCCAGCGCGAGCACACTCGGCCCCAGCAGTTGGCACACGGCCCATTGCATCCAGGTGTAGAGCGGCGGCTGCGGCCCATAACCCAAGGCAAACTGCTGCGCCCACAGAATCTGCTCCGATTCGTCCCACTTCATGCCCGGTGAAATCGCCACGCGGGATACCACGTGCGCCATGGTCAGCAGCACGAGCCAGACGAGCGGATGCTCGTACAGGCGGGCTTGCCAGTCTCGGGAGGACGGTGTGTGCGCGGACGTCATGGAGAAAGGCCGCGGGCGTCGGCAAACAGGTGCTTGCACGGTGCGCCAGGCAGGCATTAGGGATGGGGTTGCCGCTGCAAGCACGCAGCGGTGAGGCAACGGGGTAGTATAGGCGGCTGCCGTTTACCTTTGGAACATGCTCCCCGTGACTGCGCCCGATCCCGACGTCTCCATCATCGTCCCCATTTACAACGAATTCGACAATCTGCCAGAGCTGGTGGAGCGCATCGACGCCGCCATGCGCACGCAGCCGCTCAGCTACGAGCTGATCGCGGTGGACGATGGCTCGACCGACGGCAGCGGCGAGCGCCTGCGCGAGCTCGCCGCGACCCGCCCATGGCTGCGAGCCGTGTGCCTGGTGCGCAACTATGGCCAGTCGAGCGCATTGCAGGCGGGCTTCGACCGCGTGCGCGGCCGCTACGTCGTGACCCTGGACGCAGACCTGCAAAACGAACCCGGCGACATCCCGCTGCTGCTCGCGCGGCTCGAGACCGACCCCACGGTGGACATGATTTCCGGCTGGCGCCAGAACCGCCAGGACAAAGCCTTGTCGCGGCGCCTGCCGTCGGTG
>DCVY01000105.1:0-979 GCA_002327945.1 Acidovorax delafieldii | reverse complement strand
ATCTTCATGGTGTTTTTCATGCGCTTTCGCCAGCGCCCGCTGCATGCCTTCGGCGGCCTGGGCCTGTGGCTGGCCACGCCTGGCATGCTGATCCTGGCCTGGCTGCTGGTGCAAAAGCTTCTGGGGGCGGACATTGGCGGGCGGCCCCTGCTGCTCGCTGGCGTGCTGCTGGTGCTCATGGGCATGCAGTTCATTGCCGTGGGGCTCGTGGGTGAGCTGCTCACGCGCATCTATTACGAGTCGGGAGGCGGGCAGCAATACCATGCCCATGAGTACGGGGCCTGCGCAGAATCGCAAACGCCGCAAGGTGCCGGCGGTAAAGTCCCGGCATCGCAGCCGGCAGTGCGCGCCGCGGCCTCGACGTGAACCGTTCGCGCAAAGGCTGGCTCAAAGGCCTGGCCGGCCTCGCACTGCTTGCGGCCGTGGCCTATCTGGCGGACCCGGCGGCCTTGCTGCTGCGGCTGCGCGAGGCCGATGGGCGTTGGCTGTTGCTCGGCCTTGTGGCGGCGTTCGCCTCGAATGTTGTCTCCGCCTGGCGCTGGCACGCGCTGGCGCAGTGGCTGGGTCTGCCCATGCGCTGGATGGACGCGCTGCGCTGGTATTTTCAGGCCATAGGGTTGAACGTGCTGCTGCCTGGCGCCGTGGTCGGTGGCGACGTTTATCGTGCGGTGGCGGCTTTCGGCATGCTGCAAGCGCCCGCGGCGCCCATGCCGGCAGCCAAAGCCGTTGCATCCTTGTCGGTGCTGCTCGATCGCCTGAGCGGCGTGTGGATGCTGTGCGCGCTCGGCGCCCTGGGCGCGGCGGCTTCGGCGCCTGCCTTGGCGCCGGTGCTGCATGTCCGCCCGTTTTTTGTTCTGGTGGTGGCCGTTTTGGGAGCGTTGCTTTTGCTCGCATTCCCGTGGGTGCTGCTGCTGTGGCTGCGCGCCAAGCGGCCCAACACCACCTCTGCCTGGCTGGCGCCACTGACGCAAGCCGCGGC
>DCVY01000086.1:6592-13177 GCA_002327945.1 Acidovorax delafieldii | reverse complement strand
TCCATGCCACCAAAAACCATCTCGACGTGGGCCTGCTGCCTGCCTCCCCCATAATCTCTTTCATCACGGGGTGGGGGGAAGCACAATGACCGTTAGGTTGAATCCAGCCAACCAGTTCCCTCGGCAGCTGCCATGAAATACCCGCCCAGCGCAACCAGGCCTCATGCCAGAATACCGTGAGTAAAATCAGCTTTCAGCGCTTGTTGCCATTACATTGTTTGCTATCTTTATGCAAGCAATTCGAACCGATGCCACAGACAGATACGAAATTCACAAGATCGTCACCAACACAACCTGGCATCGGTGGGTTCACTCCAGACATCCGTAACCAGATGCTGTTATATTGCACTGCAACATAACGGAGTTTCACACCATGCTCTACCAGATCTACGAAACCCAACGCTCCCTGATGGAGCCCTTTGCCGACTTTGCCCAGGCTGCCTCCAAGCTGTACAGCCTCCCGACATCGCCCTTGAGCCAGACCTCGCTCGCGCAGCGTATTTCTGCGGGCTACGATCTGCTGTATCGCCTGGGCAAGGGCTATGAAAAACCAGCCTTTGATATCCACACGGTGGATGTGGACGGCGTGGCGATCGCCATCCATGAGCGCGTCGAGGTCAACAAGCCCTTTTGCGAGTTGCGCCGCTTCAAGCGTTTTTCGGACGATCCGGCCACGCTGACCAAGCTCAAGGGCCAGCCCGTGGTGCTGATCGTGGCCCCGCTGTCAGGCCACTATGCCACCTTGCTGCGTGACACAGTGAGCACCATGCTCAAGGACCACAAGGTCTACATCACCGACTGGCGCAGCGCCCGCCTGGTGCCCTTGTCCGAAGGGGAGTTCCACCTCGATGACTATGTCAACTATGTGCAGGAGTTCATTCGCCACCTGCAGGGAATTTATGGCAACTGCCATGTGATCAGCGTCTGCCAGCCCACCGTGCCGGTGCTGGCTGCAGTATCTCTGATGGCCAGCCGGGGCGAGACCACGCCCATCACCATGACCATGATGGGTGGGCCCATCGATCCACGCAAATCACCCACCACGGTGAACAACCTGGCCAGCAATCGCAGCTTCGAGTGGTTTGAAAACAATGTGATCTTCCGGGTACCCTACAACTGCCCGGGTGCTGGCCGGCGCGTGTACCCCGGTTTCCTGCAGTACGCCGGCTTTGTGGCCATGAACCCTGACCGGCATGCCGCCAGTCATTACGATTATTTCAAGGACCTGATCAAAGGCGACGACGCCAGCGTCGAAGCCCACCGCAAGTTCTACGACGAATACAACGCCGTGCTGGACATGGATGCGGACTACTACCTGGAAACCATCAAGACCGTATTCCAGGATTACAGCCTCGTCCATGGCACTTGGGACGTGCGCTCGCCCGAAGGCAAGATCGAACGCGTGCGTCCGCAGGATATCACCACCACCGCGCTGTTCACGGTGGAAGGCGAACTCGACGACATCTCGGGCTCGGGCCAGACCGAGGCTGCGCACGACCTGTGCACGGGTATCGAGCGCAAAGAGCAACACCACCTGGAAGTCAAGGGCGCCGGCCACTATGGCATTTTCAGTGGCCGCCGCTGGCGCGACATCGTGTATCCCAAGGTGCTCGCCTTCATCCTGCAGCACCAGACACCTACAGCCAAGACCCCCACGCCCACAGCCGGCAATGAGCCAGCGGTGGCTGACGGCGCTGCCTCCACCCAGAGCGCGCCCGTGGTTGCATCCTCAACGCCGGTAAAAACCAACGCAGCAGATGCCCCACAGACCATCAGCCAGAGCCCGACCAAGGCGGCCCCGACCCAGCGCACCGCCAAGGCAGCTGCGCCCCAGGCAGCCCCTTCAACTGAGGCGCCAGCCGGTGTGGCGACCCGGTGGGTGAAATCCGCAGACACGGAAGCCAGCAGCAACGCCCCGACCACCCGCGCAGCGGCCGCAACCAAAACCTCCGCCACTGCCCGCGCCTCTGTCACTGTGGCACCGGGCAAGAGGCGCCCCGCTGCACGCAAGGCCTGAGAGGTTGAGAGTCTTTTGCCTGGGTCCGCCTTGCACGCCAAAACACCCCTGCGCGTCGTTGCCCATGCTCGCCATAGCCCCCGCTATGGCGGTGCTTTTAGCCTGGATGAGTGGCGTTTTGATGCGTCTTTCGGCCGCGGGCAAAAAACCCGCAGCCTCTGATGCCAGATTTGCTGCACGCGGCTGAATTGGCAGGGCGCATCAACGCGGCCCTGCCCCAGACACAGTGCACCCGCTGCGGTTATCCCGATTGCGCAAGTTATGCGCAGGCCATAGCCGATGGACTGGCACCCATCAACCAATGCCCCCCGGGCGGGCTGGAGGGAGTCGCCCGATTGGCCGCCATCACAGGCCAGGCCGTGCAGCCACTCAATCCCGCAAACGGGCCGGAAGCCCCGCGCACGGTGGCAGTGATTGATGAAAACTGGTGCATTGGCTGCACCCTGTGCATCAAGGCCTGCCCGACCGATGCGATTGTGGGCGCAAACAAGTTCATGCACACCGTGATGTCAGCCCATTGCACCGGTTGCGAGTTGTGCATTCCGGTGTGCCCGGTGGACTGCATTCAGTTGGAAAACACCAGTGGCAACGCCACCGGCTGGGCCGCATGGACCCAGACACAGGCCGACAATGCACGCCAGCGCTACGCCAATCGCCAGCAACGGGGGCAGTACGGCGCCGAAATTCCCGAAGCCCAGCCGGATATCGGTACGCCAACGGATGCGCGCCCCGCTCCTGCTGCGGACATCTCACGGGCTTCGCCGCCTTCAACGGCACACGAGGCGCGCCAGGCAGCCATCGCCGCAGCCATGGCCCGCGCACGACAGCGGCGCAATCCGCCCTCGCAATGAGGGGCGCAGCGCGGGCAGCGACGCTTCAGCAGGCTGCCAGGCTCTTGTAAACGCCACACCCCAGGTACAAATCNNCCGGTGCACGGTCGGCCTGCGCAACCATGTCGCTGATCAGCTGGTCGCCGGCAATGCCGGGAATGTCCTGCACCCGCGTTCCCACCTTGGCCGGATTGCCGCCAAATGCCAGATAGGCGCCCGCCGTATCGAGCGCAAACACATCCATGTCGCGGTCATGAAACGGCTGGCTTTTGTCGGTGATGGTTCGCAAAAATGCATCCCGCGAGGTCGTCTTGTGCAGCGCCACGGCTTTGCCCACCAGCGCCACAGCCTCCTGCGCCGTGCCCTGCTGCAGCCGAAAGGCCGACACCGCGCGCGACAGGGTGGATGCACGGCTTTGCAGGGCTTCGGCCTGCTGCACGGTGCGTTCCGCCAGCGCGCGGTTGCCGTGGGCCAGGGTCTGCCCGGCGTGGGCCACCAGCGCGGCATTGCTGCGGATATCGGCGACCATGGACGACAGCGTAAGCACCATGTGGTCCAGCGACTGGGCCATGCCGCCCACTTCGTCCGTGCCATAAACACCTGCGCAGGTGCACAGGTCCCCTCCGGCGGTGCGCTGCATGGCATCGCCCATAATGCTGCCCCATGAACCCCCTGCTTTCCCACCTGCAGCCCTACCCATTCGAGCGGCTGCGACAGCTTTTTGCGGGGGTCACACCCCCGGCGGCACTGAGCCCCATCAGCCTGGGCATGGGCGAACCGCGCCATCCAACGCCGCAATTTATCAAGGATGCCATCAGCGCCAACCTGGGCGGACTTGCAAACTATCCGGCAACGGCGGGCGAGTTGCGCCTGCGCGAGGCGTTTTCGGCCTGGCTGTCCAGGCGCTACGACCTGGCTGTGGACGCCGGCACGCAGGTGCTGCCTGTCAACGGCTCGCGCGAAGCATTGTTTGCCTTTGCCCAGACCATGATCGACCCTTCCAGGGGCCAGCCCGTGGTGGTTTGCCCGAATCCGTTCTATCAAATCTACGAAGGTGCGGCCGTGCTGGCCGGCGCCACGCCCCATTACGCTCCCAGCGACCCGGCCCGCAACTTTGCAGTGGACTGGGACAGCGTGCCCGATGCAGTGTGGCAACGAACCCAGTTGCTCTTTGTCTGTTCGCCCGGCAACCCCACGGGCGCCGTGATGCCCCTGTCCGAATGGCAAAAGCTGTTTGAACTGAGCGACCGCCATGGCTTTGCCATCGCATCGGACGAGTGCTACAGCGAGATTTACTTTCGCGATGAACCCCCACTGGGTGGTCTGCAGGCGGCCGCGCGCCTGGGGCGCAACGATTTCAAGAACCTGGTCTCCTTCACCAGTCTGTCCAAGCGCAGCAACGTGCCGGGGCTGCGCAGCGGCTTTGTCGCCGGCGATGCCGCACTGATAAAGGCCTTTTTGCTGTACCGCACCTACCACGGCAGCGCCATGGGCCCGGTGGTGCAGGCGGCCAGCATCGCGGCCTGGGGCGATGAGCAGCATGTGGTGGAAAACCGCACGCTCTACCGCAAGAAGTTTGCACAGGTCACCCCCCTGCTCGCTGGCGTGATGGAGGTTTCCTTGCCCGACGCCGGCTTTTATCTCTGGGCCAAGGTGCCCGAGGCCCTGGGCCTGACCGACACCGAGTTCGCCAGGGCCCTGCTGGCTCAATACAATGTCACCGTGCTGCCCGGAAGCTACCTGGCCCGTGAGGCCCAGGGTAGCAACCCCGGCGCCCAGCGTGTGCGCATGGCCCTGGTGGCCGACACCGAAGAATGCGTGGAAGCCGCGCTGCGCATCGTCCAATTCATCCAATCCCATACTGCCTGACACCATGACCCAACAACTCCAAGCCCTCATCGACAACGCCTGGGACAACCGCGCCAGCCTCTCTCCCGCCGCAGCCCCCAAGGAAATCGTCGATGCCGTCGAACACGTCATCGCCGGGCTGAACGACGGCACGCTGCGCGTGGCCTCTCGCGAAGGCGTGGGCCAATGGACCGTGCACCAGTGGATCAAGAAGGCCGTGCTGCTGTCCTTCCGCCTGAAAGACAACGAAATCATTTCCGCCGGCGATCTGGGCTTTTATGACAAGGTTCCCACCAAGTTTGCCCACCTGAGCCCGCAAGAGTTGGCCGCCACCGGCGTGCGCGTGGTGCCCCCGGCCGTGGCGCGCCGTGGCAGCTTCATCGCCAAGGGCGCAATCCTGATGCCCAGCTACGTGAACATCGGCGCCTATGTGGGCGAAGGCTCCATGGTCGACACCTGGGCCACCGTGGGCAGCTGCGCACAAGTGGGCAAGAACGTGCACCTTTCGGGTGGCGTGGGCCTGGGCGGCGTGCTCGAACCCCTGCAGGCCAACCCCACCATCATTGAAGACAACTGCTTCATCGGCGCCCGCTCCGAAGTGGTTGAGGGCGTGATCGTCGAAGAAAACTCCGTGCTGGGCATGGGCGTTTACCTGGGCCAGAGCACCCCTATTTTCAACCGCGCCACGGGCGAGATCAGCTATGGCCGGGTGCCGTCAGGCTCGGTGGTGGTGAGCGGCAACCTGCCCAAGACCGCCGCCAATGGCACGCCCTACAGCATGTACGCTGCCATCATCGTCAAGCAGGTGGATGCACAGACGCGCTCCAAGACCAGCATCAACGATCTGCTGCGCGACTGAGCGCGGTTGAGCATCAACGCCTGCGCGATCAACGCCGCAACCGATACGAACACCCAGAGGGAAACACCATGAGCACGATGGAACGAATTCTTCGCCTGATGGCGGAGAAAAAAGCCTCCGATGTCTATCTGTCGGCCAACGCGCCAGCGCTGATCAAGATCAACGGAGAATGCGTGCCGATCAACAACCAGATCCTGCCGCCCGACGCGCCGCGCAACCTGCTTTCAGAAATTGTTCCCCCGGACCGCATCGAAGAGCTAGAGGAAACCGGCGAGCTCAACATGGGCGTGCCGCTGAACGGCGTGGGCCGGTTCCGTATCAGCGCCATGCGCCAGCGCGGCAGCTATGCGGTGGTGATCCGCTTCATCACGCAACAGATTCCAGCGTTTGACTCGCTGGGCCTGCCGCCCGTGTTGCTCGAGTTGATCATGGAAAAACGCGGCCTCATCCTGGTGGTGGGCGCCACGGGTTCGGGCAAGAGCACCACGCTGGCTTCCATGATCGACAGCCGCAACGATGAGCTCACCGGGCACATCCTCACGATCGAAGACCCGGTCGAATACCAGTTCAANNCGTGAAACCATGTCGGCCGCCATTGCCTATGCGCAGTCGGGCCACCTGTGCCTGGCCACCCTGCACGGCAACAACAGCTACCACGCACTCAACCGCATCCTGAGCTTCTACCCCGTCGAGGTGCGCCCGACCATGCTGGGCGACCTGGCATCGGCGCTCAAGGCGGTGGTGTCCCAGCGCCTGGTGCGCGCGCTGGACGGCGGCCGTGTGCCCGCTGTGGAAATCATGCGCAACACCAAGCTGGTTTCCGATCTGCTCGAAAAAGGCGACTTCTCGGGCGTGAAGGAGGCCATGGAAAAATCCATGGCCGAGGGCTCGCAGACCTTCGAGGAAGCCTTGGCCCAGCACATCCTGGAAGGCAGGGTTGATCGCAAGGAAGGCTTGGCCCACGCCGATTCGCCCACCAACCTGATGTGGCGCCTGCAAAACGACTTTGCCCTGGCGGCCAACGCGGCCAA
>DCVY01000086.1:0-6499 GCA_002327945.1 Acidovorax delafieldii | reverse complement strand
CGCGTCAGCAATTTGTGGGCAAAACTGCCTGCGGCGCAGGCACCATCAACGCAGCAAGCCCCAAAAACCATTGTCTTTGCCGGGCACACCGACGTGGTTCCCACCGGCCCGCTGGCGCAGTGGAGCTGCCACCCCTTTACGCCCACGCACAGGGACGGAAAACTTTTTGGTCGTGGCGCCAGCGACATGAAAACCTCCATCGCCGCCTTCGTCGTGGCAGTGGAAGAGTTTCTGGCCGCCCACCCCGTTCCGCGCATCTCGATGGCCTTTTTGCTGACCAGTGACGAGGAAGGCCCCTCGGTCGATGGCACCAAGGTGGTGGTGGAGCAGCTCAAGGCACGTGGCGAGTCGCTGGACTACTGCATCGTGGGCGAGCCCACTTCCGTCGAAAAGACGGGCGACATGATCAAGAACGGCCGGCGCGGCACGCTCAGCGGCAAGCTCACCGTGCGTGGCATCCAGGGCCACATCGCCTATCCACAACTGGCACGCAACCCCATCCACCAGGCCTTGCCGGCGCTGGCTGAAATGGCCGCCACCGAGTGGGACAAGGGCAATGCCTTCTTTCCGCCCACCAGCTGGCAGATCAGCAACATGCACGGCGGCACCGGCGCCACCAACGTGATCCCGGGCGAGGTGGTGGTGGACTTCAATTTCCGCTTCTCCACCGAATCCACGGCCGAAGGGCTCAAGCAGCGCGTGTACAGCCTGCTGGACCGCCACAGCCTCGAATACGACCTGCAGTGGACGCTGGGCGGCCAGCCCTTTCTGACCACCCCGGGCGACCTCGTCACGGCGGTGCAGCAAGCCATCCTGGCCGAAACCGGCATCACCACCGAGCTGTCCACCACCGGCGGCACCAGCGATGGCCGCTTCATCGCGCAGATCTGCCCGCAGGTGATTGAACTGGGCCCGCCCAACGCCACCATCCACAAGATCGACGAGCATGTGGTGGTGGCCGACATCGAGCCACTCAAAAACATCTACCGCCGCACCCTCGAAAACCTGAACCACCAGGCCGGCATGGCACCATCGGCCCCACTGCCTGCCACACAGGCGGCCGCAGTATGACCAGCACTGCCCTGCCCGCCCTGCAAGGCGGCACCGTGGCCGCGCTGGTGCAGTCCGGCGCCGACCTGCTCGCCGCCGCTGGCGTTTCTTTCGGGCATGGCACCACCAATGCCCATGACGAAGCCGCCTGGCTGGTGCTGTGGCGCCTGGGTCTGGCGCTGGACAGCGACCTGGGCGATGGCCCCGATTCCGTGGCTAATCGGCCTGTAACACCCGATGAAATTGCACAGGCCGCTACACTTTTTGATGAGCGTATTCGCACCCGCAAGCCGGCCGCCTACCTCACCCGCGAGGCCTGGCTGCAAGGCGTGCCGTTCTATGTGGACGAACGCACCATCGTGCCGCGCAGTCTCATCGCCGAGTTGCTGGTCGATGGCAGCATCGATGATTTTCTGGGCGAGCACACGCGCCGCGTGCTGGATCTTTGCACCGGCAACGGCAGCCTTGCGGTGCTGGCAGCCATGGCCTGGCCCGACATCGAAGTCACGGGCGCCGACATCTCGCCCGATGCGCTGGCCGTGGCCCGCACCAATGTGGACCGGCATGGTTTACAAGACCGCATCACATTGCAGTTGTCGGATGGCCTGGCACAACTGCCCGGGCCCTGGGACCTGATTCTGTGCAATCCACCCTATGTGAACGCGGTCAGCATGGCGCAATTGCCCGCCGAATACCTGGCCGAACCCACCCTTGCGCTGGCGGGCGGCGCCGATGGCATGGACTTCATTCGCCAGCTACTACAAGACGCCCCCACCCGCATGAGCGAAAATGCGGTGCTCGTTCTCGAAATCGGCAACGAGCGTTCCCACTTTGAAGCTGCCTTCGGGCAGCTGCCTGTGTACTGGATAGATACCAGCGCGGGCGAAGACCAGGTGCTTTTGGCGACACGCCAGGCCCTGGTTGCATTTTTCTCTTCCTGATGATCACTCTTAAAAATGTCACCTTGCGCCGCGGCGCCAAGGTGCTGCTCAATGGCGTCAACGCTACCATCAACCCTGGCGAAAAGGTCGGGCTGGTGGGGCGCAACGGCGCTGGCAAATCAAGCCTGTTTGCCCTGCTCAATGGCTCCCTGCACGAAGACGGTGGCGACTGCTACATTCCCACGCAGTGGCGCATGGCACAGGTGGCGCAGAACATGCCCGAAACCGATGAACCGGCCACCGACTTCGTGGTGGCTGGCGACACCCGCCTGGCAGAGCTGCGCGTCACGCTGGCGCAGGCGGAAGCCGCAGACGACGGCATGGCCATCGCCCACGCCTACACCGACCTGGCCGATGCCGGCGACCACGACGCCGTGCCACGCGCCCAAGCGCTCATCCTGGGCCTGGGTTTCAAGGTGTCCGAGCTGGACAAGCCCGTCAACAGCTTCTCGGGCGGCTGGCGCATGCGCCTGCAGCTGGCCCGCGCGCTGATGTGCCCCTCGGATCTGCTGCTGCTCGACGAGCCCACCAACCACTTGGACCTTGATGCCCTCGTCTGGCTGGAAGCCTGGCTCAAGCGCTATGAAGGCACGATGATCGTCATCAGCCATGACCGTGAGTTCCTTGATGCCGTGACCAACGTCACCATGCACATCGACAACGCGCAGATCACACGCTACGGCGGCAACTACAGCAAGTTCGAGGACCTGCGCGCCCAGCAGCTCGAATTGCAGCAGGCCAGTTTTTCCAAGCAGCAAGAAAAGATCGCCCACCTCAAGAAGTTCATCGACCGCTTCAAGGCCAAGGCCAGCAAGGCCAAACAGGCGCAAAGCCGCGTCAAGGCGCTCGACCGCATGGAAAAGATCGCGCCCGTGCTGGCCGAGGCCGAGTTCACCTTCGAATTCAAGGAACCGCAGAACCTGCCCAACCCGATGCTCGCTATCAGCGATGCCGCGTTCGGCTACCGCACAGAGGATGGCGCGGAAACCACCATCCTGCAAAACGTCAGCCGCAGCGTCCTGGCAGGCCAGCGCATCGGCATTCTGGGCGCCAACGGCCAGGGCAAGTCCACGCTGGTCAAGACCATTGCGCGCACCATGGCACCGCTGGCCGGCACGGTAACCGAGGGCAAGGGCCTGTCGATCGGCTACTTCGCCCAGCAGGAGCTGGACGTTCTGCGCCCGCACGAGAACCCGCTGGAACACATGATCCGCCTGGCCCGCGAGCTGGGCCCCAACAGCCGCGAACCGAGCCGTGAGCAGGATTTGCGCAGCTATCTGGGCACGTTCAACTTCACCGGTGACATGGTCAAGCAAAGCGTGGGCAGCATGAGCGGCGGCGAAAAAGCCCGCCTGGTGCTGGCCATGATCGTCTGGCAGCGCCCCAACCTGCTGCTGCTCGACGAGCCCACCAACCACCTGGACCTGGCCACGCGCGAGGCGCTGTCGATGGCGCTCAACGAGTTTGAAGGCACCGTCATGCTGGTCAGCCACGACCGCGCCCTGCTGCGCGCCGTCTGCGACGAGTTTTGGATGGTCGGGCGTGGCGCCGTGGGGCCGTTCGACGGTGACCTCGATGATTACCAGCGCTATCTGCTGGATGAGGCCAAGCGCCAGCGCGAGCTGGCCAAGCTGGAGGCCGCTGCCGACAGCGCAGCGCTCAAGGCCAGCGCAACCCCTGCGCCGGTTGTCGCTGCGGCCATTGCTGCAGTTTCAGTAGCCTCTGGGGCAGACCAGACAGGCACCAAAGGCCAGACTGATGCAAAACCTGCCATCGACACCAAGGAGCAGCGCAAGCAGGATGCCCAGGCCCGCCAGCAGCTGGCAGAAAGAACACGGCCCCTGAAACGCGAACTCGAACAGATCGACCAACGCCTGTCCGCCCTGGTTGCAGAGCGGACGAGTCTGGAAGAGCGCCTCACCCAGGCGTTGCCACCGGCAGAAATCGCAGACCTTGGCCGGAGCCTGAAAGGCGGCCACGATGAGACAGCGCGGCTGGAAGAACGTTGGCTGGAAATTTCCGCAGAACTGGAAGAAATCGGCGTTGGCACCAGTGCCTGATACGTAGAATCTTGCAATTGCCTGCAATTAATCGGGCCTCAAGCCAATACCAATCAGCGCTGAACGCTATTAATTTTGAGGCTGAAATTTCCACTGGATCAGCGGGTGATCTGGTTGCATTTTTTTGCGTTTGGCTGTCAACCAGGCCCCAAGCGAGCGCGTTGTTGGTGCATCACAGGAGTTTTCCAGTATGAATACCACCGCTATCTTGTCCGCTTGGCCCGAAGACGAACGCGACCGCAAGCGCACACCGCACCGCGTTTGAGGCGTAGCCGCCGCCACATCCATGGCGGGGCATGCCTTGCTTTCATTCATATTCTTCTCAACAAAAAACCCCACATCGTGGGGTTTTTTTTGTTGTCTGCCCAGAGGCTGAGCGTCTTTTTCCCGTGCCCGAAAGGCGGGTCAAAACGCCACTCATCAAGGCGAAAAGCACCGCCATAGCGCGGGCTATGGCGGGCTATGGCGGGCATTGGCAACGACAAGCAGGGGCGTTTTGGCGTGCAAGGCAGTCATAGGCAAAAGACGCTCAGCCTCTCAGGCAGGTTTCAGCCCATGTGCAATCCACCGTTGACGGCAAAATCGGCGCCGGTGGCATAGCCACCTTCATCCGAAGCCAGCCAGGCGATGATGGAGGCAATCTCGCTGGGCTCGCCCAGGCGCTTGACCGGCACAGTGGCAACGATTTTTTCCAGCACATCGGGGCGAATGGCCTTGACCATGTCAGTGCCGATGTATCCGGGGCTCACGGTATTCACCGTCACGCCCTTGGTCGCCAGTTCTTGCGCCAGCGCCATGCTGAAGCCATGCATGCCGGCCTTGGCTGCGGAATAGTTGGTCTGGCCCGCCTGGCCCTTGGCGCCATTCACACTGCTGATATTGATGATTCGGCCCCAGCCCTTTTCAACCATGTCGGCCACCACCTGCTTGGTAACGTTGAACATGCTGTTGAGGTTGGTCTCGATCACCTGATCCCATTCCTCGCGGGTCATCTTGAGGAACATGCGGTCACGCGTGATGCCGGCATTGTTCACCAGCACATCGATCGAACCATGTTCGGCCTTGGTCTTGGAGAAGGCTTCGACGGTGGAATCCCAATCGCCGACATTGCCTACCGATGCGTGAAAGGTGTAGCCCAGCGTTTTTTGCTCATCAAGCCACTTGGTGGCGTCGCGTGTCGGGCCGCATCCGGCAACCACGGTGAACCCTTCCTTGTGCAAACGCTGGCAGATGGCAGTTCCGATTCCACCCATGCCACCAGTGACATACGCTACTTTCTGACTCATGTGATTTCTCCTGGTTGTGATGTTGTTCGTGTCCACTGTACCCAAGAATTGCGCCACAAAAGTGAAGGAAAACACCGAAGCACTTATTTTTCTGCAAACCTGATCCGGCCCACCCATAGCCGTGAGTTCTGACAGCCATTGAGCACAGGACGCGTCCCGCAGTCGCAACCAGAAGAGTCTTGTAGGTAAAAGGCTACGCTCGCCCCCGGCCTGCATCAAACGCCACCACGCGCCAGCGGCAAGGTCTCCCAGACCGGTTTTGCGAACAGGTCGCCTTGCTGGTAGTGAATTCCGGCTGAACGCAGGTGCCCGGACTCTTGCGTCGTCTCGATACCTTCGGCCACGATGTCAATGCCCAGGCCGCGCAATACCGGCCACGATGGCCTGGCGCACGGGATTTTGGTCGATATTGCAAACCAGCTCCATGTCAATCGTCAGCCCATGGGGCTGGAACCGAACCCGCATGTTCAGCCTGCGGTGTCTTCGGTGCGCACCGACAGGTCTTGTGCACCTATCGCAATCTCCTGGCAGGCCAGCGCCATGCTGGCGGCTACCTCCTGAACGGTGGTCACGGTCTCGTACATGCCTTACACCGCGTGCAACGCCACCCGCGCAAAGTCAGGGCTGGTCATGCAATACACACCGAAACCCGCCGCCTGCAAACGGTCGAACAGCACATGGTGCATGGCAAACAACAGTGCGGCCCACACGATGGGGCGCGCCAGTCAAGATACACCAGCAACCGGGCCAGCGTAACGAACACGCCGAAGTGGAACTCCGGCATGCCCTGCGCAAGCTGGAGATGCAGTGCGACCAGCCCCACCTGCACAAAAGCCAGTACCAGACGCGATGCCAAGGTTCCCTTGGCCACCCCAAAGGCAGCACCAGCAATCAATACCAGCGCCCCCGAGGCCCCCAGCGCCAGCACGGAATCCACAAACCGCAGCAACGGCACTCAGCGCAATGGCCACTATTGCATGACGCTGTCGCCCAGCAAAGCGCTGTCCTGCCGGTGCGATATGGAATTCTCGAACTGTAGAGGATGAGATAAATAGGGCGTAGATTCCTGATTTGCACCAAGATGGTTTGTTGCAACCATTTGCCATCAATTCAACCACCGGGCTCAATCAAGCGGCTGAATCGAGTAGGGTGAGAGGTTACC
>DCVY01000022.1 GCA_002327945.1 Acidovorax delafieldii | reverse complement strand
GCCACGCAAAACCGGCAGGACGCCGTCAAGCTGCTCAGCCCGCAGGTGGATGTGGTGATCGTGGTGGGCAGCCCCACCAGCTCCAACAGCAACCGCCTGCGCGAACTGGCGGCCCGCCTGGGCACCACGGCCTACATGGTGGACAGTGCGGACGAGCTGCGCCACGAATGGTTTGATGGCATTGCCCGCGTGGGCCTCACGGCCGGCGCATCGGCCCCCGAAATTCTGGTGCAGCAGGTGATCGAACGCATCAAGACGCTGGGCGCGGTGTCGGTGCGCAAGATGCACGGCATTGAGGAGGCCGTCAAGTTCCCGCTGCCCAAGGGCCTCAGGATCGACCCGGCCACCGGTCTGGAAATTTCCGAGCGCTCGCCCGAGACAGGGCCAGCGGGGCATTGAGCGGGGCTTTATATGCAGGTCATCCCTGGCCGGTCGATTGGGCTCGAATCGCACGGCCCAGACGCTATAGCGACACTGCGGGCCCGCTCCACAAATCCAGCGGCGGGTCGGCCGCCACGGCCCGCAAAATGTCGGTGCGCGCGATGAAGCCCGACAGCACGCCGGCTTCGTCGGTCACCGGCAGGCCCGGCAACCCGGTGTCGAGCAGCACGGCAGCCACGCGGCGCAGCTCGGTATCGGCGGCCACCGTGGGCACGGGGCTCACCATGACTTCGGAGACCGTGCGGTGCGCCAGGTCAATGGCCTTTCTCGCGGCGCCGGGTTCAGGCAGCAGATCCGGCGGCGCCATGTCGGCGCGCAGCAGCAGCCCGATCACGCGGCCCAGCGCATCGACCACCGGGGCCTGCGCCACCTGGCGCTCGGCCAGGAAATGCCACGCATCGGTCACGCGCAGGTTGGGGGGCACGCTGAGGGCAGCCGTGGTCATCACATCGCGCACCTGGGTCAGGGGCTGGCGTGCCAACTGGGGGCCTTGCCCGGCCTGCGCGTAGGCGCTGACCGCGCCTTGTGCGCGCAGGTTCACGGCGGTGGCTGCGGGCCCCGGCGCGGGTGCAGATGCAGATGCAGTGGGCGAAAGGGTGGTATCCACCTCGGTGCCCTGTGTGCGCAGCGCCTTGGGGCGCGCCACCCGGCGTACTGCCGTGATCTGCGCCAGATTTTCTGGTCCGCCCCGGTACATCTGGCCTGACGGGCCGAACACAAAAAACATGTTTGTCTCCTGCGGGCCGCTTGCAGCCCATGTGGCCATGTTATCGGCATGCCCGGCCGCGCACTGCAATGCAGCGTGTCTCGGTGTGTTGCGCCCCGCGTGGCCCACCTTGCACTGGGGCAGACACGCCACCCCCTAAAATCGCTCCATGCTTGACATTCTTCTTCTACGCAAAGACCTCGACAACGCCATCGCGCGCCTGGAAACCCGCAAAAAGCCCCAGGCCTTCCTGAACGTGGAAGCGTTCCAGGCGCTGGAATCCGAGCGCAAGACGCTGCAGACCCGCACGGAGGAGTTGCAAGCCCAGCGCAACCAGCTGTCCAAGCAGATCGGCGTGCTCATGGGCAAGGGTGACAAGGACGGCGCCGAGGCCGCCAAGGCCCAGGTGGCCGCGTCCAAGATGGAGCTGGAGCAATCCGCCGCCCGCCTGGAGCAGATCCAGGCCGAACTGCAGGCCATGCTGGCGGCGGTGCCCAATCTGCCGCACGAGAGCGTGACCGTGGGTGCCGATGAAGCCGGCAACGTGGAAGTGCGCCGCTGGGGCACGCCCGGCACCTTTGCCTTCGAGGTGAAGGACCATGTGGATGTAGGCACCCCGCTGGGCCTGGACTTTGATATGGGCGTGAAGCTCTCGGGCTCACGCTTCACGGTGATGAAAGGCCAGATCGCCCGCCTGCACCGCGCGCTCAGCCAGTTCATGCTGGATGTGCAGACCGGCGAGCATGGCTACACCGAGTGCTACGTTCCCTATGCCGTCAACGCGGACTCGCTCAAGGGCACCGGCCAGTTGCCCAAGTTTGAATCCGACCTGTTCGCCGCCAAGAAGGGCGGCCAGGACGGCGAGCCTGTGCCCGACAACGCCGCGCTCTACCTCATCCCCACCAGCGAAGTGCCGCTGACCAACTTTGTGCGCGACGTGGTGGTGGCCGAGTCCGAGCTGCCCATCAAGCTCACGGCACACACACCGTGTTTCCGCTCCGAGGCCGGCAGCTACGGTCGCGACACGCGCGGCATGATCCGCCAGCACCAGTTCGACAAGGTCGAGATGGTGCAGATCGTGCACCCCGACCAGAGCTACGAGGCGCTCGAAGAAATGACCCGCCACGCCGAGACCATCCTGCAAAAGCTGGGCCTGCCCTACCGCGTGATGAGCCTGTGCACGGGCGACATGGGCTTTGGCGCCGCCAAGACCTATGACCTGGAAGTGTGGCTGCCTGCGCAGAACACCTACCGCGAGATCAGCTCGGTGAGCAACTGCGAGGCTTTCCAGGCCCGCCGCCTGCAGGCTCGTTTCAAGAACGCCCAAGGCAAGAACGAGCTGGTGCACACCCTCAACGGCTCCGGCCTGGCCGTGGGCCGCACGCTGGTGGCGGTGCTGGAGAACTACCAGCAGGCCGATGGCTGCGTAACGATTCCTGAAGTGCTCTGGCCTTACATGGGCGGTGTTACCGTTTTGGCACCCTGAAAACCTTGCTATAATCGAAAGCTTCGACACACAGGAGAGGTGGCAGAGTGGTCGAATGTACCTGACTCGAAATCAGGCGTAGTGGCAACACTACCGTGGGTTCGAATCCCACCCTCTCCGCCAAGTAACGCTAATTGATTGATTTTAAAAGAGTTTTCTGATTTATCAGGACTCGAAAATCATTTGGTGGCACATCAAGGTGGCACATTAGCTTTTCGCTGTTGTGCCATTTTTTTTGGCGCCATCCCGCATCCCTTCCTACCTTGGAGATGCTTGATGTCGCGAACTACATACCTGACCACCCACCACGGAAGCTTCTGGTTCCAGATACGCGTTCCCGTGGCTCATCAACCCCGTTACAGCTTGCGGGTTCGAACGAACCTTCAAACCAACGACCCTGCGGTGGCTAAGACCCTGGCTCTACGGCTGGCATCTGATTGGTGGCTGGTGCGCTTCAGTCACCCGCCGGAATCGCCGCTAG
>DCVY01000112.1 GCA_002327945.1 Acidovorax delafieldii | reverse complement strand
CTGGTGGTGCACACCCGTGAGGCGCATGCGCCGGATCTGTCCGACTGCCCCCAGGCCAAGCGCCAGCGCGGTAAACCCCAGCTGCGTATCGGCGATGAAGGGCCCATGGGCCGGATCTTGATCGCGGGCGAGCCGGGCAACCAGATCATTCCCCAACTGGCCCCGCGGCTGGGTGAATTCGTTATCGACAAACCTGGCAAGGGCGCCTTCTACGCCACCCCCCTGCACGCCCTGCTGCAAGGCTGCGGGATCACCCACCTGGCGTTCATGGGGGTGACCACCGAGGTCTGCGTGCAGACCTCGATGCGCGAAGCCAACGACCGTGGCTACGACTGCCTGCTGGTCGAGGATTGCACCGCCAGCTACTTCCCCGAATTCAAGCAGGCCACCCTGGAAATGATCCGCGCCCAGGGTGCCATCGTTGGCTGGACCAGCCTGGCCGCGCCGTTGATCGAAAGTCTTTACGCATGAATATCCCCGTGACCCTGGCCGACTGGCGTGGCGCCTACGCAGCCGGCGCCCAGCCCGCCATCCTGCTGGGCGCGCTGCTGGCCCGCCTTGCGCCCGACGACCCCGCCTGGATCAGCCGGCTGGACGCCACCAGCCTGGCCGCCGAACTGGCCCGCCTGGACAGCCTGGACCCAGCGCAGGCGCCGCTCTGGGGAATTCCGTTCGCGGTGAAGGACAATATCGATGCAGCCGGATGGACCACCACCGCAGCCTGCCCTGCCTTCGCCCACACGGCCGATGCCGATGCCACCGTAGTGGCCCGCCTATGTGCAGCTGGTGCAGTGCTGGTGGGCAAGACCAATCTGGACCAGTTCGCCACCGGCTTGGTCGGCACCCGCTCGCCCTATGGCGAGGTACCCAACACCTTCGATCCCGCTTACGTCAGCGGCGGTTCCAGTTCGGGCTCGGCCTCAATCGTCGCACGTGGTCTGGTGCCCTTTGCGCTGGGCACGGACACCGCCGGCTCAGGCCGCGTGCCGGCCGGCTACAACCACATCGTAGGTCTCAAGCCCACACCCCACCGCATAGGCATGCAGGGCGTGGTGCCGGCTTGCCGTACGCTGGACGTGGTTAGCGTCTTCGCCCTGACCCTGGGCGATGCCGCAGAAGTGGCGGCGGTCATTGACGGGCCGGATGCCGGCTCGCCCCTTCCCCACCCGGTGCTGCAGCCGGCCTGGCTGCCCGAGCGTCCGCGCATCGGCATACCCGACGCTACCGGGTTGGACGCGGCCCTGGGCTACCCCGCTGCATGGAAGTCTGCCCTGGCCCGCGCCCAAGCCCTGGGTGCCGAACTGGTGCCGGTGGACTTCGAGCCGCTGTTCGCCGTGGCCAACCTGCTGTATGACGGGCCCTGGATCGCCGAACGCTACGCCGCCATCCGCGAGCTGATAGAACGCCAGCCCGCGACCTTGGACCCGGTGGTGCGCGAACTCATCCTGCAAGCGCGCCGCTTCGATGCCGCCCAGGTCTTCGAAGGCCACTACCAGCTCGAAACCCTGGCCCGCGCGGTGGCACCGCTGTGGGAGGGGCTGGACGCCCTGCTGGTGCCTACGGCCCCCACCCACCCGACGCGGGCCGAGGTGGCAGCCGAACCCATCGCGCGCAACAGCGCACTGGGCCGCTACACCAACTTCGTCAACCTGTTGGGCTGGTCGGCCCTGGCTCTGCCCAGTAGCTTCACCACCGCCGGCCTGCCCTTCGGCATCACCCTGATCGGCCCGGGCGGCGCCGATGCGGCCCTGACGCAGTGGGGTCAGCACTGGGAAGCGGCCCGGCTGGCTGAGCCTGGTGCCTTTCTCGGAGCGCGACTGCGGCCTGCTCGCAACGAAGACTATGCCTTGCGGCGCAGCTTGAACGCCGCCCCCACCCTGAAGCTGGCAGTGGTCGGTGCCCATCTGCAGGGGCTGCCACTGCACCATCAACTCACGGAACGGGGCTGCCGCCTGCGGTACCGCACCCGCACTGCACCAGCCTACCGCCTGCACGCCCTGCCAGGCACTACGCCACCCAAGCCCGGCCTGGCCCGGGTGGCCCCTGGCGAAGCTGGCCATGCCATCGAAGTGGAGGTCTATGAGATGCCTCTGTACCGGGTGGGTTCCTTCCTGGCATTGATTCCGCCGCCCCTGGGCCTGGGTTCCGTGGAGCTGTTTGACGGCAGTTGGGTCAAGGGCTTCATTTGCGAAGGCGCTGCCCTGGCTGACGCGCCGGACATCAGCGCCCACGGCGGCTGGCGCGCCTACCTGGCCAACCTCGGCTGACCCTTTGCCAAAACGACCATGCCACTCAGAAACGAACAAATCGACCTGCCCGAAATACTGGGCGAGGTGGAAGCCGCCTTTCACGCCTACGAGCGTGCGCTGATGAGCAACGATGTCGAAACCCTCAACGCCTTCTTTTGGAACAACCCACGCACCACCCGCTACGGCGTCGCCGACCGCCAGTGGGGCCATGCCGAACTGGTGGCCTACCGCCAGGCCACACCGGCGCCAAACTTCACCCGCCGCCTAGAGCATCTGCGCCTCCATGCCTTCGGGCCAGACCATGCGGTAGCGCAGGTGGAGTTTGTGCGCAGCGACACCACACTGCGGGGCTTCCAGACTCAAGTCTGGGCACGCCTGCCAGAAGGCTGGCGCATCGTCAGCGCCCATGTGAGCATGATCCCTTGGAAGAGCGCCTGAACCACTGTCCTGTTTCGTATGATGACGCCCCGATGAAGCCGCGCCTGCCGTTCGCCCCAGCCTCCAGCCTCGCCCCGACGGCCAGCAATAAAGCGCGTCCCACGCTGGCCGACCAGGCCTACGACCGCATCAAGGGCCTGATCTTCGACTTCCGCCTGATGCCGGGAGACCGTTTCAGCGAGACGGAGCTGACCGAGCACGTGCAGGTCAGCCGCACCCCTTTGCGCCAGGCCCTGCAGCGCCTGCAGCGTGAGGGCTTTCTGCGGGTCTTTCCCAAGCTGGGCTGGCAGGTAGCGCCGTTGGACTTCGACAAGTTCGACGAGCTCTACGATCTGCGCATCCTGCTGGAATGCCACGCAGTGGGCCGTCTGTGCGAAAGCCTGGATCGCGCCAGCCTGGACAGTCTGACGGCTCGCTGGGAAGTTCCGGCCAGCCAGCGCCTGGACACCCCCGCCGCAGTACGTGACCTAGACGAAGCCTTTCATCACAGCCTGGTGGAAGGCAGCTGCAACCGCGAGATGGTGCGCGTGCATGGCGAAATCACCGACCGCATCCGCATCATACGCAGGCTGGACTTCACCAAATCCAGCCGAATAGAAGCCACCTACGCAGAGCATGCTGCAATCTTGCGGGCCATCGTCCGCCGACGCGCCCAAGAAGCCCAGCGCCTCCTGCGTGCGCACATCGAGCAAAGCAAGCTCGAGGTCCGCCATATCACGCTGGATATGCTTTATCGGGCTCGACAAGTTTCCGCCTGAGACCCCTGACCCACCTGAGCCCCTCAGCGCTTGTTCCGAAACGCCAGCCAGGCCGCAAGGGCGCTGAAGGCGGCAATGACGCCCACGAGCACCCAAAAGCCATGCGGATGATCGGCCAGCGGGATGCCGCCGACGTTCATGCCGAACAGGCCGGCCAGGATGTTGATGGGCAGCGCCAGCACCGTCACCATGGTCAGCACGAACAGGCTGCGGTTGTTCTCCTCGTTCACGCCGGCGGCGACTTCTTCCTGCAGCAGCTTGATGCGCTCCTCCAGCGCCTGCATATCGCGCAGCACCAGCGAAAACTCCTCGGTGGCCCCACGCAGGCCGTCCACGTCGGCCCCCGCCATCCACCCGGGCGGGCGCTGCAGCAGGCGAAACAGCGCTGCCGGCTCGGGCGCCAGCAGGCGCTGCAGCCGCACCAGCAGCCGGCGCATGGCACCCAGGCGGGCGCGCTTGTGGTCCAGGCGCCCGGCCAGCAGTTCGTCCTCGATGGTGTCGATGCGCGCCGTCACGCTGCGCACTATGCCCACCAGCACGTCGGCCTGCGTGCGCAGCAAGTGCTCGAGCAGGCCGGTGCTCGAAGGCGGCACTTCGCCCGCGCGCACCGCCGTGCGCAGCACGTCCACCGAGCGCAGCGGGCTGGTGCGCGCCGTGACGACCAGGCGCGGCCCCACGCTGATCCACAGCGTGGACACGTCGGACGATTCGAGATCGAAGTCGAACTGCAAGTCGCTGAGCACGGCCACCAAGTCATCGCCAGAGCGCTCGATACGGGTAGAGCGCACGCCTTCGTGCAGCGCCTCGAAAAACGCATCCGTGAGCTGTGCGTGCCGCACCAGCCAACGCTCGGCCTGCACATTGCTCAGATTGAAATGCAGCCACAGATAGCTGCTGCCCTGCGCCGCGGCGGCACCGCCGCCCCCGGCCTGCGCCACCTCGGCCAGCCAGGCCGCGGCCTCGTCCGAGCCCAGCGCACGTATCTGCTGCGCCGCCTCGGGGTCGAACAGGTAGCCGCAAATCAGGCCGACCTCATCGCCCCCGTAGGACGAAGTGGCCAGCGGGGGCACGGGCGGGCGCGGGGCGGTGGGGCTGTTCATTTTTTGATCGTCATTGCGAAGGGGCAGGCAAAGTGTGCCACTGCCTGCCGCCTGTCTGATGTTGCTGCGCTCGTAGGGACAAAGGCCATACCCGGCATGCTCTGCGCATGTCGTTGCGTCTTTGTGATGAATCGACCGCACCGGGGCCGCCACAGCTGCCGAGCAAACGCCGCACGGATGCCGCAGCGCTCTTCAGAGAACGTTCAGCAGCGCCCCGCACCATGGCGGCATGCAAAACATCCGCCCTTTTTCACCGTGCGCCATCCCCAGTGCCGCATGCCGGCTGGCGGCACTGCTGTGCCTTGCTTCGGCCCTGTTCAGCACGACTGCCGTGGCCGCAGACACCACGGCCACCGCGCAATGGCAGCGCTGGACGAACGCCGCCAAGACCGCGCCGGACGCCGCGCGCGGGCGCGACTTTTTCCGCAACCAGCACGGCGGTGAGTGGTCTTGCGCCAGCTGCCACGGCGCCAACCCCACGATGCAGGGGCGCCACGCCGGCACGGGCAAGCCCATCGCCGCGCTCGCTCCTGCCTTCAACCCCGAGCGCTTCACCGACAGCGCCAAGGCCGACAAATGGTTTCGCCGCAACTGCAAGGACGTGCTCGAGCGCGAATGCACGGCGCAGGAAAAAGCCGACGTGCTGGCCTGGCTGCTCTCGCTGCAGCCCTGACGCGGCCCCAGCCCTTCACCCTGCTCTCAGAAAGGAAGCACCCCATGCGCCCCAGCATTTCCCTGTCCGCGGCCCTGGCCCTGAGCCTTGCGGCTGCCGGCCTCGCGCGTGCCGACTCGCCACACCTGCAGCCTGCAGCACGGCTGCCGGCCTACCAGCAAGAATGCGCCGCCTGCCACATGGCGTATCCGCCCGGCCTGCTGCCCGCACGCTCCTGGCAGCGCATCATGAGCGGGCTGGACAAGCATTACGGCAGCGATGCCTCGCTCGACGCGGCCAGCGTGCAGCAGATCAACACCTGGCTGCAAGCCAACGCCGGTACGTCGCGGCGCGGGCGCGAAGAGCCGCCGCAGGACCGCATCACCCGCTCCGCCTGGTTCGAGCGCGAGCACCGCGAAGTGCCCGCCGAA
>DCVY01000073.1:10552-14094 GCA_002327945.1 Acidovorax delafieldii | reverse complement strand
CTCGATCTGGTCGAGGGCGGTGCCCCGGCCGCTGAAATCATCCAACTCGCGCAGGCGGTGCAGGCCGCCGGCGCTGACATCCTCAACACCGGCATCGGCTGGCACGAAGCCCGTGTTCCGACCATTGCCTACGTGGTGCCGCGCGCCGCCTGGCGCTTTGCAGCGGCCCGCATCAAAAAAGCGGTGACGATTCCCGTCATCGCCTCCAACCGGATCAACACGCCCGATCTGGCCGAAGACATCCTGACCAGCGGCGACGCCGACATGGTGTCGATGGCGCGCCCCTTCCTGGCCGATGCCGACTTCGTGCGCAAGGCAGCCGAGGGCCGCGCCGACGAGATCAACACCTGCATCGCCTGCAACCAAGCCTGCCTAGACTACATCTTCGCCGACCGCCCCGCCACCTGCCTGGTCAATCCACGCGCCGGGCGCGAGCTGGAGTTCTCGCTGTTGCCGCCACGGGCCATGCAGCGCAAGGTGGCGGTGATCGGTGCCGGCGCAGCCGGACTGGCCTGCGCGCTGACTGCGGCCGAACGCGGTCATGCAGTCACCCTGTTCGAGGCCGGGCCCGAGATTGGCGGCCAGTTGAACCTGGCCCGGGCCGTGCCGGGCAAGCAGGAGTTCAATGAACTGCTTCGCTACTTCAAGCAGGGCGTGGCGCGGCACGGTGTGACGCTCAAGCTCAACAACCCAGCGGACGCCCCCTCTCTCGCTGCCGGTCACTACGACCGCATCGTGATCGCCACCGGCGTGCGCCCGCGCCTGCCGCAAATTCCGGGCATCAGCCACCCCAAGGTGGTGAGCTATGCCGACCTGCTGTCGGGCCGGGTGCAAGCGGGCCACCGGGTCGCGGTCATCGGTGCCGGGGGCATCGGCTTCGACGTGGCCACCTTCCTGCTGCATGACGAGCAGGCGGGTCACGCTGCCAACGCGCCCCAGGCGGTCGAGCAGTTTTACGCTGAATGGGGCGTCGATACCTCGCCCGCAGCTGCGGGCGGCCTCAAACCGGCACAGCCGGTCAGTGCGCCACGCGAAGTCACCCTGTTGCAGAGAAAACCTGAAAAACCCGGACGCAGCCTGGGAATGACCACCGGCTGGGCGCTCAAGGCCGAACTGGCACGGCGCGGCCTGCGCACCTTGTCGGCTTGCGTCTATGAACGCATCGACGATGCGGGCCTGCACCTGAGCGTCAACGGTGTGCCACAGACGCTGCATGTGGACACCATCGTGGTTTGCGCCGGCCAGGACAGCGAGAACGCACTGGTCGCCAAATTGCGCGCGCTCGGCCTGGCGCCCGATGTCATCGGCGGCGCCGAGCTGGCCACCGAACTCGATGCCTTGCGCGCCATTGACCAGGGCACACGCCTCGGTCTGGCGATCTGAACCCACTGGAACACCCCATGGATTTCACCCCCAACCCAGAACACGAAACCATTCGCGAAGCGATCGGCAAAATCTGCGCCCGCTTCGACGACAGCTACTGGCTCGAACGTGACCGGGTCGGCGGCTTTCCACATGAACTGCACCGTGCTCTGGCTGACGGCGGCTGGCTCGGCGTTTGCCTGCCACAGGAATATGGCGGTGGCGGACTGGGCATCAGTGAAGCGACCGTGATGATGCAAACCATCTCACAGTCGGGCGCCGGGCTGTCGGGCGCATCGGCGGTGCACATGAACATTTTCGGTTTGCAGCCCGTGGCCGTGTTTGGCAACGAGGCGCAAAAACGCCGCATGCTGCCGCCGCTGATCCAGGGCAAGGAAAAAGCCTGCTTCGCCGTCACCGAGCCCAACACCGGGCTGAACACCACCCGACTGACCACCCGCGCCGAGCGCTCGGGCGATCACTACGTGCTGTCCGGCCAGAAGGTCTGGATCTCGACCGCCCAGGTAGCCGAAAAAATGCTGATCCTGGCGCGCACCACGCCGATCGAGGACTGCAAGAAACCGACCTTCGGCCTGAGCCTGTTCTACACCGACCTCGACCGCCGTTTTGTCGAAGTGCGTGAAATCGAAAAAATGGGGCGCAAGGCGGTCGATTCCAACCAAGTCTTCATCGACGGCCTGCGGGTCCCGGTGGAGGACCGCATCGGCGAAGAGGGGCGCGGCTTTGAGTACATCCTGCACGGCATGAACCCGGAGCGGGTGCTGATCGCTGGCGAAGCGATCGGCCTGGGCCGCAAGGCGCTGGAGGTGGCCGTCCAGTACGCCGGTGAACGCGTGGTGTTCGACCGCCCCATTGGCAAGAACCAGGCCATCCAGCATCCGCTGGCGCAATCGTGGATGGAGCTGGAAGCCGCCGAGATGATGGCGATGCGCGCGGCCTGGAAATACGACAACAAGCTGGACTGCGGCGCTGATGCCAATGCCGCCAAGTACATGGCGGCCGAAGCCGGCTTCAACGCCTGCCAGCGCGCCATGGCCACGCTGGGCGGCTTTGGTTTCGCCAAGGAGTACCACGTCGAGCGCTACCTGCGCGAAATGATGATCCCGCGCGTTGCACCGATCAGCCCGCAACTCATCCTGTGCTTCATCGCCGAGAAGGTGCTGGGCCTGCCCAAATCCTATTGAGACGCCCATGGCCGATTTTCCTCCCGCCGGGGCCGACAGCGGCCTCGTCGATACCGATCAACCGACAACGCAACCCACCCCATCATGACCACCACCCACGACAGCGAACGCGCTGAACAGCTGACCATGCTGCGCGAAAGCGCACTGAGTTTTGCCACCAAAGAATCGCCACTCAACCGCGCCCGCGCCCTGCGCCAGCAGATGCCGGGCTACGACCGCCGCTTCTGGAACGCCCTGGCCGAACAGGGCTGGACCGGGCTGCTGGTGCCCGAACCACTGGGCGGCTACGCCCAGGGCTTCGCCGAGATGGCCGAGGTGGCGGCCGCCCTGGCTTCTCAGGTCGCGCCCGAACCGGTGGTGCCGGTGCTGGTGTTTGCCGGCCGGCTGCTGGCCCATGCGGGTGCCACCGAGTTGTCGGCGCGGCTGCTGAGCGAACTCGCCGAGGGTCGCACCCTGCCCGCCGTCGCCTGGCAGGAAGATGTCACCGGCGCGAAAGACCGGCCGGGCCAGGCGGCAACCCGGCTGGAGCGCCAGGGCGACTCCCTGCTGGTACATGGCGGCAAGCGCCATGTGCGCCCCGGCGCCGGGGCCGACGGCTACATCGTCAGCGCCACCGGCCCGCAAGGTCTGGCCCTGGTGTGGGTGCCCGCCGATGCGGCCGGCCTCACCGTGAGCAGCCAGCCGCTGGCCGACGGCAGCTACGCGGCCCAGCTCGATCTCAACCACGTTCGCCTGCCCGCCAGCCACCTGCTGGCCGAAGGGCCTGCCGCCGTGGCCGCGCTGACACGCGCCTACGATGAAACCCTGGTCATGACCAGCGTCGAACTGCTGGCCCTGGTGCGCAGCATGCTGGCCATGACGCAGGACTACCTGCGCACGCGCATCCAGTTCGGCAAGCCGATCGGCACCTTCCAGTCGCTGCAGCACCGCGCCGTCGATCTGCTGCTCCAGCAGGAACTGACCGCCAGCGTGGTG
>DCVY01000073.1:9932-10521 GCA_002327945.1 Acidovorax delafieldii | reverse complement strand
CTCGGTCTGTACCTGCAGCGCGCCCTGGTGCTGGCCGCCTGGCTGGGCAATGGCACCCAGCAGCGCCGCCGCTACGCCAACCTCACCCAAAACGCCACCGCACAGGAGCACGCATGAACACCACCGCCTCTACGGCCACCGACTGGAATGCACTGGACAACGCCAGCTTCCGCGCCACCGTGCGCGAATTTTTTGAAAAGCATTTCCCCAGCGAATGGCGCTACCCGCAGCGGCGCCTGCGCTGGTCCGAAATCGGCCCCTGGTACCTGAAGCTGTCGGAAAAAGGCTGGGTCGCGCCGAGCTGGCCCACACAGTACGGCGGCATGGGTCTGAGCCCCGAGAAACTCATCATCTTCATCGAAGAGCAGGAGCGCTGGGGCGTGGCGCGCGCGCCCGACATGGGCATCACCATGGTCGGCCCGCTGCTGATCAACCACGGCAACGAGGCGCAGCGCGCCTACTACCTGCCCAAAATCATTGCCGGCGAGCACATCTGGTGCCAGGGTTATTCGGAACCGAATTCCGGCTCCGACCTGGCCAGCCTGCGCACCGAAGCGGTGGTCGACGGCGACGATTTCATCGTCAACGG
>DCVY01000073.1:6442-9879 GCA_002327945.1 Acidovorax delafieldii | reverse complement strand
GCGAAGACTTCTGCGAGGTCTTCCTGGAAAACGTGCGCGTGCCGCGCAGCAGCATCGTCGGCGAGCTCAACAAGGGCTGGACCATCGCCAAGGCGCTGCTCGGCTTCGAACGCATTTTCCTGGGCAGCCCCAAGCAAAGCCAGTACGCGCTGGCGCGCGTGCAGGAAGCCGCGCAGCGGCTCGGCCTGTTCGAAGACAGCGGCTTCGTGGACCGCTACACCAAGCTGGCGCTGGATGTGGCCGACCTGGGCGCGCTCTATGGCCGCTTCATCGATCAGGTCAAGCGCGGCGAAACCCTGGGGCCCGATGTCTCCATGCTCAAGCTGTTCGGCACCGAAACCTATTCGCGCCTGGCCGATCTGCTGGTCGATGTCATGGGATCGAGTGGCGGCACGCCCGGCTCCACCGCCCTGCCCGGCGGCAAGACCGATGCGTTGACCAGCTTCTACAACGCACGCCCGGCCACCATCTACGGCGGCAGCAACGAGGTGCAGCGCAACATCCTGGCTGCCAGCGTGCTGAAGTTGCCGTCATGAGCGCATCGGGCTATCCGGCATTTGACGGCCCCGGCCCGGACGCTCAGTTCGCGCAGGCGCTGGCGCAGGGCCGCTTTCAGATCCAGCGCTGCACGGCCTGCGGCCAGCATGTGTTCTACCCGCGCGCGCTGTGCACCCATTGCGGCTCGGGCCAGCTCGAATGGGTGGATCCGAGCGGGGTCGGCTGCGTCTATTCCAGCACCACGGTGCGCCGCAAGCCACAGGCCGGCGGCGACTACAACGTGGCACTGGTGGACCTGGCCGAAGGGCCGCGGCTGATGTCGCGCGTCGATGGCATCGCGCCTGAGCAGGTACGCATCGGCATGAAGGTGCAAGCCCGCGTGATCGACGACCCGGCCAAGGGCAAGCTGCTGGTCTTCATTCCACAGGACGCCACAGCATGAGCGCCATATCTCCGTTGCGCGGCGCGGCCGCCATCGTGGGCGCCAGCCTGGGCGGCGTGCCCATGGCCCCCGGTCGCAGCGCGCTCGAAATTCTGGGCGAAGCGGTGCACGGCGCGCTGGCCGATGCCGGCTTGAAGCTGTCCGATGTCGATGGCCTGTTCACCGGCTCGTCCTACCACTTCCTCGCCGGTTTGTCGGTGGCCGAATATCTGGGCATCCATCCCAAGTTCTGCGAATCCACCATGGTCGGCGGCTCGTCTTATGTGGGCCACCTTCTCACCGCCGCCATGGCGCTGCACACCGGCCAGTGCGAAGTGGCGCTGATCTGCTACGGCAGCAACCAGGGCTCGGGCTTTGGCAAGCTCAAGTCGATGGCCGAAACGCCCTTGTACGAAGCGCCCTACGAGCCGCGCTACCCGATCTCCAGCTACGCCCTGGCCGCAGCACGCCACATGCACCAGTACGGCACCACGCGCGAGGACCTGGCGCACATCGCGGTGGCGGCGCGCCAGTGGGCGCAACTCAATCCGCTGGCCCATGCGCGCGATCCGCTCAGCATCGAACAGGTGCTGGCTTCGCGCCTGGTGAGCGATCCGCTGTCGGTGCTCGATTGCTGCCTGGTCACCGACGGCGGCGGCGCCCTGGTGCTGGTGCGCAGCGAGCGGGCGAAAGACTTTCCCAAGCCACCGGTCTATGTGCTGGGCGCGGCCGCCGCCACCTGGCACCGCCAGATCGGCTCCATGCCCGACCTGACGGTCACCGCCGCCGCCGAGTCGGGGCCGCGCGCCTTCGCCATGGCCGGACTGGCCCCGAAGGACGTGGACGTGCTGGAGTTGTACGACGCCTTCACCATCAACACGCTGCTGTTCCTCGAAGACCTGGGCTTTTGCGCCAAGGGCGAAGGCGGCGCTTTCGTGCGCAACGGGTGCATCGCACCGGGCGGCGCACTGCCGGTCAATACCAATGGCGGCGGCCTGTCGTGCTGTCACCCCGGCATGTACGGCATGTTCCTGCTGATCGAAGCGGTGCAGCAACTGCGCGCCGAGGCCGGCGCGCGCCAGGTGCCAAATGCGCAGATCGCCCTGTGCCATGGCAACGGCGGCGTTCTTTCCAGCCAGGTGACGGCCCTGCTGGGTACGGCCGCCACCGTCTGATTTTTTTACATCAACAACCAGGAGTCATTTCATGAACAAAGGCATCATGCTGCAAGACAAAGTGGCCGTGGTCACCGGCGCGGGCCGGGGCATCGGCCGCGACATCGCACTGATGATGGCGGCACAAGGCGCCAAGGTGGTGGTCAACGACATCGGCGCCTCGGTCGGCGGCGAAGGCAATGACGCCAGCCACGGCCAGCAGGTGGTCAACGAGATCAAGGCCGCTGGCGGCCAGGCCATTCTCAGCACCGACAGCGTCTCGACCTGGCCCACGGCCAACCGCATCATCGAATGCGCGGCCGACACCTTCGGGCGCATCGACATCGTCGTCAACAACGCCGGCATCCTGCGCGACCGCCTGTTCTTCAACATGTCGCCCGAGGAGTGGAGCGCCGTCATCGACGTGCACCTCAACGGCAGCTTCTTCACCTCGCGCGCCGCCGCGCCACATTTCAAGACGCAGAAGTCGGGCGCCTATGTGCACATGACTTCCACGTCCGGCCTGATCGGCAACCTGGGCCAGGCCAACTACGCCGCTGCCAAGCTGGGCATCGTGGCCATGTCGCGCCACATCGCCGGCGACATGCAGCGCTACAACGTGCGTTCCAACTGCATCTCGCCCTTTGCCTGGAGCCGTATGATCGGCGCCATCCCCACCGACACGCCCGAGCAGCAAGCACGCGTGGAAAAACTGAAGAAACTCGGCACCGAGCAGATTGCGCCCATGGCCACCTTCCTGGCCAGCGATGCCGCAGCCGACGTCACGGCCCAGATCTTCGCCGTGCGCGGCAACGAGATTTTCCTCATGAGCCAGTCGCGCCCGATCCGCGGCATGCACACCGCCGAGGGCTGGACACCCGAGACCATCGCCGAGCGCGTGTTGCCCGCCATGAAGCAGAACTTCTATCCGCTGGAGAGCTCGAACATCGTGTTCTCCTGGGATCCCGTCTGACGCCATCCACCATGGCGATCCACTACGAGCAACTGATGGCCTGGCCGTTCGAGGACGTGCGCCATCGCTACACCCAGCGCGACACCATGCTCTATGCACTGGGCGTCGGCCTGGGCACCGACCCGACCAACGAGACCGAGCTGCGCTTTGTCTATGAAAAGAACCTGCTGGCGCTGCCCACGCTGCCGGTGGTGCTGGGCTACCCCGGCATGTGGCTCAAGGACCCGGCCACCGGCGTTGACTGGGTGCGGCTGGTGCATGGCGAACAGGGCTTGCGCCTGCACCGGCCGGTGCCGCCCGAGGGTGAGGTGATCGGGCGCACGCGGGTGAGCCAGATCATCGACAAGGGGCCGGACAAGGGGGCGCTGATCTACACCGAGCGCACGGTGAC
>DCVY01000073.1:1703-6329 GCA_002327945.1 Acidovorax delafieldii | reverse complement strand
CAGTCGCTGGATGTGCGTTTTTCGTCACCCGTTTACCCCGGCGAAACGATACGCACCGAGATCTGGGTGGATGGCAAGGTCGTTTCCTTTCGCGCCCGCGCCGTCGAACGCGACATCGTCGTGCTGAACAATGGACGCGCCGAGCTGCGCTGACCGTCCTTTGCCTTTCGTTTTCGTTTTCGTTTTCAATTTTTTCAAGGAGCCTCAACATGAACTACGCTGACTTTCAATTCCTCAAGTTCGACCACAAGCCCAACGGCGTGCTGGTCATCACCATCAACCGCCCCGAGGTGATGAACGCCACCAACGGCCGGCTGCACTGGGAACTGACCAAGATCTGGGGCGTGGTCACCGACGACGCCAAGACCAAGGTGGCGGTCATCACCGGCGCGGGCGACCAGGCCTTCTCGGCCGGCGGCGATCTGGAGTGGGTGGCCGGCATGGTCGGCAATCCCAAGGAAATCGCCAACACCATGACCGAGGCCTCGGACGTGGTCTACAACATGATGGCCTGCGACAAACCCATCATCTCGGCCATCAACGGCGTGGCCGTCGGCGCCGGTCTGGCGGTGGCCTTCCTGGCCGACATCAGCATCATGGCCGAGGAGGCCAAGATCACCGACGGCCACGTCAAGATCGGTGTCGCCGCAGGCGACCATGCCGCCATCCTGTGGCCGCTGCTGTGCGGCATGGCCAAGGCCAAGTACTACCTGATGACGGCCGAGTTCGTGAACGGCAAGGAAGCCGAGCGCATCGGTCTGGTCAGCCTGTGCGTGCCGCGCGCCGAGCTGATGGACAAGGCCATGGCCGTGGCCAACAAGCTGGCCGCCGGCAGCCAGCAGGCCATCCGCCTGACCAAGCGTTCGCTGAACGGCTGGATGAACATGGCGCGCCCGATCTTCGAGAGCTCGCTGGCCATGGAAATGCTGTGCTTCCTCGGCGAAGACGCCAAGGAAGGCGTGGCCTCGGTGCGCGAGAAGCGCGCGCCCAAGTTCCCCTCGGCCCAGGTCTGATTGAGTTCGCTCCTTCTCCCGCTGGGGGAAGGAGCCTGAATTTCCCAAGTACACAGGAGAACACCCCATGGATTTCGCGCTGACCCAAGAACAACGGATGATCTACGAGTACGGCGACCGTATCTCGAAGCAGTTCGACCACAGCTACTGGCGCGGCTACGCCGACAAGAACGAGCGGCCCACCGAGCTTTACCAGCAGATCACCAACGACGGCTTTCTCGGCATCATGGTGCCCGAAGCCTATGGTGGTGCCGGCCAGGGCATGACGGAGATGCTGCTGTTCATGGAGGGCCTGGCCAACAACGGCATTCCGCTGCTCAACCTGGTGGTCGGCCCGACCATGACCATGGGCCTGCTGGCCAAGCACGCCAGCGAGGACATGAAGCGCCGCTTCCTGCCGGGCGGCTGCACCGGCGACATCAAGTTCTGCTTCGCCATCACCGAACCGAACGCCGGCTCCAACTCGATCGAGATCACCAGCATCGCCAAGCCCGACGGCCAGGGCGGCTTCAAGCTCAACGGCCAGAAGGTCTTCATCACCGATGCCAACTGCGCCGACTACGCCATGGTCGTCACCCGCACCACGGCGCGCGCCGACGTGCAGAAGAAGACCGACGGCTTCACCATCTTCATGGTCGACATGAAGAAAAAAGGCATCAGCAAGACGCTGATCCCGGTCGCCTTCCCAGTGCCCGAGACGCAGTGGCAACTGTTCTTCGACAACGTCGAACTCACCGAAGCCGATGTGCTGGGCGAAGTCGGCAAGGGCTTCAACATCCTGTTTGACACCCTCAACCCCGAGCGCATCATCCTGTCGGGCCTGTGCACCGGCATCGGCCGTTTCGCCCTGAAGAAGGCCGTGACCTACGCCAACGACCGCAAGGTGTTCAACAACACCCCCATCGGCGCCTACCAGGGCGTGCAGCACCCGCTGGCCATCGCGCGCAGCGAGATCGAGATGGCCTCGCTGATGGCGCTCAAGGCCGCCTGGGCCTTCGACCAGGGTCTGCCTGCCGGGGAGTTTGCCAACATCGCCAAGTACGCGGGTGCCGAAGCCGGCATCCATGCCGTGGACGCCGCCATCCAGACGCATGGCGGCAACGGCTTCACCAAGGAATACGGCATCTACGACCTGTACGGTCTGGTGCGGCTGCTGCGCACAGCCCCGTTGAACCGCGAGCTGGTGTTGAACTACATCGCCGAGCATGTGATGGGCCTGCCGCGCTCGTACTGACAGGCCACCATGAGTCACAACGCTCCCCCGCCCGCCTTCGGCGCCCTGACCGGTCTGAAGGTGATCGACCTCTCCCGCGTGCTCGGTGGCCCGTACTGCGGACAGATCCTGGCCGACCACGGCGCGCAGGTCATCAAGGTCGAGCCGCCCGCCGGTGACGAAACCCGCGCCTGGGGCCCGCCCTTTGCCGACGACGGCACGGCGGCCTACTACAACGGCCTGAACCGCAACAAGCGCGACATCGTGATCGACCTGTCCAAGCCCGAGGGGCGCGAGATTGTGCTCAAGATGCTGGCGGACGCCGACGTGCTGATCGAGAACTTCAAGATCGGCACGCTGGAGCGCTGGGGCATCGGCTATGAGCAGACGCTGCGCGAACGCTTCCCGCGCCTGATCCACTGCCGGGTCAGCGGCTTCGGCGCCGATGGGCCGCTCGGCGGCGCACCGGGCTACGACGCCGTGGCGCAAGCACTGGGCGGCCTGATGAGCGTCAACGGCACACCGGACACCGGCCCGCTGCGGGTCGGGGTCCCGGTGGTCGACATCACCACCGGCCTGTCGGCCGTGATCGGCGTGCTGCTGGCGGTGGTCGAGCGGCAGCGCTCCGGGCGCGGGCAGTTCGTCGAGGCCACGCTGTACGACACCGCCGTGTCGCTGCTGCACCCGCAAAGTGCCAATTGGCTGCAATCGGGCCAGACACCCCGGCTCAGCGGCAATGCGCATTCCAACATCGTGCCCTACGACAAGTTTCCGACCCAGACCTGCGAGGTCTTCCTGGGCATCGGCAACAACGGACAGTGGAAAAAACTGTGCGAGTTCCTCGGCCATCCCGACATGGCCAACGAGCCGCGCTTTGCCACCAACGCCGACCGTTTTCGCCACCGCGACGAACTGCGCGCCTTGCTGGAGGCGCATTTGCAAGAGGTGGATGGCGAACAGCTGTGCCACGACCTGCTGGCCGCTGGCATTCCGGCCGGCGCCGTCAGGGCCATTCCGCAGGTGTTGACCGCCCCCCACACCCTGCACCGGGACATGGTGGTGCAGGCGGAGGGTGTGCCTGGCATCGGCATCCCGATCAAGCTGTCACGCACACCGGGGCGCGCCCACAGCGCGCCGCCGCGCTTCGGCCAGCACACACGCGAGCTGCTCATTGAGCACGGCTACGACGCCGCCGCCATTGATGCCCTGATCGCACAGGAAACCATTGTGGAACACGCTGCGGCATGAACCCGCCTGCCAGAAAGCAGGGAAATCCCCCATATGCCTAACTAATGTTCGGCATCAAAATGTAAGTCTTTCATGCATAACAGAAATCGGGGCGGCGAACTGCGCACAGGCAGGTGGTCGACCATGCAATCTCATAGGCACTCATAGGCACCTTCAGTGATAAACACCATCCGTACCAATCACAGTACCAGAGAACGGGGAACGACTCCGATGAAAGCAAGCAACAAGGCAGCAGTACCCGTCCTCGAATGCCGGGGGCTGGAGCGGCGATTCGGCGGTCTGGTCGCGGTGACCGGGGTCAATCTGCGCATCGAGCGCGGAGAAATCTTCGGCCTGGTCGGCCCCAACGGCAGCGGCAAGACGACCATGACCAACGCCATCACCGGGTTCTTCCCCCCGCAGGTCGGCAGCATATGGCTCAATGGCCGCGACATCACCGGCATGGCGCCGCACAAAGTGGCCACCCTGGGCGTGGCCCGCACCTTCCAGAACCTGGCGCTGTTCAACGGCATGAGCGTGCTCGACAACATCCTGCTGGGCCGCCACATCCACATGCAGCCCGGCGTGGCCAAAACCGCCCTGTATTGGTGGCTGGGCCGACAAGATGAGATGGCGCACCGCCTCAAGGTCGAGGAAATCATCGATTTCATGCAGCTCCAGAGCGTGCGCGACGAACTCGTGGACAGCATTCCGATCGGGCTGAAAAAACGGGTCGAACTGGCGCGCGCGCTGGTGGCCGAACCCAGCTTCCTCGTTCTTGATGAACCCATGGCCGGCATGAACCAGGAGGAAAAGGAATACATGGCGCGTTTCATTCTCGACGCGCGCGACGAACGCAATGTCACCGTGCTGCTGATCGAACACCACATGGACGTGATCACAGGCATCTGTGATCGCATGATGGTGCTCAGCTACGGTGAAACCATAGGAACCGGGATTCCTTCCGAAGTGATGAAGGACGAACGCGTGATCAAGGCCTATCTGGGGGGTGCGAATGCAACGCGCTGACATCGACACCGCCAAGAACGGCAACGCCCCATGGGATCTGAGCCCCAACACCACCCTCATCCGGATTCTGGCGCGCAACGCCGAGCTGCTGGGCCAGCGCGTGGCAATGCGCGAAAAGCATCTGGGCATCTGGCAGGAAACCAG
>DCVY01000073.1:0-1646 GCA_002327945.1 Acidovorax delafieldii | reverse complement strand
GTCTATCCCGACGCAACGCAGGATGAAATCCGCCACTTCATGCACGAGGCGCATGTCCGCTTCGTCCTGGCCGAAGACCAGGAGCAGGTCGACAAGATGCTCGATCTGGGGGATCAGGACAAGCCGATTGAGCACATCATTTACGATGAGCCGCGCGGATTGGGCAGCTACCCCAATCCCGGATTGGTGTCTTGGGACAAGCTGCTGACCATCGGTGCGGATCGCCTGCGCACCGAACCGAAACTGCGAAATGACTTGATCGAACGGTCCCAGCCCGACGGCCCAGCCGTGTTCGTGCACTCGTCGGGCACCACGGGCAAACCCAAAGGGGTCGTGCTGAGCCACAGGAATTTGCTCGCCGGCGTTGGCAACGCCCATCGCGGAGGTGCCTTCACCTTTGGCGAAACCATACTCGCCTACCTGCCCATGGCCTGGGTGGGTGACTTTGCCATCACGGTGGGCGCGGGTATCGCCATGCACTTCACCATCAGCATTCCCGAGCGCCAGGAAACGGTGCTGCACGACCTGCGCGAGGTCGCTCCCACCTTCTATCTGGCGGCCCCCCGCAGCTGGGACAACATGCTGACCACCATCCAGGTGCGCATGGAGGATTCGACGCCGCTCAAGAAATGGCTCTACGATGTGTTCATGAACTCCGCGCTGGCCGCCGAGCGGCGCAAGCTCGAAGGAAAACAGCCCGGCCTGAAAGAGCATCTGATGCGACAGCTGGGCGAGTGGCTGATCTTCGGGCCGATCAAGGACCAGCTGGGCCTGACCCGTCTGCGCAGTGCCTTCACTGGCGGTGAAGCCATTGGCGAAGACACTTTTGTTTTTTACCGTGCGCTGGGCGTGAAACTGCGCCAGTTCTATGGCCAGACCGAAAGCAGTGCCTTCAATGCCTTGCAGGACGCCGAGGAAGTGCGCCTGCACACGGTCGGCAGGCCATTGCCGGGCGTCGAGGTCAAAATCGGCGACAACGGCGAAATCATGGTGCGCTCCGGAAGTGTGTTCTCCGGCTACTACAAGCTGGAAAAAGCCACTCAGGAAGCGCTGGTAGATGGCTGGCTGCGCACGGGTGATGCCGGTTATGTCGAGCCTGACGGGCACATGGTGGTGCTCGGGCGTTTGTCGGAGGTGGTGCACACCGCCCAAGGCGAACGCTACATCCCAAATTACATCGAGAACCGCCTCAAGTTCAGTCCGTACATCAAGGATGTGGCGGTGCTCGGGAGCGGACGCAACACGCTGGCTGCCATCATCTGCATCGACAAGGAAACGGTGGGCCATTGGGCCGAGGTGCGGGGCATTTCCTACATGTCCTACGCCGATCTTTCGCAAAAATCCGAGGTGATGCAACTGATCGCAACCGCGGTGCAGCGCGTCAACAGCATCCTGCCCGATGGGCTGAAGCTGCGCCACTTCGTGCTGCTGCACAAGGAGTTCGACCCCGATGATGGCGAGATCACACGCACCCGCAAGCTGCGCCGCAACGTAGTGGAAGAACGCTACGCGCCCATCATCAATGCAATCTACGGCGGCCAGAAAACGGTCACGATGAAAGCACGGATCACATACGAGTCCGGGGAGGTCGGCACCATCGAGCGCCAACTCTCGGTGCAGGAGGTTTAAACCATGGATTTCTCACT
>DCVY01000103.1:3252-3502 GCA_002327945.1 Acidovorax delafieldii | reverse complement strand
TCGACAACTACGACAGCTTCACCTACAACATCGTCCAGTATTTCGGCGAACTGGGCGCGCAGGTGGAAGTGTTCCGCAATGACGAAATCACCGTGTCCGAGATCGAAGCGCGGCTCAACGCCGGGCAGCTCGATCGCCTGGTGATTTCGCCCGGCCCCTGCTCGCCCGCCGAGGCGGGCATCTCGGTGGCTGCGATCCAGCACTTTGCCGGCAAGCTGCCAATTTTGGGCGTGTGCCTGGGCCACCAGGC
>DCVY01000103.1:0-3236 GCA_002327945.1 Acidovorax delafieldii | reverse complement strand
GGGCTGCCCGTGCATTTCACGGTGAACCGTTACCACTCGCTGGCCATCGAGCGCGCCACCTGCCCCGAGGTGCTGGAAATCACCGCCTGGACGGAGGACGGCGAGATCATGGGCGTGCGCCACAAGACGCTGGCCATCGAGGGCGTGCAGTTCCATCCCGAGAGCATCCTCACCGAGCACGGTCACGCCATGCTGCGCAATTTTCTGGAGCAGCGGCGGTGATTGATCCGCACCGGTGCGTCATGCCAGTGCTGCAGAGTGGGGTCGGGGCCTTGCTCATCGGCCCTGACCTCCAGCGCGCTTTATCTGCCCAGCCCGCACCCTGAGCGCCCGCTGAACGATTCCATTTCTGGAGAACCCCCATGCCCATCACCCCCCAGGAAGCGCTGCAGCGCACCATCGAGCACCGCGAAATCTTCCACGACGAGATGCTGCACCTGATGCGCATGATCATGCGCGGCGAGCTCTCGCCCGTCATGACGGCGGCCATCGTGACGGGCCTGCGCGTGAAGAAGGAAACCATTGGCGAGATCACCGCCGCCGCGCAGGTGATGCGCGAGTTTTCCACCAAAGTGCATGTGCAGGATGCCAGGCACATGGTCGATATCGTGGGCACGGGCGGCGACGGTGCCAACACCTTCAACATTTCCACCTGCGCCACCTTTGTCATTGCGGCGGCGGGCGGCAAGGTCAGCAAGCACGGCGGGCGCAGCGTCTCCAGCAAGAGCGGCAGCGCCGATGCCATGGAGGCCCTGGGCGTCCACATCAACCTGTCGCCCGAAGCCATTGCCCAGTGCATTGCCGAGGTGGGCATCGGCTTCATGTTCGCGCCCAACCACCACCCGGCCATGAAGAACGTGGCGCCGGTGCGCAAGGAGTTGGGCGTGCGCACCATTTTCAACATCCTGGGGCCGCTGACCAACCCTGCCGGTGCCCCCAACATCCTCATGGGCGTGTTCCATGAAGACCTGGTGGGCATCCAGGTGCGCGCCCTGCAGCGCCTGGGCGCGCAGCATGCGCTGGTGATTTATGGGCGCGACGGCCTCGACGAAATCAGCCTGGGCGCAGCCACCCTGGTGGGCGAACTCAAGGACGGCGCCATCCGCGAATACGAAGTGCACCCCGAAGACTTCGGCCTCCCCATGACCAGCACCCGCCAGCTGCGCGTGGACAACCCCGAGCAGTCGCGCGCCATCATGCTCGACGTGCTGGACGGCAAGCCCGGCGCCGCCCGCGACGTGGTCTGCCTGAACGCTGGCGCCGCGCTCTATGCGGCCAACGTGGTCGACAGCATCGCCGCCGGCCTCGCGCGCGCGCAGCAGGCCATCGACAGCGGCGCAGCCAAGGCCAAGCTGGGCGAGCTGGTCACCCGCACCCACGCGCTGGCTGCCTGAACCCATGTGGCGCGACCCTGGCGCCTGGATCGCACTGGGCGTCTCGGCGCTCTTTGTGATCGCGGGGCTGGTGATGCACCGCGTGTTCACCAAAATACTGAAACAGGGCTCACCTGAGCCCGACGACAAGGCACCTCCCCATGAGTGACATCCTGAACAAGATCGTGGCCGTCAAGCACGAAGAAGTTGCTGCTGCGCAAAAGCGCATGCCCCTGGCCGCCATGCGCGCCGACGCCGAGAGCCGTGTGCTTACCCGCGACTTTGAAGGCGCGCTGCGCGCAAAAATCGCCAAGGGCCAGGCGGCGGTGATTGCCGAGATCAAAAAGGCCAGCCCGAGCAAGGGCGTGATCCGGGCCGACTTCATTCCCGCCGACATTGCCCAAAGCTACGCCGATGGCGATGGCACCGTCAGTGCGGCCTGCCTGTCGGTGCTGACCGACAAGCAGTTTTTTCAGGGCAGCGTGGACTACCTCAAGCAGGCCCGCGCCAGCTGCCAGCTGCCCGTGCTGCGCAAGGATTTTCTGGTGGATGCCTACCAGGTGTACGAAGCGCGCGCCATGGGTGCCGACGCCATTTTGCTGATCGCCGCCTGCCTCGATGACGCGCAGATGGCCGACTTCGAGGCCATCGCCCGCAGCCTCGACATGGCCGTGCTGGTGGAAGTGCACGACCGCCCCGAGCTGGATCGCGCCCTCCAGCTCAAGACCCCGCTGGTCGGCATCAACAACCGCAATCTGCGCACCTTCGAGGTGACGTTGCAGACCACGCTGGGCATGGCCAACGACATGCCCGCCGACCGCCTGCTGGTCACCGAGTCGGGCATCCTCACCCCGCAAGACGTGAAGACCATGCGCGATGCGGGCGTGCATGCCTTCCTGGTGGGCGAGGCGTTGATGCGCGCCCCAGACCCCGGGCTGGCGTTGGCCCAGCTGTTTGCTTGAGCAGCGGTTGACGCTTTTTCGATTGTTTTCATTTGGTTGCTGCTAATTTGATAGCTGCTACCGCTTGCTCAGAAGCCAGTAGAGCCTGTTTCCATCATGAGTGATTTGTTGGCCGACCAGGCGCCGGCCCCCACGCAGCTGCAGAGCGCCGACCCCGCCCAGTGGCCCGTGGCGCCGGGCTGGCAGCCGCTGGTCGATGGTTTTTTTGCCAGCGCTGCCGGCCAGAAGCTGCTGGGCTTTTTGCAGGCGCGGCTGGATGCGGGCGCGGTCATCTTCCCGCCCCGGCCCCTGCGCGCGCTGCAACTGACGCCGCCCGAAGCGGTGCGCATGGTCATCCTGGGGCAAGACCCCTACCACGGCCGCGGGCAGGCCGAGGGGCTGGCGTTTTCGGTGGCGCCGGGCGTGCCGCTGCCGCCTTCATTGCGCAACATTTTCAAGGAGTTGCAGCGCGATTTGGGCGTGCCTTTTCCGGCATTTCCGCAGCCCGGTGGCAGCCTGGTGCAGTGGGCGCAAAACGGCGTGTTGTTGCTCAACACCTGCCTCACCGTGGAAGAGGGCCAACCCGCCAGCCATGCGGGCAAGGGTTGGGAGGTGTTGACCGATGCGGTGATTCGTCATGTGGCTGAGGGGGAGCGGCCTGTGGTGTTCATGCTGTGGGGGGCGCATGCGCAGTCCAAGCGGGCGGTGATTCCGGGCGACCGGGGGCATTTGGTGTTGTGTGCCAACCATCCGTCGCCTCTATCGGCGTTGCGTCGGCCGGTGCCGTTCATTGGGTGTGGGCATTTTGGCTTGGCGCGGATGTTTCGGGAGCGGCGGGTGGGGTGATTTGGCTGCTGGCGCTTGTCTGGTAGGCGGGGATGCTGTTGTTTTTATAGTGGGTTTTGTGCTGGTGCTGGTGCTG
>DCVY01000176.1:20214-26255 GCA_002327945.1 Acidovorax delafieldii | reverse complement strand
CCAGTTCGTCGGCCAAGGCCATTGCTGACCAGATCAACGCCGTCAAGGCCAATTCGGGGGTCACAGCCACCGCCCGGACGCAGGTTGAGCTGGACATTGCCGCCACCGCGGGCTCCTACACCCTGTCCATTCAGGGCGACAACGCCACAGCGCAAAACGTGTCGTTCACGCTCACTGCCACGTCGGGCGCCGATCGCCTGTCTGCTGCGGTGTCGGCCATCAATGACCAGTCGGCCAAGACCGGAGTGTCTGCCTCGCTGAATGCCACTGGCGACAAGGTCATCCTGACCAACGCCACAGGCAATGACATCGTTGTTGGGGACACCGCAGTGCAAAACGCGGGCGCAACCACAGTGACCAAACTGCAGGCCAACGGTACAGCGGTTGGCGCCGGGGTGTCATTGGCTGCCGATACCACTGCCAATTTCACCACGGCAAGCGGCTACATCACGCTGGATTCGGACAAGTCTTTCTCGGTCACGTCCGCCAGCAATGCGCTGACCACTGGTGGCTCGGATCTGAAGAAGGTGGCCGATCTGGATGTGACCACGTTTGACAAGGCGACCAACGCCCTCAAGACCGTGGATTCAGCCCTGTCATTCATCAACGGTGAGCGCGCCAAGCTGGGCGCCTTGCAGTCGCGCTTTGAGACTTCTATCAGCAACCTGCAGGTGACTTCTGAAAACCTGTCTGCCTCGCGGTCGCGCATTCTGGATGCCGACTTTGCGGCAGAAACCGCCAACCTGTCGCGTTCCCAGATCCTGCAGCAGGCCGGTACGGCCATGGTGGCGCAGGCCAACCAGTTGCCACAGGGTGTGCTGGCCCTGCTGCGGTAAGTGGCGGGTGTGGCAGTCAGGGCGTTGCAGCGCTCTGATGTGACCCAGGCGGCGGCAGATTTCTGTCGCCGCCGTTTGGCTTTTTGGAAGGCGGGTGCCAGGACCGCTGGATAAGACGGGTTTCCTGGTGTGAATACGGGCGTTCCTTGTCGTCATTCGGCGCCATAATTTCCGTTGGACCAGTTCAGGAGGTTTGTATGGCAACCATTTCATCCCCAGGCGTCGGCACAAACGGGCTCGATGTGAAGAGCATCATTTCCCAGTTGGTGACGTTGGAGAAGCGGCCGCTGGACACCCTCAAGCTGCAGGCGGCCACGGTCAACACCAAAATTTCCGCTTTCGGTCAAATCAAGTCGCTGGTTTCCGCGTTGGCGGATGCGGCCAGCAAACTCACCAGTGTGACGGGCTGGAACGGCGTGACCACTACGTCATCCGACTCCAAATTTGTCTCTGCCACGGCTGTCGGCGGCACTTTGCCCACGACTTTCAGTGTGGAGGTGCAGAGCCTGGCCAAAGCGCAGGCCACAGCATCTGCGGCGCTGCTGCCAGTGGGGGGGGCTCTCGGCGCTGGCACGATAAGGCTGGAGCTGGGCAAGTGGAGTGTGTCGCCCGCATCTTTTACTCCCGGCAGTGGGCAGCCCGTGGAAATCACCATCAGCGCAACCGACAAATTGTCAGATGTGGCAAGCAAGATCAATGGCGCGGGTGCCGGCGTCACTGCGACCATTCTGACGGATGCATCGGGTGAGCGCCTGTTGCTGCGCAGCAAGAGCACCGGCGAAGAGTCGGGTTTTCGCCTGAGCGTTCTGGAAGGCGCAGATGCAGATCCCCAAAGCGCCGGCAACACCGATGCAACCGGCTTATCCCGCCTGGTGGCGGGAGCTACGGTGACGCAGGCGGCGGCCGATGCCAAGGCTATTGTTAATGGGATCGCAGTCACTTCAGGCACCAACACTTTTGCCTCCACGATTTCCGGTGTGACATTCAAGGCGGAGCAAGCAACCACGGCTCCCATCGAGATCACGGTGGGCAAGGATGAGGCGGCGATCCAATCAAATATCGATGGATTCGTGAAGGCCTACAACGACATCAACCAATTGTTGCAGGATGCGACCAAGTACGACGCAAAGACCAATTCGGCCGGCTTGCTGCAGGGGGATTCCACGGCGGTCGCGCTCCAAAACTCTTTGCGCAATGCGATTCAATCGATCTCCACAGGAGGAGGCGCCTTCAAGCGCTTGGCAGACGTTGGCATCACCCAGCAGTTGGGGGGGAATCTGGCCGTGGATTCGACCAAGCTGAGCAAGGCGCTGGCGGGCAACCCTGAAGACGTGAAGGGCCTGTTCCGCAACACGGGCGGAGGTTCTGCGGACGGTATTGCGGTGCAGTTGAAGGCGCTCACTACAAATTTGCTGTCCAACGATGGTTTTTTTAAATCCAAGGACGATACGCTGCAACTGAGCCTCAAGCGCAACAGCCAGGATCAGACGCGGGTAAATGAGAAGGTGAATGCATTTGAAAAACGGATAACACAGCGTTACAACGCGCTGGACACACAGTTGAGCAGCTTGAATGGTTTGAATGCCTATATCTCGCAACAGGTTGCTGCCTGGAACAAGTCCAGTAGTTGATCGGGGCTTCAGTTTTTCTGGCAATGGCCGATAACTAAAGCAATACATAGCAAGGATGCAAGCATGTTCAGCGCATACAGCCCCCGTGCGGCCAACGCTTATCAGCGTATCAATGTAGAGACCAGCATGCACACGATCGACCAGCACCAGCTGGTTGCGCTGTTGTATGAGGGTGTGCTTGGTTCTATTGCCGTGGCACGTGGTGCCATGGCCCGCGGAGATGTGCTCGGCAAAGTCAACGGCATTTCCAAAGCGGTCCGCATTCTGGAAGAAGGCCTGAGTACGGCACTTGACAAGGCGGATGGGGGCGAACTGGCGCAAAACCTGGGCGATTTGTACGACTACTGCATGCACCGCCTGATCCTCGCCAACGCCCGCAACGACGACGCCATGATGTTGGAAGTCATGCGTCTGATCGAGCCAGTGGCCCAGGGTTGGAATGAAATCAAGAAAATAGATGCGTCCACAGAGGCGTTGGTATCTGGCCAGCCCGTGCTGATGGAGGCCTGAGCCATGTCCCATATGCTGATTGACTATTACAAAGCCATCGAAGACAGCAGCGCCAAGATGCTGGAAGCGGCCCGAAGCAAGGACTGGGACGGTGTGGTGCGCTACGAAGGCGCTTGCGCTGTGCTGATCGAGCAGTTGCGCTTCAAGGCGCAAGAGCATGAGCTGCTGCCCGAGCACAAGCGCGAAAAGACACGCATCATGCAGCGCATCTTGCGCAACGATGCCCAGATCCGCTGCTTGGCCGAGCCCTGGCTGGCGCAGGTGGAGCACATGTTCGAAGGCCAGCCGCAGATGGTGCATTGAGGTGCGACCGGGTGCTGGGGTTGGTTTTGAGCGAAATATGCCTCTAGCCCTTGTGTAGTAAGCGCAGGCAGCTATCAAAATAATATTTCTCTCGTGCGAAGGCCGCAATGTATTCCCGGGGCACGAAAAAAAGCCACTCTGGATCAGGGTGGCTTTTTTTTGATCAAAATTCGACTGTAGCGCTTATCAGGCAAGCGCTGACAGCTATGAAAAACGGAGTGGTTGCATGGCAACCATGGCAGGTGACGGAACTTGCCGGGTGACCTGCTGGGTGAAGCGGCTCGGCTCGCGGCCCCTCAGACCTGCATGTTCATGATGTCGGTGTAGGCCTGCACCATGCGGTTGCGCACATGCAGCGTGGCCTGAAAGCCGATTTGCGCTTTCTGGATGGCCACCATGGTCTGCTCCAGGCTGACGGATGGGTTCTCCATCTGCACTTCTTGCTGCAGGCCGGTGGCGTGGTTCTGGGCGGCACTGACCGATTGCAGTGCGCCTTTGAGCGCCCCCGAAAACCCCACTTCATTGCCTGCGTCTTGCGGCGCAGCGGCACGGCGCGCCAGGCCGGCACCCGAGAGGGGGGTGGTAGAGCTTGATATGCGGAGGTCCATGGCGGGTGTGGTGGGGGATGGGGGGATGGCGCAATACTAGGCCCTGGGGCGTCGGCCATCCGGGGGAATTGATGGTCAAATGCGCGGCTTATCCAGCGAACATCCGGGTGAAGTGCCCGAATAATCGACCCAACGCAAGGCCCGCCCGCCGTGTCTGCCCTACTGGAAAGCGAAATGTCTGCAGTTGCTGAAATCCCCGTCACTCACCCTGCAAGCGCTGGCTGGCTGCAGCGCCTGTCGGCGCTCGACCGGGCGCAGCGCATGCGCCTGGGCGTGGGGGCTGCGCTGCTGGTGGCGGTGGCCATTGCGGCCATTGTGCTGGGTCGCCAGCCCGACTACCGGGTGCTGTTTGCCAACCTCAATGACAAGGACGGCGGCGCCATCGTGGCCCAGTTGTCGCAGATGAATGTGCCTTACAAGCACGCCGATGGCGGCGGCGCCATTTTGATTCCGGCCGACCGCGTGCACGACGTGCGCCTGCGCCTGGCCACCCAGGGACTGCCCAAGGGCTCGGTGGCGGGGTTTGAGTTGATGGAGTCGAGCAAGTTTGGCATGACGCAGTTCCAGGAGCGGCTGAACTTTCAGCGCGGGCTGGAGGGGGAGCTCACCCGCTCGATCCAGGCGCTGTCGTCGGTGCAGGGCGCGCGCGTGCACCTGGCGCTGCCCAACCAGAATGGTTTTTTTCGCGAGCAGCAAAAGCCTTCGGCCTCGGTGCTGGTGAGCCTGCACCCCGGCCGCATTCTGGACCGGGCGCAACTGGCGGGCATCGTGCATCTGGTGGCGTCGAGCGTGCCCGAGCTGGCGCCCTCGGCCGTGAGCGTGCTCGATGACACGGGCAAGCTGTTGTCGCAGTCGACCGATGCTGCGTCGGGCTCGGGCGTGGATGCGCAGCAGCTTTTGTATGTGCAGCAGATCGAGCAGCAATACACGCGCCGCATCATGGACATCCTGGAGCCCGTGGTGGGGCGCAACAACGTCAAGGCGCAGGTGTCTGCCGAGGTGGATTTCACCCAGACCGAGTCCACCTCTGAGCAGCACCGCCCCAACCTGGCCGCCGATGCCGGCGCCATCCGCAGCCAGCAGGTGGTGGAGAGCAGTGGCCCCCAGAGCGCTGCGCTGCCCACCGGCGTGCCCGGCGCGGCCTCGAACCAGCCGCCCGCGCCTTCTGCCGCGCCCATCAACGGCGCCAACCCGCCGCTGGCGGCCGCCAACGGCCAGCAGCAGGGGGCATTGGGCGCAGGGGGGCGGCGCGAATCGGTCATCAATTACGAGGTGGACAAGACCGTGCGCGTGACGCGGGGCGGCAGCGGCGCCGTCAAGCGCCTGAGCGCGGCGGTGGTGGTGAACTACCAGTCGGCCGAAGACAAGGGCCAAACCGTGGCCAAGGCGCTGACGCCCGAGCAGCTCGAACAGATGACGGCGCTGGTGCGCGAAACCATCGGGTTCAACAAGGAGCGCGGGGATTCGGTCAACCTGATGAACACGCCATTCCAGGTGGATGTGGCGCCGGTTACCGAGGTGCCGCTGTGGAAGCAGCCTGAAGTGCTGGACCTGGCCAAGAGCTTTGCCTGGCCGGTGGGAGCCGTGTTGTTTGCCGCGCTGGTTTTGCTGGGGCTGGTGCGCCCGGCCCTCAAGGGCGCGGCGCGGCCCCGCGCCATTCCGGTGGCCGGTGGCACGCTGGACGCCGTGGAGGCCGAGCAGCCCGAGCGGCCCGCCTTGCCGGCGCCTGACAAGAAAAACGAGCTGCTGCCGGCGACGCCCGAGCAGATGCGCCTGGAAGATGCGCGCCTGCTGGCCAAGGAGAACCCCATGGCCGTGGCCAATATTCTGAAAACCTGGGTGAACGGCGACGCCGCCTGATCCCGGACCTGAACGGACAACTTATCTATGGATGAGCAGGGCCTCAATGACGCCGCCATCATGCTGATGTCCCTCGGCGAGGAGGAGGCGGCCGAAGTGTTCAAGCATTTTTCGCCCAAAGAGGTGCAAAAGCTGGGCGAGACCATTGCGCGGATGCGTTCGGTGTCGCGCGACAAGGTAGACATGGTCATCAACCGGTTTTCGGATGCCGCTGCGGCGCAAAGCCTGCTGGTGTCCGACACCAGCAACTATGTGCGCGCGGTGCTCAAGCGGGCGCTCGGCGATGACAAGGC
>DCVY01000176.1:16279-20185 GCA_002327945.1 Acidovorax delafieldii | reverse complement strand
CCGACCAGGCCGCTGCCGTGCTGATGAATTTCACGGACCGCCAGCGCAGCGAGGTGCTGCTGCGCGTGGCCACTCTCGAAGGCATACAGCCGACCGCGCTGAAGGACCTGAACGAGGTGCTGTTCAAGGTGCTGGCCGGGGGCGACAAGATTCGCAAGAGCTCGCTGGGCGGCGTCAAGGCGGCGGCCGAGATCATCAACTTGCTGGCCGGCAACATGGACAGCGTGGTGATCGAATCGATTCGCGGATACGACCCCGATCTGGCTCAGAAGATCATGGACAAGATGTTCGTCTTCGACGATGTGCTCAAGCTCGATGACAAGGCCATCCAGACGGTGCTGCGCGAAGTGGCGTCGGAGACGCTGATCGTGGCCCTCAAGGGCGCGGTGCCCGAGTTGCGCGAGAAATTCCTGTCCAACATGTCCACCCGTGCGGCAGATGCCCTGCGCGAAGACCTGGAGTCGCGCGGCCCGATGCGCTTGTCGGAAGTGGAAGCCCAGCAAAAGGAAATCCTCAAGACGGTGCGCCGCTTGTCTGACGAGGGGCAGATTGTGATCGGCGGTGGCGGTGATGATGCCTTCGTCTAACCAGCGGGCGTATTCGCGCTTCATCCCCAGCGAAGAGGTGGGGGATGTTACCCACTGGAAGTTCGGCGCGGTGGATGGATCGGGCCTGGCAGAGCCCGCACCCGAATCCGAGGCTGCGCCAGAGCTGCCGCCCGCGCTCACTGAAGCGCAGCAGCAGGCCCTGGTGCAGCAGGCCTGCGACGAAGCCTACGCNNGCGGCCCAGCGGCTCCATGCCGTGGTCCAGTCGCTGCAGGCATCGCTGGCCGACATGCAGCAGCACATGGCGCAGGACTTGCTGCACCTGGCCTGTGACATTGCCCGCCAGGTGCTGCGCCATGAGCTTTCGGTCAACCCCAACGCGGTGCAGCCCGTGGTGCGCGAGGCCGTGGGCATGCTGGTGTCTGAGGGGCGCCCGGCGCTGGTGCGCCTGAACCCCGCCGACATGCAAACGCTGGCAGCACCTTTGCGCGAAGAGTTGGATGGCGCCGCCGTGCAGTGGATGGCAGACGCCGCGGTGCCCGCCGGGGGCTGCCTGGTGGAGTCGGCCGGCACGGTGGTGGATGGCAGCCTGGACAAGCGCTGGCAGCGGGCCGTGGCGGCGCTGGGGCTTGATTGCGCCTGGCAGGATGGTGGTGACGGCAATGGCGACGACCTTTGAGGCCGGCTCCGCCTGGACGCGTTTCATGGACGATGCCCGTGCACGCGTGCAGACGGGTGTGCCCCTGGAAACGCGGGGCACGCTCACCCGCCTGACGGGCCTGGTGCTGGAGGCCGCCGGCATCCGCGTGCCGGTGGGCTCGCAATGCATGGTGCAGATGCCGGGCCACGCGCCCATCCTGGCCGAGGTGGTGGGCTTTTCTGCCGACCGGGCCTTTTTGATGCCCGCAGGGGATATTCACGGCCTGTCCAGCGGTGCCAGCGTGGTGCCTGCAGCCCCCTACATTCCCACGCCCCGCCTGGGTGAGCCGCCGCGCCCGGTGCATCGCGCCGGCGTGCTGCGGCTGCCCATGGGCGATGGGCTGCTGGGCCGGGTGGTGGATTCGCAGGGGCTGCCGCTCGATCATGGCGGCCCGGTGCAGGATGTGGTCTCCGAGCCCATGGACCGCCGCCCGATCAATGCCATGGACCGTGACCCGGTGCGCGAGCCGCTGGACACCGGCGTGCGTGCCATCAACGCCCTGCTGACCGTGGGGCGGGGGCAGCGGCTGGGCTTGTTTGCGGGCTCGGGCGTGGGCAAAAGCGTGCTGCTGGGCATGATGGCCCGCTACACCCAGGCCGATGTGATCGTGGTGGGATTGATTGGTGAGCGGGGGCGCGAGGTCAAGGAGTTTGTCGAAGACATTCTGGGCGCGGAGGGTCGCGCACGCTCGGTGGTGGTGGCGGCGCCGGCCGATGCGCCGCCGCTCTTGCGCATGCAGGGGGCGGCCTATGCCACGGCCGTGGCAGAGCATTTTCGCGACAAGGGCAAGCATGTGCTGCTGCTCATGGATTCGCTCACCCGCTATGCCATGGCCCAGCGGGAGATCGCGCTGGCCATTGGCGAGCCACCGGCCACCAAGGGTTATCCACCATCGTGTTTTGCCAAGCTGCCTGCGCTGGTGGAGCGCAGCGGCAACGGTCTGCATGGAGTGGGCTCTATCACTGCGTTTTACACCGTACTGTCGGAGGGCGATGACCAGCAAGACCCCATCGCCGATGCGGCGCGGGCCATTCTGGACGGGCACATCGTGCTGTCGCGGGCGCTGGCCGAAACGGGGCATTTTCCGGCCATCGATATCGAGCAGTCGGCCTCGCGGGTGATGCACAACGTGGTTCCTCGGGAGCATGTGGATCTGGCAAGGCATTTTCGCGCGGTGTATTCGCGCTACCAGAAAAGCCGTGATCTGGTGCAGGTGGGGGCGTACATGAGCGGCTCCGACCCGGCACTGGATGAAGCCATCCGTCTGCAACCCCAGATGGCCGCCTTCCTGCAACAGGACATGTTTGATGCGGCCGCCATGGAGCAAAGCCTCCACGCCATGGCCGCAGTGCTGGGCCGCTGACGCATGGGAGCACACTCAGACATGTCCAACCTCAACGCACTGACGGTTGCCGTGGATGTGGCCTTGCGCAAGCGCGATGCGGCCCGGCGGCTGCTGCAGGACGCACAGGGCGCGCAGCAAGCCGCGCAAGACCAGCTGGCCCAGCTGCAGGGCTACGCCCGGGAGACAGAGGGCCGCTGGGGCATGCGCGCGAACGCGGCAGTGCAGCCCGAGGTGATGTTCCACCACTACCAGTTCATGAACCGCCTGGACCATGCAGCGGGCTTGCAGACCAGCGTAGTGGGTGACCACGCCAGCCGGGTGCAGGCCGCCGCCCGCAGCCTGCTGGACGCAGAGCTGCGCCTGGCCAGCTTGCGCAAAGTGGTGGAAAAGCGCCAGCAGGACCACGAACGCCAGCAGCTGCGCCGTGAACAGAAGCAAACCGATGAACGCGCCTCGATGCAGGTGCGCAATGCGATCAACGGCCCGCATGGCCAGGAGTATTGAAAATGGAACCAACACGCATCTCTGCCCCGCAAGGCAGCCAGGGCGCCCAGGGCACTCAGTCCATGCGCGGAAAAGCGAACGCACAGCAAGCCGGAGGCCCCGCAGACCTCGCGGCCCAGGGCGGGTTTCTGGCTTTGCTGGCTTCTCTGGAGAGCACGCTCCCGGGGGATGTGCTGCCTTCCGATCTGGTGGTGGAGGACAGCGTTGNNGCGGTGGACAGCAATGCGGTGGACAGCAGCGCGGTGCATCCCTCACTGGTGCCAGCGGACCCCGCATCCCTTGCTGCCTGGCAGGGGATGCTGGCACCTGGGGGGGCACCAGGGACGGCGGTGGCAGCGGCTGGCAGCGGCAGCACACCAAGTCTGGCGGGGATGGCCGGCACCGAATGGTTGCCGGCCGCCGACGGGCTGGTGGCCCAGACGGCGATGCTGGATGGCGCTGCGCAGGAGGGGGGGGGCAAGCCACCCACCGGTGCAGTAGCGGGCTACAGCCGCATGTTGTCGCGCCTGCAAAATGCGCTGTCGCAAGGGCGTGATGTGTCTGGTTCGGCTGCTGCCGGCACGGCAGGCGCTGTCAGGGCAGACAAGAAGCAGGCGCTGGTGATGGCTGCGGCCGCAGCCCAGGGTGCGCAGCCGGTGGTGGATGCGCGCGCGCTGGTTGGGGCGCTGGCCGACGCCGGGGTGCGCGATGGGCGTGAATTGCCGGGCGGGCAGGGCGGCGCTGCGGGGGCGCCGGCAGTGGACGCCTTCGCTGAAAGCCGGGTGCCCCAGCGCTCAGGCAGTGCCACCAGTGGTGACGCGGGTGGCCGCCC
>DCVY01000176.1:14831-16256 GCA_002327945.1 Acidovorax delafieldii | reverse complement strand
TGGGTAAACCAGAAAACGCAAAACGCCGAAATGACCCTGGACCGCGACGGGCAGCCGGTGCAGGTGACCGTGTCGCTCTCGGGCAGCGAGGCCCATGTGACCTTTCGCAGCGATCAGGCGCAAACCCGCGAGTTGCTGGATGCGAGCATGTCCCAGTTGCGCGATTTGCTGCGCGACGAGGGCCTGGTGTTGTCGGGCACCACGGTGGGAACCACGGCGCGCGATGGCGCCTCACCGAACGATTCCGGGCAGCGCCAGGGCCGGGAAGGCGAGCGGCGCGCGCAGGTGGTGGCGTCCGTGCCGCCCGCTGTGGCATCGGCGCGGCAGCATGGCGGCGCGCCCGACCGCGCCGTGGACATTTTTGTGTGATGCCCTCGGCCCCAGGTACGGGGGCAGAATGGAGCCATGATTTTCAAAGCTCCTTCGCGCCGGGTTCTCGGTCTGAGGTGGCGGAATGCCGGGGTTTTCGGCTTTTATTCTGGCTATTATTGGCCGGCACCTCGCCCAATAATGGGCTTGCAGTGGGTCGTGCGTTGCATCCAGCGCGCACACTGCATGCTTTCTACTCCAAGGACTGTTCAACGTGTCTGCCACTCCTCCCGCTGCCGCACCGGTCAAGGCAAAAAGCAAGAAGCTGATCGTGATTGGCGCCGTGCTTGCCTTGCTGGTCCTTGTGGGCGCTGGTGCCGCATGGTTTCTTGCCAGCCGGTCTCAGGCTGAAGACGACGACGGTTCGGCGCCGGCGCGCAAGGAAGTGGCCAAGGTGGTGCCCACTTTCCTGCCCATGGAGAACATGGTGGTCAATCTCGCCGATCCCGGTGGTGACCGTTTTGCGCAGATCGGCATCACGCTGGAAGTGGCGGATGCCAAGACGGCCGAGCAGATCAAGCAATACCTGCCCAGCATTCGCAGCGGCATTCTTTTGCTGGTGTCGCAGCGCACCGCGGAAGAACTGCTGCAGGTCGAGGGCAAGGAAAAGCTGGCCTCCGATATCTTGCGGGAAGTCTCCCGTCCGCTGGGTTATTCGGTGTCGTCGGCCAAGCCCCGGCGTGCGGTGCAGGACGACGACGCAGACGCAGACGAACCCGCCGCGCGCCGCAAGGTTGAAAAGAACCCTGTGCAGCGGGTGTTGTTTGCCAGTTTCATCATCCAGTGAGCTGGCAAGGATTTTTTCATGAGTGATTCATTTTTATCCCAGGAAGAGGTGGATGCCCTTCTGGAAGGGGTCACCGGAGAGAGCCAGAAATCGGTGGAGGAAGTCGCTGAGGCGGGGGCTGTCCGCAATTACGACCTCTCCAGCCAGGAACGCATTGTTCGCGGCCGCATGCCGACGATGGAAATCGTCAACGAGCGGTTTGCGCGCAATTTCCGCATCGGCTTGTTCAATTTCATCCGTCGCAGCCCCGAAATCTCGGTGGGCACCGT
>DCVY01000176.1:1669-14822 GCA_002327945.1 Acidovorax delafieldii | reverse complement strand
TGGTATTCGGCATCATCGACACACTGTATGGCGGTGTGGGCAAGTTTCAGACCCGGATCGAGGGGCGTGATTTCTCGCCCACCGAGCAGCGCGTCATCAACCGGCTGGTGGATGTCATCTGTGCCGAATACAAGAAGGCGTGGCACGGCATCTATCCGCTGGAACTGGAATACCAGCGCTCGGAAATGCAACCCCAGTTCGCAAACATCGCCACGCCCAGTGAAATTGTGGTTTCCACCGCGTTTCAGCTGGAAATCGGCGACCTCTCGGGCGCCATCCATATCTGCATGCCCTATGCCACCCTGGAGCCGATCCGGGATGTGCTGTATTCGTCCACGCAGGGTGACTCGATCGAGGTCGATCGCCGCTGGGTGCGGGTGTTGACGCGCGAAATCCAGGCGGCCGAAGTGACCCTGGTGGCCGAGCTGGCGCGGGCCGATGCCACCGTGGAGCAGCTGCTGGCTATGAAGCCCGGCGATTTCATCGAACTGGACCGGGAACCCCGTATCCGGGCCTCCATTGGTGGAGTGCCTATTTTTGAGTGCCAATACGGCACCCACAATTCCAAATATGCGATTCGCATTGAAGAATGCCTGCGCAATGCGGACATGAGCTGGCTGGGAGAAAAAGATGTCCACTGAAGACAATAAAGACGGCAAAGACAGCGCGGACGATCCGTTTGCCGGCTGGGCCGAGGCCCTGGAAGAACAAAAGCGCACCGATGACAAGCCCGGTGATGCGGAGCAGGGCGGGCCGCTGTCCGGTGAGCCGGTTCGCCCGTTCTCCGGTGGCGGTGATGGAACGGTCAACGACATCAACATGGTGCTCGATATTCCCGTGCAGCTGTCGGTGGAGCTGGGGCGCACCAAAGTGCCTATCAAGTACATCCTGCAGCTGGCCCAGGGGTCGGTGGTCGAGTTGGACGCGCTGGCCGGCGAACCCATGGATGTGCTGGTCAACGGCTATCTGATTGCGCAGGGCGAGGTGGTGGTGGTCAACGACAAGTTCGGTATTCGTCTCACCGACGTGGTGACGCCCTCGGAACGCCTGCGGCGGGTCAGCCGTGGATAGTGCCGGCATGACCCAGACGCTGGCCATCGTGGTGCTGTTCGTGGCGGCCATGGCCGCCTTGCCCTGGCTGGTGCGGCGCGTGCAATTGCGCCAGGCGGCGGGTGGCGCGCCGGGCGGTACCTCGTCTCGCGTGCTTTCTGCAGTGGCGGTGGGCCCCCAGCAACGGGTTGTGACCGTCGAGGTGGGGCCGCAAGGGGCGCGCACCTGTCTGGTGCTGGGGGTGACGTCCCAGGCCATTACCTGTTTGCATGTCATGGGTGTTCCTGCGGCGGCGCAGGCGGCTGCGGCGCCTTCTTTTGCCGGCGAAATGGCGCTGGCCGCACAAACACCCGACAAGGCCCCCCATGGCTGAAGTGGCTGGTGAATTGCCCAGCAGGGCGCTGCGCGTGCCGCGCCCGACGGCTTGGCTGGTGGGATGGGCGGCGATGGCCCTGGTGCATGCGCCGGCTGTCGCGCAAAGCGGTGGCTCGTTGCCCTTGCTCGTGGGATCGGGCAACGGGGGAACCAGTTTCTCGGTGCCCATCCAGACCTTGCTGTTCTTCACGGCGCTGTCATTCCTGCCGGCGGTGCTGCTGATGATGACGGGCTTCACCCGCATCGTCATTGTGCTGTCGCTGTTGCGCCAGGCGCTGGGCACGCAGTCGGCCCCGCCCAATCAGGTCATCATCGGCTTGTCGCTTTTTCTCACGTTCTTTGTCATGGGGCCCACCCTGGACCGCGTGTACCAGGATGCCTATGTGCCCTACACCACCAACGCCATCAGCTTCGAGGCGGCGCTGGAAAAAGCCGAGGCACCGATGCGGGCGTTCATGCTCAAGCAGACCCGGCAGTCCGACTTTGCGCTTTTCTCCCGGCTGGCGCGGCTGGATGCGGCGGTCACCGCCGAGACCGCTCCCCTGCGCGTGCTGGTGCCTGCCTTTGTGACCAGTGAGCTCAAGTCCGCCTTCCAGATCGGATTCATGATCTTCATCCCGTTCCTGGTCATCGACATGGTGGTGTCCAGCATCCTGATGTCCCTCGGCATGATGATGTTGTCGCCCGTGCTGGTGGCCTTGCCGTTCAAGCTCATGCTGTTTGTCCTGGCCGATGGCTGGAATTTGCTGATTGGTTCGCTGGCCGCCAGTTTCGTCACCTGAGGACGCTGCTTTATGACATCGCAGATGGTTTTGACCATGGGGAGCGAGGCGCTCACCCTGTTATTGATGATTGCCATGCCCGTGCTCGGCGTGGTGATGGCGGTCGGCTTGCTGGTCAGCATCTTTCAGGCCGTGACGCAGATCCATGAGGCCACCCTGGCCTTTGTTCCCAAGCTCATCGCCGCCATGGTGGTCTTTGCGGTGGCCGGTCCGTGGATGATCAGCACGCTGGTGGACTACATCCGCCGGACCATTGAATCGATACCGTCCGTGGTTGCCTGATGTGGCACGCAGCTTGCGGATGGTGAGGATGCCGCGCCCATTCACCAGTCATGTGGCTGTGTTTGCGGGCTGTGCGGGCCGCGGATGCATTCCAGCGCGGGTGGCTGGCTTCTTGCGGGGCATGCCCGTGTTCCCTGTCTGGACGGTGGGTTTTTCGTGATCACCTTCACCGAGGCGCAACTCGTGGCCTGGATTTCGCCGATCCTTTGGCCATTTTTGCGTGTGTTGGCTGTTTTTACGGTGGCGCCCGTGTTCTCGATGCGCGCCATTCCCATGCGGGTCAAGGTGGGTCTGGCCTTTCTGGTGGCGCTGTGCGCACAGGCCGTGTTGACCCACCAGCCGGTGATCAGCATGAACGGGCGCGAGGCCCTCGGGGCGGTGACCCAGCAGGTGGTGGTGGGCTTGGCCATCGGGTTCGCGGTGCGGCTGGTGTTCTCTGCCGTGGAACTGGCGGGGGAAATCATCGGTCTGCAGATGGGCCTGAATTTCGCATCGTTCTTCGACCCGGCGAGCAATGCGCAGGTCAGTGCTGTCGCGCGATTTTTCGGAAACATGGCGACCCTGCTCTTTGTGGTCATCAATGGGCACCTGATGGTGCTGATGGCCGTGGTCAAGAGTTTTGACAGCTTTCCGGCTGACGGAAATTTTCTGCAGGCACTGGGGCAGATGCGGCTGCACGAACTGGGGGCCTCGCTGTTCTCCAGTGCCTTGTGGATTGCGCTACCGATGATCGCGCTGCTGACGTTTGTCAACCTCACCCTGGGGATCATTTCACGCGTGGCCCCGCAGATGAATGTCTATGCGGTGGGCTTTCCGGTGACCCTGACCGTCGGCCTGGTTGGCATTGCTGCCACGTTGCCCATGCTGGAGCAGCCGGTGCTGGCCTTGATGCAGCAGGTCATGGATCTTTTGGAGGTCCGGCGGTAGCCCAGGAGGCTGTCGGACTTGGAGCGTCGATAGCGAAAAGCGGCCCCAGCGAGGACGGTTTTTGCCGGATTTGCAGCCCCATGGCCCGGCTATGGGGCAAAAAGACGGTAAAAAATGGACCGCTGCGGCCAATTTGCAGCCGACGATTTCCAACGCCGACAGCCTCCTGAAGCGTCAAACCAGTGCGTTGCGGATGGCGTAGACCGTCAGTTCAGCGTTGTTGGAGAGTTTGAGTTTTTCGAGAACGCGGGAGCGGTAGACGCTGACGGTCTTGGGGCTCAGCATCAGCTCTTCGGCGATGTCCGACAGCTTGCGTCCCGAGGCAATCTTGACCAGGGTCTGCAACTCGCGCTCGGAGAGCGCGGCATGGGGTGCCTCGGGCGCCGGTTGCGCCAGGCTTTCCGCCAGCATTTGGGCCACTTCCGGCGTGAGGTATTTGCGTCCCTGCATCACGGTGCGCACGGCAGCAATGAGTTCGACCGGATCGCTGGCCTTGTTCGCATACCCTTGCGCGCCGGCACGCAGACAGCGCAGCGCGTACTGGTCTTCCGGGTACATCGAGACCACCAGCACCTTGATGCTGGCGTGGGTCTCGCGCACACTGGCCAGCACTTCCAGGCCGCTGCGTCCGGGCATGTTCAGGTCCAGCAGCAGCACCTCGCAGGTGGCGGCACGCAGCACTTCGCGCAATTCCGAATACCCCCCCGCCTCGCCGGTGACCACGATGTCCGGCGCTTCGGTCAGCGTATCGCGTATGCCGCGGCGCAAGACGGCGTGGTCATCACACAGCACAACATGAATCACCGGAGCGCTCCTTCATCGGTTGCATGGTCGCGCGATGCGAGGGGGACCGACAAAATCACGCAGGTGCCTTTGCCAGGCTGGCTGCTGATGTCCAGCCAGCCGTTCACGGTGCGCGCCCGCTCGTGCAGTCCCTTCAGGCCAAAAGCCTTGGGTTTGTCGCGCATGGCGGGCTCAATCCCGCAGCCGTTGTCGGCGACTTCCAGCGTCAGCACGCCTTCGCTGTCTGCCAGGTCGATATGGACGGCCTGCGGCGCGGCATGTTTGGCGACGTTGGTGAGTGCTTCCTGGGCGGTGCGATAGGCCACCAGTTGCACCTCGGCGGGCAGGTCAACGACCCTGCTGCTTGTGCGGACCGCTGTCGGCACGCCCGTGCGCCGCTCGAAACTGCTGGCCAGCCACTGGACGGCAGCGACCAGCCCTTGGTCGAGGATGGGAGGGCGCAGGTTCATCATGATGCGCTGGCTGGCGCCAATGGCATGCTGGAGCATGTCGGCCGCGGCCGTGGCGTGTTCCTGCATGGCCGGATCATGGGCGTGGCGCCCGATCCAGGCGATATCAAAGCGGACCGCAGTGAGGGCGCCCCCGATGTCGTCATGAATTTCCCGGGCGATGGCCGCTCGCTCCTGCTCGATGGAGGTTTGCAGGTGCTCCGTGAGGTCTGCCAGGCGGCGCTGGGAGGCGGCCAGTTCGGCCACGGCCAGTTCGCGCATTCGCCTTGCTTCGTGCACCTCGATGGCGCGTGCCATCACATGGGGCAAGCGCACCATGTCGTCTTTGGACAGGTAATCCGCGATCCCCAGCCGCATGGCGTCCACGGCCGCCGCCTCGCCGATGGCCCCCGAGAGCAGGATGAAAGGCGGGTGCTGAGGCAGTCGCGTAACATGCTGCCAGGCATCCAGCGCGGTAAACCCCGCCAGCCGATAGTCTGCCACGATGATGTCGAAGGGCTCGGTTGTCGTCAGGGCCTGGAAGGCGTCCAGCGCATCCACATGCTGGAGCGTGAATGCCAAACCCGAGCGTCGCAAGGCGGCCTTGGCGAGCCCGTGATCGGCAAGAGAATCTTCAAGATGAAGAATCTTCAGAGGATGGTCTGGTAAGGCGGTGACCATAGGAGCGCTATCATAAGACACATATTGGAACAAATAGTGTTTTCACGCCGGCCGTGTATGGCGCAGGGTGCCAGACAAGCAGCACCGTGCAAGGTGATAGTCTGGTGCTTGGCGGTGGATTCCGCAGGATCTGCTTTTTTGCGTGCTTTGCAATATTGGTCGGGATGGAAAAACGATGCAATCTACGCTCACACCCTCCGGAGGCCCCGGAATACAGGTTTCCGTCATGGTCGCAGCGGAGTTGCAGGACTCTTTGCTGGTGGTCATGCACGACCTGCATCGGCTCGAAGGCTTGCTGAACCACGCCACGGACAACCTGCTGGAGCGTTTTGAAGAGGCCAATGCGGCATTGTCCAGTGTGGTGGTCACCGATTCGCCGCAACTGGTGGCAGCACAAACCGCATTGCGCCAGGCCGTGACCGAGTTGCAGTTTCAGGACATGGCGTCGCAGTTGATCTGGCATACCACCAAGGTGCTCCAGGGTTGTGCCTTTCGGCTTGCATCGGAAACCATGGGCCATGATGGCTCTGAAGAGGCAGCCCCATTCGCTGAAATGGCCCCTGATCGCCCCAATCCCGTGACCCAGAGCGAGATGGATGCAGGTTCTGTGGAGCTGTTTTGATGTTTACATCGCTGGTTAACCTATACATTCAAGTCAGTTGGAGCCTTACATGCAATCGATCCTTGCCGTAGATGATTCACCTTCCATGCGAAAAATGGTGTCCTTCACCCTCGCGGGTGCTGGCTACCATGTGGTGGAAGCCGTGGATGGGCAGGATGCCCTGGAAAAGGCACAGGCCCATGACATCCGTCTGGTGCTCGCCGACCAGAACATGCCTCGACTCGATGGCATTGGCCTCACGCGCAAGCTGCGCGAACACCCAAAATTCAAGACCATCCCCATATTGATTCTGACCACTGAATCCAGTGACCAGATGAAACAGGCGGGCCGCGCTGCGGGTGCCACGGGATGGCTGGTGAAGCCCTTCGATCCGAATCGCTTGATCGAAGTGATTCAAAAAGTCATCCGCTGATCCGTCTGGACAGGGGAAAGCAAGACAACAGGAGCCTCCATGGCGGAAACCTACCAAGAAGGATCGGGAACCGGCGCTGATTTTGATCTGAGCCAGTTCTATCAAATCTTTTTCGAAGAAGCAGGTGAGAACCTCGATCAGATGGAGCACATGCTGCTGAATCTGGATCTGGTCAGCGCCAACGACGAAGAACTCAACGGCATTTTCCGGTGCGCGCACTCGATCAAGGGCGGCTCGGCCACGTTTGGGTTTTCCGATGTGGCCGAATTGACGCACCAGATGGAGTCGCTGCTGGACCGTCTGCGGCGCCACGAACTTCAACCGATCCCGCAGATGGTGGATGTGCTGCTGGAGTCGGCCGACGCATCGCGCAGTCTGCTGGCGCGCCACCAGGCGGGAGAGCAGGGCGAGGCGGTTTCCACCACCGATCTGGTGCACCGCATCAGTGAGCTGGCTGCAGGCCGGGTTCCGGGGGGGGGCGCGCCAGCCCCCGCGGTGGCGCCAGCCCCCGCGCCTGCGGTGGCGGCAGTCGCGCCCGCGCCCGCTTTCGTGCCCGCGCCCGCAGAGGTGCCGGGTCAGCCGCGCCAACTGCACATCCAGATCGGTCCGCTGGAGCGCCCCGAGCAGGCGGACGCCATCAAGGAGCTGTTCCGTGACATCCCCGGTCTCGGAACCATCAGCGATCTGCCAGGTGTTGAGCCCGCCACCCGCCGATTTGCCGTGGAAACCACATCGACCAGCGACGATTTGCTGGACCTCTTTGCGTTCCATGTTGCCAAGGAGCAGGTGGCCATCAGCGATACAGCGGCTACCGGTGTTGCCGCTGCCGAGGCGGCCGCGCAAGGCGGTGATGCCGCAATAGAGCCTTATGGGTTTTTCCAGGATGCGCCCGGTGCACCCGTCCAGGTCGCAGCAACGCCCGGTGCTGTAGTGTCCGCAGCCACCGGGGCCAAGCCCGCTGCGCCCAAGGCAGCGGAGCCCAGGGTGCAAAGCCAGGCCCAGATGGAATCGACAACGATCCGGGTGGCCGTGAACAAGGTCGACCAGCTGATCAACCTGGTGGGCGAGTTGGTCATTACCCAGGCCATGCTGGCGCAAAACAGCCAGGGGCTCGACGCGGGCGCCTACCAGCAATTGCTGGCGGGGCTGGCGGATCTCGACCGCAACACCCGTGATCTGCAGGAATCGGTGATGTCGATTCGCATGATTCCCATGTCGATCGTCTTCAGCCGCTTTCCGCGCATGCTGCGCGATCTGGCGAACAAACTCGGCAAGAAGGTCGACCTCGTGACGCTGGGCGAGGCCACGGAGCTGGACAAGGGGTTGGTGGAAAAAATCACCGACCCGTTGACCCACCTGGTGCGCAACAGCTGCGACCACGGCATTGAAATGCCTGCCGATCGCCTGGCCAAAGGCAAGCCGGAGCATGGCACCATCACGCTGTCGGCCTCCCATCAGGGTGGCTCGATCGTGATCGAGGTGCGGGACGATGGCAAAGGGCTGTCGCGCGAAAAGATCCTGAGCAAAGCGCTGGAGCGTGGCCTCGATGTATCCGAGCACATGAGTGACGCCGATGTCTGGCAGCTGATTTTTGCACCGGGCTTTTCCACGGCCGATGAGGTGACGGATGTGTCTGGCCGCGGCGTTGGCATGGACGTGGTCAAGCGCAACATTGCGGCGCTCAACGGCTCGGTCGAAATCGAGTCGGCCGAAGGCTACGGGATGAGGGTGTCCGTGCGCCTGCCGCTGACGCTGGCCATCATGGATGGCATGTCGGTCGGCGTGGGTGATGAGGTCTACATTCTTCCCTTGTCGTCGGTGGTGGAGTCGTTCCAGGTCAAGGCGGAAGATGTCAGCACGGTGGGGCAAGGGTCCCGGCTGGTCAAGGTGCGGGACGAATACATGCCCGTGATTGCGCTGGAAAAAATCTTCCAGGTGCCCCGCTTTGACGCCGGCAAGTCCAGCAACATCATGGTGGTGGTGGAAGCCGATGGCAGCCGGGTCGCCCTTTTGGTGGACGAGTTGCTGGGCCAGCACCAGGTGGTGGTCAAGAACCTCGAATCCAACTATCGCAAGGTTTCCAATGTGTCGGGCGCCACGATCTTGGGCGACGGCACCGTGGCCCTGATTCTGGATACCGGCGGGCTGGTGCGGCGCGCACGCCACTAGGCCAACGCGTCTGTGCAGGTCGTCGCAGGCAATGTCATCAAAGGAAAGATCGCCATGAGTGTGATGGAAAAATCCGCAGAAACCACTGCGTTGGGTGCCCGGGAGTATCTGACGTTCAGGCTGGACCAGGAAGAGTACGGAATCGACATCCTGAAGGTGCAGGAGATTCGTGGCTATGAGCCACCCACCCGCATTGCCAATGCGCCCCCATTCATCAAGGGCGTGGTCAATTTGCGGGGCACGATCGTGCCCATCGTGGACATGCGCATCAAGTTCAACTGCGCGCAGGCAGACTACAACACCTTCACCGTGGTGATCATCCTGAATCTGCGCCAGCGGGTGGTGGGAATTGTGGTGGACTCGGTCAGCGACGTCATGGAACTCGCCGCCGGCAGTGTCCGTGCCGCCCCCGATATTGAAAGCGCGATTGACAACAGCTGCATCCTCGGCCTGGGCTCGGTAGGCGAGCGTATGCTCATTTTGCTGGACATTGAAAAGCTGATGTCCAGTGAGGACATGGGGCTGGTGACTGCCGACGAGTAGCACGGGCGCATCACCCAAACGGTGATTCAGGCCAGTACAGGCCCGTGAGACGCTTCGCAGGATCCATGGAGCAAACAAGACTTCCCGTTGGAGCAACACATGTCCCAGACCCCGAGCACCGCATTTTCAGCGCGAACGCGCACCCTGTCTGGCAGGGCAGATGCTGCCGTTGCGGCAACGGCAGCGTCCGGACCCCTGTCTCAGGGACGTGAATTTGTCTGGACAACAGCCGATTTCGCGCGCGTCCAGGGGCTTATTTACCAGCGTGCCGGTATCAGTCTGCACGACGGCAAGCACGCCATGGTTTACAGCCGGCTCTCGCGTCGGCTCCGTGAGACAGGCCATACAAGCTTCAGTGAATATCTGAGCTGGCTTGAAACGCACGACGGACCCGAATGGCAAGAGTTCGTGAATGCCCTGACCACCAACCTCACGGCGTTTTTTCGTGAGCAGCACCATTTCGAAATCCTGGCTGCGCATCTGAAGAGCAAGCCTGCGGGCACCCCGTGGCGCGTCTGGTGCAATGCCGCCTCCACGGGGGAGGAGCCTTATTCCATTGTCATGACCGCCCTGGAAGCGCTGGGCCCGAATGCGCCCTTCAAGCTGACCGCCAGTGACATCGACTCTCGCGTTCTGGCCACGGCGGCGCAAGGTGTTTATCGTCTGGACAATGTCAAAGGACTCAGCCCTGAGCGGCTCCACCATTTTTTTCTGCGCGGCAAGGGAGGCAATGAAGGCATGGTCCGCGTGAAACCCGAGATGCGCGAGGCCATCGATTTCATGAGCGTGAACCTGATTCGCGATGACTGGCCTTTCCGGGAGCCCTTTGAAGTGGTCTTCTGTCGCAACGTCATGATTTATTTTGATGCCCCGACCCAGCGCAAGGTGCTGGAGCGAATTCACCGGGTGCTCAAACCGGGTGGAATGCTGTTCGTCGGGCATGCAGAGAATTTCAGTGAATCCCGGGACCTCTTCACCCTGCGCGGCAAAACGGTGTACGAACGGCGTTGAACGTATCGGCCATGCCACGCAGCCTTCATGACCAACTTACGATCCGGCGCCATTTCGGCAGCGGTCTTGCAGGGATCCCTTTCCATGGCGTTTGACACCACAGAGCGGCGGCGCGCACCGCGCATTGCGCCCTTGAGCGCCGACATTTACGCCACAGGCGCTTCGGCCGCCAAAGAGTCTTCCCTGGTGGGGTTGAAGGCCCGGCCACGCAAGCCAGGCGAGGCATCGTTCTTTTATCTGGACCACCACTTCCAGCACAACGCCGTGAAGGTGTTGCCCGGTGAATATTTTGTGTCGGACGAGAGCATGGCCATCATGACGGTGCTGGGGTCCTGCATTTCTGCCTGTCTTTGGGACAGCAGGGCCCGTATCGGAGGAATGAACCATTTCATGCTGCCAGACGGCGATCTGGCGGATGTTTCGGGCCGCTATGGGTCGTATGCGATGGAGTTGCTGATCAACGAAATGCTCAAGCTGGGCGCCAGGCGTGAGACGTTGCAAGCCAAGATTTTTGGCGGTGCCCAGGTGATGCACAACTTCACCACGATGAACGTGGGTGAGCGCAACACGAATTTCGTGTTGAACTATCTCCAGACCGAGCGTATTCCCATCATGTCCGAGGATGTCCTGGATATCTATCCACGCAAAGTGGTGTTTTTTCCCGTGACTGGCAAAGTCATGGTGAAGCGGCTGGCGCATACCCATCCCGAAACGCTCGTGGCCCAGGAGGTTGGCGGTAATGCGGCAATCGTCGCGAAGACCACATCTGGCGGGTCGGTGGATCTGTTTTGAGGAAGGCGTGAGGGAATGAGCAAGAAAATTCGGGTGGTGGTGGTGGATGATTCTGCGCTGGTGCGCAGCTTGCTTGCGGAAATCATCAACCGACAAAGGGATATGGAGTGCATCGGCACAGCCAATGATCCGTTGATCGCGCGCGAAATGATCCGTGAATTGAACCCCGACGTGCTTACGCTGGATGTGGAAATGCCACGCATGGACGGCATTGATTTTCTGGGTCGATTGATGCGTTTGCGCCCCATGCCGGTGGTGATGATCTCCACCCTGACTGAGCGCGGCGCCGAGGTCACCATGAAAGCGCTGGAGCTGGGGGCGGTGGATTTTGTGGCCAAGCCGCGCGTGGGTTTGGCGAATGGAATCAATGAGCTGGCCAGCCAGATCGTGGACAAGATCCGTGTGGCGGCGGTGGCGCATGTGCGCCGCGCCGCGCCGCGTGACACCGCGGCTGCGTCCACGCCGGCTGCAGGAGCCACCTCTGCGCCAGCAACCACTTTGCTGGGGCGGTTGTCGACGGAGAAGCTGATCTGCATCGGGGCCTCCACGGGGGGCACGGAAGCCATTCGCGAAGTGCTGGTGCAGATGCCGGCAGATTCGCCGGCCATTGTGATCACCCAGCACATGCCGCCTGGCTTTACGACCAGTTTTGCGGCGCGGCTCAATGGCTTGTGCCAGATCACGGTCAAGGAGGCGGTCAATGGCGAACGCATCTTGCCGGGGCATGCGTATATCGCCCCCGGTGGCACACAGTTTCGAGTGGCGCGCAGTGGTGCCAACTATGTGGCGGTGGTGGACGATGGCGATCCGGTCAATCGCCACAAGCCCTCGGTGGAAGTGCTCTTCAAGTCAGCAGCGGCCGTGGTGGGGCGCAATGCGTTCGGGATCATGCTCACCGGCATGGGCAACGACGGGGCGGCGGCCATGCGGGAGATGAAGGACGCAGGCAGCTACAACTATGTGCAGGACGAGGCGAGTTGCATCGTGTTTGGCATGCCGCGCGAGGCGATTGCGCATGGTGCGGCAGACGAAGTGCTGCCTTTGAACCAGATTGCCTCCGCCTTGATCACCCGCTTGCGCGGGGCCACCGATCGCCTGCACCATCGCATCTGAACAAAGCAAGCTGCACCGCGGCGCGTGCACTTTGCGGCGTGCTCGCAGGAGTTCAGGAAGAAAGCGCTGACCAGCGCTCCAGTGCCGCCATCAGCTGCTCCTCGATTGCCCCTTCGCGTGCATGGAGTGCGGCGGCTCGGACTGCGTCCTGGCTGTAAAGCTGGCCGTCGGCGAGTTCGTCCTGCAGGGCTTTTTGTTCGGCCTCCAGATCGGCAATCTGTTGCGGCAATTGCTCCAGTTCGCGCTGCTCTTTGTAGCTAAGTTTCTTTTTGGATGGCTGCGCAGATTTTTCTGATGGACGCTCAGGGGCGATTTTGGTTGAAGCATCTGTCGCGCTCTCCCGCGGCGCAGGGGCAGATGCTGCCAGTGCCCGGCTTCGCTTGGATTGAATCAGCCAGTCCTGCACTCCGCCCTCGTATTCGCGCCAGTTGCCATCGCCTTCGAAAGCGATCGTGCTGGTCACCACGTTGTCGAGGAAAGTGCGGTCGTGGCTGACCAGAAACACGGTGCCGTCGTATGACTCCAGCAGGTCTTCCAGCAAGTCCAGCGTGTCGATATCCAGGTCGTTGGTGGGCTCATCGAGCACCAGCACATTGGCCGGACGCGCAAAAAGGCGCGCCAGCAAAAGCCGGTTGCGCTCTCCGCCAGAAAGAGACCTCACAGGCGAATGCGCCCGCGCAGGGGAAAACAGGAAATCGCTCAGGTAGCTTTTGACGTGCTTGCGCTGTCCGCCAATCTCAATCCACTCGCTTCCGGGACTGATGAAGTCTTCCAGGGTGGCGTCGAGGTTGATGGCGTGCCGCATCTGGTCAAAATACGCAACTTGCAGGTTGGCGCCCTGGCGTATCTGTCCTGCATCGGGCTGCAGTTCACCCAGGATGAGCTTGAGCAAGGTGGTCTTGCCGGCACCATTCGGACCAATCAGCCCGACCTTGTCACCGCGCAGTATGGTCGCGCTGAAGTTTCGAACAATGGTCTTGTCACCGAACGCCTTGCTGACCCCGGTCAGTTCGGCCACGATCTTGCCCTGGTAGCCGGTTTGCGAACCTGTGGCCACGTCCATCTTGACGCTTCCCACCACGTCCCGCCGTGCTTCGCGGCGTGCGCGCAGATGCTCAAGCCGCGTGATCCGGCTTTGGCTGCGTGTGCGCCGTGCTTCCAC
>DCVY01000176.1:0-1574 GCA_002327945.1 Acidovorax delafieldii | reverse complement strand
AAGTCTTCAAGCCATTCGATGGAGTCCAGATCCAGATGGTTGGTGGGCTCGTCCAGCAGCAGCACATCCGGCCGTGCCACCAGGGCCTGGGCCAGGGCGACGCGCTTTTTTGTACCTCCGGAGAGGGTGCCTACGATGGCCTCCGGATCCAGATGCAGGCGATGCAGCGTCTCTTCGACGCGTTGCTCCCAGTTCCAGGCGTCGTAGGCTTCAATCACAGACTGCAGCGCATCCAGATCAAGCCCATCCGCTCCGGACAGGTATTGGTCTCTGACGGCAATCACATGCTGCAAGCCCTCTGAAGCCGCCTTGAATACGGTGGCCTGCGGATCAAGGGACGGCTCCTGCGCAACATAGGCGATGCGCACGCCTTGCTGGACTTGCAAGGTGCCATCATCAGGCTTGGCCAACCCCCCCAGAATCTTCAGCAGCGAGGACTTGCCTGCGCCATTGCGTCCGATGAGGCCGACGCGCTCCGCAGTTTCAAGGGAAAAGCCGGCGTGGTCCAGCAGTGCGACATGCCCAAATGCGAGTTGGGCGTCCAATAAGGTGATAAGTGCCATGGTGGCGCTGATTATCAGGGGCGACCACAGATTGTTTGGATCCTCAATCCGTGACCTCGCAACCAAAAAGTGCTGATTCCCCGCTGAAATCAACCACTGAGGCCCCATTTTGGCTTCACCCAGCAGGTGAAGTCCGCATGACCGATTTGATTCTCAAACAATTGCCCTACGACCTGAGCAACCAAGCTGGGTTGGCACGCATTGGAAAGTATCTCCAGCGCATCCACCTCAGCTCTCTCGTTGATCCCGTCGTCCCTGTGCGCAGCGGCATCGCCAACAGCGACATTCTGAAGGGCTGCCTGGGCCTTCTCTGTGTGGGCAAGAACGACTTCGATGCCATCGAAGGCCAGCGCAAGGGTGATTGCTTCTCCCGTTCCCTGGGCCTGCGGGCCTTGCCCTGGTCTCCCACCTTGCGCCAGCGTTTGGATACCCATGCATCCTCCTGGTTCGATCTGGCCGACCGCATCAACGCAGCGGTGTTGGGCTTGAAGATTGCTGGCAAGCCCATGGACTTCGGTGCACAGGCCCTGCGGGCATGTGCCGCTGGGTGTGGGCACCTTCTCCATGGACAACAGCGGCATGTCCAAAGAACATGTGGGCCGCACCTTTGCGGATGTGGATGGTTATTGCCCGCTGGCTGCGTATGGGGGTATGTGGGCACACAAGGCTTTTGTCTGGAGTTGGCCCTGCGCCCCGGCACTCGGCCAGCCAGCGCCTGTGGGCACAGAGCGTTCAGCTCAGTCACGGCAGCGCGCGCCGGGTCTAGTGCAGCGTTTCATGCTATATGGCACATAAAAAAGCGTCTTTTCGGCCCTGGCGGTGTTGCAAATCCTCGCGATACCACCCGGTATCGCTGCGGTTTGCGCCTTGTCAGAACCAAAAATCCCTCTTTTTTATCTGTACCAGCAAGCGTGAAACACTGCACTATTGATCCGGCACGGTTTATTCCTGAGATTCGATATCGTTCATCCTGAGTTTGTCGAAGAGATCCCACCAACTCAGTCCGATCGG
>DCVY01000036.1:5572-6580 GCA_002327945.1 Acidovorax delafieldii | reverse complement strand
ACTCATTATCGAGACCCTGCGCCCGATGCGTTTTTTTGACGGTCGGGGTTATTTCTTCATTGACGACATGCAGGGGCGCTTCGTGCTCCTTCCCATTCTGGCCTGATGGGAAGGACGCGCCGCCCTCGACAACCAGGACGACAAGGGCACCTACATCATGCGCGGCCTGATCGACGCCGCGCGCCAACCCCAGGGCACGGGCTTTCATCGCTACAGATGGTACCGCCCGGACGCGCCCACGGAAATGGCGGACAAGCTCGCCTATGTGCGGTATTTCGCCCCCTTCGACTGGCTGATTGGCACGGGTGACTACCTTTATGAGTGGGAAAACCAGCAGCAGAAAATGGCCCTGCAGCGCCTGCACGCGCTGCGCTTTGGTGCCAGCGGCGCAGTCGGCGTGATGGACCGTGACGGCCGCTTGCTGCTCAGCCCGAACGACGCCTCGCTGCAGGGGCTGCTGCCTGCCGAGGTGCCCGGCACGCAAAGGCGCGCCGTGGAAAAGATCCGGGCCGCCGCGCAGGCCGGCGGGGGTTTTGTCGAATACGAATGGCCCCGTCCCGGCGCGCGCGAGGGCGAGCCGCTGGGCAGCAAGACCGCCCTGGTCAGCACCTACGCGCCCTGGGGCTGGACAGTGGTGGTGGCGATGTACGACGACGAGTTGCAATCCCCCCTGCGCGCTCAAACCCAGGCCCAGCAACACGAGCAGACCCAGCGGCGCGTCGAGCTGGCGTTGATGTTGGTGGCGGCTCTCGCCCTGGGCCTGGCCGGCTCGTTCGGTTTCTCGCGCTGGTCGCGCCGTCTGTTCACCCGCTACCACCGCGAGCTTCAGCGCGCCCAGGAAGACCTGCGCATCGCCGCCACTGCCTTCGAGTCGCAAGAGGGCATCTTTGTCACCGACCGGCACCGCAAGATCCTGCGCGTGAACCGCTCGTTCACCAGCATCACCGGCTACAGCGCCGTGGAGGCCCTCGGGCAGACCCCGTCGCTGATGAAATCCGGCCGCCACGG
>DCVY01000036.1:0-5496 GCA_002327945.1 Acidovorax delafieldii | reverse complement strand
GCCAGGCCCTGCTCACCTGCCGGCGCACACAGCACCGGGGGGCGCTGATGTTCATCGACCTGGACAACTTCAAGCTCGTCAATGACAGCCTGGGCCACGACCAGGGCGACCTGCTGCTGCAAGAGATGGCCCGGCGCCTGGTGGCCGCCGTGCGCCAGGGCGACACCGTGGCGCGCCTGGGCGGCGACGAATTCGTGGTGGTGCTCGAAGACCTCAGCCACGAAGCCACTGCGGCCGCGCGGCAGGCAGAGGCGGTGGCCGAAAAAATGCTGCAGTCCCTGGCAACGTCGATGACGCTGGCCGACCAGGCGGTCCAGATCTCCTGCAGCATCGGCGTGGTGCTGTTTGCCGACGACACCTTGCACCCCCAAGACCTGATGAAGCATGCCGACCTGGCCATGTACCGGGCCAAGGAGTCGGGGCGCAACGCCGTGCGCTTTTTCGACCCCGAGATGCACGCCGCCGTGGTCAAGCGCGTGGCNNACAGGGCCGGATCATCGGCGCCGAGGCGCTGGCGCGCTGGCTCCACCCCGGGCGCGGCATGGTCTCGCCCGGCGAGTTCATACCGCTGGCCGAAGAGTGCGGGCTGATCCTGCCCCTGGGCCAGTGGGTGTTGCAGACCGCCTGCGAACAGCTCGCACGCTGGGCCCATGAACCGGGGCGCGAACATCTCACGCTGGCAATCAACGTCAGCGGTCGGCAACTGCACCAGCAAGACTTCGTGGCCCAGGTGCTGCAGACGCTGGCGCAGACCGGCGCGCCGGCGCACCTGCTGAAACTGGAGCTGACCGAAAGCCTGCTGCTGGAGCACCCGGAAGACGCCATCGCCAAAATGAATGCCCTCCAGGTGCATGGCGTGGGCTTNNNCCTCGGCACCGACCCGCGGGCCACGGCCATCGTGCGCACCCTCGCTACCCTGGCCGACAGCCTGGGGATGAGCGTGATCGCCGAAGGCGTGGAAACGCAGGAGCAGCGCGACCACCTGGCCCGCAATGGCTGCCACGCCTGCCAGGGCTACCTGTTTGGCCGCCCCGTGCCAGTGGAAGAATTCATGCGCTGATGCGCTGATGCGCTGGCGGCGCAAGCATCCTCACCCTCGCAACACCATCTGCGCCACCGGCGCATACCCGTGGTTCAGCGGCCCGGGGCCCTGGCCGGTGTGCACATCGGCGCCAGCGGCAATAGCCCCCAGGATGTAGGCGCGGGCTTTTTCCACGGCCTGCGGCATTGCGTAACCCTGCGCCAAGAACGCGGCAATGGCCGACGACAATGTGCAGCCCGTGCCGTGGCCGTTGTGCGTGGCGATGCGGGCGCTTTCCAGGCGCTTGCGCTGGCCGGTCTGCATGGCCAGCAGGTCCACCACGCGCTCGCCTTTCAGATGCCCGCCCTTGAGCAGCACAGCGGGTGCGCCCAGGCCCAGCAACTCTTGGACGGCGTCTTCCAGGGCATCGATGCCGTCGATCTCGCGTCCCAGCAGCAGCGCAGCTTCGTCGAGATTGGGCGTAACCACCGCAGCCAGCGGAAACAGCTCGTTCACCAGCACCTGCACGGTTTCGCTGGCAATCAGCCGGTCGCCGCTGGTGGTCACCATCACCGGGTCAAGCACCACATGGGGAAGGCGGTGGGTGCGGATGGCCTGCGCCACCACACGCACCACCTCGGGCGTAGCGAGCATGCCGACCTTGACTGCGTCCACGCCGATGTCCTGCGCCACGGCATCGATCTGCGCGCGCAGCATGTCGGGGGGAATACCGTGGATGCCTGTCACGCCCAGCGTGTTCTGCGCGGTGATGGCGGTGATGGCCGTCATGCCGTAGCAGCCCAGGGCGCTGAAGGTCTTGAGATCGGCCTGGATGCCCGCGCCTCCTCCGCTGTCAGAGCCGGCGATGGACAGTACGCGCACATAGCGCGGCTGCGGCGAGGCGGAGCTTGCTGGAATAGTCATGGCAAAAATTATGGCCTATGCGCCAAGTCAATTCGCCGCACAGAGGGATATGCTGTAATTTCATCTTACGGACGAAACAGGGGTGTCCCGCCAGTGTGGTGCGCGACTGAGAAAGACCCTGGAGCCACGAAACGACACGTTCTCACAGCGCCTCTTCGCGCTGGGCTCCGCTACCCGATCCAGGTCATGCTGGCGTGGGGAGTTTCCAGCAACGGCACAGCCCCGTTTTGTCCTCCTGTTGCCCACAGAAGGACGCATGCAACTCCAACCTTCCTCCATTGTCATTCTGGGTGCCGGCCTCATGGGTCGGCTTTTGGCTGTTGAACTGGCCCGCCAGGGCCATGCGGTCGAGGTTTTCGACAGCGGCGGCCCGGCGGCCGAGCACGCCGCGGCGCCCATTGCGGCAGCCATGCTGGCCCCGCTGGCCGAGTCGGCCGTGACCGAACCGGGTGTCGTGCGCATGGGCCAGTATTCCCTCCCGCGTTGGCGCGAGATGCTGGCCGCGCTGGCGCAGCCGGTTTTCTTTCAGCAGGAAGGCACTTTGATCGTCTGGCACCGCCAGGACGCCACCGAGGCCCATCGACTGCAGCGCCTGCTGGAAACCACCCAGACCACCATCCCCGATCTGCCCACGCTGCAGGTGCTCGACAGCGCGGGCGTGGCAGCCGCCGAGCCCACCCTGGCACACCGCTTCACACAAGGGCTTTATCTGCCAGGCGAGGGCCAGCTGGACAACCGCCAGCTGCTGGCCGCCCTGGCCCACGCGATGGACCGGCTGCAGGTGCGCTGCCACTGGCACAGCCCGCGCGACCCCGGTGAATTTTCTCCAGGATCGACCGGGCAGGCCGACTGGCTGCTCGACTGCCGCGGCCTGGGCGCACGCGGCCAATGGCGCGCCCTGCGCGGCGTGCGGGGCGAAGTGGTGCGCCTGCATGCCCCCGAAGTCACGCTGCGGCGGCCCACCCGGGTGGTGCACCCGCGCTACCCCATCTACATTGCGCCCAAGGAAGACCATCTTTTTGTGATCGGCGCCACAGAAATCGAGTCCAACGATCTGTCACCCGCCAGCGTGCGCTCGACCCTGGAACTGCTGAGCGCGGCCTATGCGGTGCACACGGGCTTTGCCGAAGCCCGCATTGTGGAAATCGCCACCCAGTGCCGCCCCACCTTGCCCGACAATCTGCCCGCCGTGCGCCAGCCGCGCCCCCGGGTGCTGGAGGTCAACGGCCTGTACCGCCACGGCTTCATGATTGCCCCGGCCATGCTCGACGTGGTGCTGGAACTCATGGCCACCGGCCAATCGCCGCTGGCAACTCGTTTTGATCTTGCCTTGCCCACTGGAGACGACAGCCGCGCGTTGCCATGAATATTCTGATCAACCAGACACCCCGCGAACTGCCTGACGGCGCCACACTGGCCGACGCCATTGCCGCCGCGGCAGCGCGCCCGCCCTTCGCTGTCGCGGTCAACACCGTTTTTGTACCCAACACCCGCTATGCCCAGCAGCAGCTGCAGGCCGGCGACCGGGTGGAAATCATCTCTCCTGTGACGGGTGGCTGACACCACCGCTTGCCATGACCTCTTCCAACGCCACCAACGCCACCAATTTCGACGACTCGCTGGTCCTTTATGGCCAGTGTTTTACCAGCCGCCTGCTGCTGGGCACCGCCCGCTATCCCTCGCCCAGCGTGCTGGAAGCCGCAGTGCAGCGCGCACGCCCGGCCATGCTCACAGCATCGCTGCGCCGCCAGGGCAGCCTGGATGCCGAGGCGGGCAACAGCTTTTGGGAGCTGCTGCGCCGCCTGAACGTGCCCATCCTGCCCAACACCGCCGGCTGCCACAGCGTGCAAGAGGCCATCACCACATCGCACATGGCCCGCGAGGTGTTCAACACCCCCTGGATCAAGCTGGAGCTGATTGGCGACGACTACACGCTGCAGCCCGACACGCTCAACCTGGTGGAAGCGGCCACGCAGCTCATCAAGGACGGCTTTCAGGTGCTGCCCTACTGCACCGAAGACCTCGTGCTGTGCCAGCGCCTGGTGGACGTGGGCTGCCAGGCCGTGATGCCCTGGGCCGCCCCCATTGGCACCGGGCGCGGCCCCGTCAACCCCTATGCGCTTCAGCTACTGCGCGAGCGCCTGGATGTGCCGCTGCTGGTGGACGCGGGCCTGGGCCTGCCCTCGCACGCCTGCCAGGTCATGGAATGGGGTTATGACGGCGTGCTGCTGAACACCGCCGTTGCACTGGCACAAGACCCGGTCACCATGGCCGGGGCTTTTGCCGATGCAGTGCAGGCAGGGCGGTCTGCCCGCCGGGCCGGCGCCATGGCCGCCCAGGACACCGCCCAGGCCAGCACGCCCGTGCTCGGCACCCCCTTCTGGCACCACGCCCACGAATGACGCCCATGAGTGACGTTCACGCCATGCTGCACCAAATTTTGCAGCACCATGCCACCACATTTCCCGGCTTTCCTGCCCAACCCACGCCTGCGCCCACGTCGCCCGACCCGGTGTACCAGGCGGCCCTGCTGGCCAGCAGCGCCCTCGGGTTCATTGCCCATGATGCACAGAGCATTGCCCGCGCCTGGCAGGCCCGCACGGCGCGCACCGGCCATTTCGCCCCGACCCCCTGGCCCGACGAACCCCAGGATTTCGGTCTGCAAGCCCTGCCCCGTGCACGCACCTTTGCGCCGTGTCCGCAGCGGCTGGGGCTCTATGCGGTGCTGCCCGACGCCGCGTGGGTGGGGCGCATGGCCCGTGCGGGCGTGCCCACCGTGCAACTGCGCTACAAGTCGGACGACCCCGCCGCCATAGCGCGCGAGGTGGCGGCAGCCGTGCAGGCGGTGCAAGGCACGCCAGCGCTGCTGTTCATCAACGACCACTGGCGGCAAGCCATGGAGGCCGGCGCCTATGGCGTCCACCTCGGGCAGGAAGACCTCGACGCACTGCAACCCAGCGCGCTGCAGACGCTGCAGTCCTCGGGCCTGCGCCTGGGGGTCAGCACGCACGGCTACGCCGAAATGCTGCGCGCCGATGCTGTAGGCCCCAGCTACGTCGCCATGGGCGCAGTGTTTCCCACCACGCTCAAAAAGATGGCCACGGCGCCCCAGGGCGTGGGCCGCCTGGCAGCTTATGCTCGCCTCATGCAGAGCTATCCGCTGGTGGCCATTGGAGGCATTGGCACCGATCAGTTTGGCGAAGTGCTGGACACCGGCGTGGGCTCCATCGCCGTGGTGCGGGCGCTGGTCAACGCGCCCGACCCCGAAGACGCGGCACGCCGCCTGATGGATCGCATGGCCGCGCCGCAGCACCCTGAACCCTAAAAACAGCAGTCAAACCAAAAAAATCGTGCAAGTCTTTGCTGGGAAATAGCCAAAAAAAAGCGCGCAACCACCATTGCGCGCTGAATTATCCGTGCCGTCCGGGCCTGTATTTGCGTCGGTTGACGGGCACCGCTCAGGCGTATTCGGCCAGTGCGGCTTTCATCTTCTTCATGGCGGCCACCTCGATCTGGCGAATGCGTTCGGCGCTCACGCCATAGACGGCGGC
>DCVY01000006.1 GCA_002327945.1 Acidovorax delafieldii | reverse complement strand
CTTCGATGGTGTTCACCTTTTGGGTCAGAGCGCCATGCACCCGCCCGCACCGCGCTCGGGGCACCATGCGGCGTTGCTCCTCCTTGCGGGCAGTACGGGCAGTAAGCCCGCCGCGTCGTCGCCCTTGCAGGGTGCAGGCCTGGCGGAGACAGGCCTTCTTCGCGCTGTCCAACAGCACGCAGGTGCTGTTGGAGCCGCAGCGCTCAGTCTTGCCTGGCGCCCCGATCACGGCACCGGCGGGCGCATCCAACGGCCGTTTCTAGGGTCACTGGCACAGGCCGCGACATCAGGGTGGCCACGGCCGGACTCAAAGACATTTCAGGAGGTCGCCGATGGACCTGAAACCCCCCATCACCTTGCTGGCCATCGTGCCGTTCTTCATCCATCACACGCAGGGGTTTTCCAGCGCGCTGCGCAGCCGAACCATCCGCACGGCTGCTTTGGCGTCGTTTTGCGTGATTGCATCGTGTGCCCTGCTGGGTCTGCAAATTCTGACGCTTTGCAATATCTCGCTGCAGAGCTTTCAGGTGGGCGCGGCATACTGCTGATCAGCGCCATGAACATGGTCAACGCGCAGCCGGCAGGGCCAAGCCCCACCCGCACGAGCTCGAAGAAGGCGCCGAGAAAGCCGCCGCAGGCAGCAGCATTGCCGTGGTGCCCCTCACCATTCCCCCTGCTGACCGGGCCTGCCAGCATGTCGACCGTGGTGATTTATGCCGACCGTGCGCAAACCTTCTGGCTGCAAGCTGCGCTGGTGGGCCATGGCGTGGTGATTGGCCTGGCCACGGCCCTGTGCTTTTCACTCGCCGATCCAATCGCGCGCGTGCTCGGCAAGAAGGGCATCCGTGTGACGACGCGGCTGATGGGTTGGATTTTGGCGGCACTTGCCGTGGAGGTCATGGCCGATGGCCTGGGAAAGCTGCTTCCCATGCTCGGGACGAAGCAGCTAACCGAGCACCGCCCAGGTGTGGCACGCCGTGCCCGCCGCCACAAAGCCATGCCAGACCGCATGGGCATACCGGATGCGGGCATCCAGCACAAAAAAAACCACCCCGACGGTATAGGCACAGCCCCCGGCCAGCAGCCATTGCGTCGCTACCGGCGAGGCCCGCTCCAGGAGGGGCACCGCCGCCAGCAACACCACCCAGCCCAGGGCGACGTACCCACCCGTGGACAACCAGGGTGATGCCAGACGCCCCAGTGCCTTGAGCGTCATGCCTGCAGTGGCCACCAGCCACACCAGCGCAAGGATGGCGCGGCCCCATGGATCCCCGAGGTGGCCCGCCGCAAAAACCGTATAACTGCCCGCAATGAAAAGAAACACCGCGCCGTGATCCAGCCTCAAAAAAAACCGCTTGGCGCGGCCTTCCGGCAATGCATGGTAAACGGTGGATGCCAGGTACAACCACACCATCGTGACCACAAAAACACAGACACCGGCAAAGCCCTCGACATTGAGCTTGCGCCCCCAAGACACCAGCCAGAGGCCTGCCCCGATGGCAGCGATCAGCGCCCCGCCATGGCTGGCGGCGTTGGCGATTTCCTCACCCCGGCTTTGCGGGCGCCCGGCATGGTCAGGGCTGCGCAGCCTGTCCATCGCCACGCTCCTGGTCCGGCAGTGCAGGCTGCTGGCGGTCGCGCCGCGCCTGATAGCGCGCCCGCTGCAGGGCAAAGAACTCCACCGCACCCCATGCAATGCCGCAGCCCACCAGACCACACAGCATCAGCCAGCGGGTGACTTCAATCCTGCGCGGGCGCAGGGGTCGTGAATTCTTCATAGGAAAAACAGTCGTTGCCCGGCAAATCGAGCCAACGCCAGGTTTCATCGAACAGTTCGTCGAAGAGTCTCTGCAATCCGAGCAGTTTCCACAGCATACGAAGCCTTTGAGGAATGTTGTTGGCCATCGCAAGTTAACTGCGCTGTGTGACAGTTTGGCGTCTGTCATCGCTTTTGCCACACCTGCATGTTCGGTTGACACGGGAGGCCAGGCGGGCGGTATGCTGCGGCGTCCCCCACAGCAACACCGCCCAACCATCGTGCCCCACAACGTTCTGCCCGAGCTGCTGGCCCTGGAAAAGATCATGGAGCTGGGCGGATCGGACCTGCAGGTTCGCGTGGTGCGCGAGGTCAGCGTGGCGTCGGGCCGGCGCTTTCCCATCTATTCGATTGGCATCGGCAACCCTGCCCCCCACCTGCCTGCCGTCGGCTTTTTTGGTGGCGTGCATGGCCTGGAACGGATCGGCGCCGAAGTGGTGATTGCCTATCTGCAGAACATCGTCATGCGGCTGCGCTGGGACACCACGCTGCGCCAGCAGCTCGACCATGTGCGCCTGGTGTTCATGCCCATCGTCAACCCCGGTGGCATGTGGGCCGCCACGCGCGCCAATCCGAACGGGGTGGACCTGATGCGCAATGCGCCGGTGGAGGCCCTGGACCGCGTACCCTTTTTGATGGGTGGCCAGCGTCTGGGCCCAGGCCTGCCCTGGTACCGTGGCCCATTTGGCGAACCGATGGAAATCGAAAGCCAGGCATTGTGCGAGGTGGTCCGCACCGAGTTGCTGCCCCGGCCCTTCAGCATTGCGCTGGACTGCCATTCAGGTTTCGGCGTGCGGGACCGCCTGTGGTTTCCGTTTGCCCACACCAGAAAGCCCATTTCGCACCTCAACGAGTTGCATGCGCTCAAGGAAATCTTCCTGCAGGCGCACAGCCACCACCAGTACATCATCGAACCCCAGAGCGCCCAGTACCTGGCCCACGGTGACCTATGGGACTACCTGTATCTGCAGTCGGGCGCGCACCCTGAGCGCATCTTTCTGCCGCTGACGCTGGAAATGGGCTCGTGGATCTGGATCAAGAAGAATCCGCGCCAGTTGTTCTCGCGCATGGGCATCTTCAACCCCCTGGTCGACCACCGCCAGCAACGGGTGCTGCGCCGCCATCTGGCACTGTTCATCTTTCTGACGCACGCAGCCTGCAGCCACTACCGGTGGCTGCCCGACGCCGAACACTACGAGCAACGCCGCGCCCACGCGCTGGCCGAGTGGTATTGAGCCGCGCCCCATGGACACCTGGATTCTGTTGCGTGGACTGGCCCGTGAAGCTGCCCACTGGGGTTGCTTTGTGGGCGATTTCCAGAACGCATGGCCCCAGGCCCGGGTGGTGGCGCTCGACCTGCCTGGCAACGGGCAGTTCCATATGCGGCCAAGCCCGTCCACCGTGCAGGGCATGGTGGCGGCATGCCGCGCCGAGCTGGCAAGACAGGGCGTGCACCCGCCGTTTCGCCTGTTCGCCATGTCACTGGGCGCCATGGTGGCCACCGAATGGGCCCGCACGGCATCGGCCGAAATCAGCGGCTGCGTGCTGGTGAACACCAGCTTTCGCCCGTTCAGCCCCTTTTTCCACCGGCTGCGTCCCCGCAACTACGCGGCGTTGCTGGGACTGGCGCTGCGCCGCCGGTCGGGCGAAGCCATCGAACGCACGGTGTGGCGGCTGACAAGCAATGCACCTGTGCCGTGCAACGCGATCATTGCCGAGTGGGTGGCCGCACGCGCCCGCCGCCCGGTGTCGGCGGTCAACGCCGTACGCCAGCTGGTGGCGGCGGCCCGCTACCAGGCGCCCACCGCAGCACCCAGCCCCCCCATCCTGCTGCTGGCCAGCCAGAACGACCATTTGGTGGACAGCCGTTGCTCGCAAGCCATTGCCCGTAACTGGCACTGCGCCCTGGCCCTGCACCCCCATGCCGGACACGATCTGCCACTGGATGCGCCCCTGTGGGTGCTGGAACAGGTACAACAGTGGCTGGTGCAGGCACAAGCGTCGAATATCCGGTCCGAACAGACGGAAGTGCGCGTTGATTGATCCGACACCTTGAAGTTTTAACCTATTGATTCGGCGGGAATTATTCGTGAACCCTGCTCGGACTGAGTTTGTGGAATCTTTTCGAAAAGCCCAGGATGAACGATA
>DCVY01000168.1 GCA_002327945.1 Acidovorax delafieldii | reverse complement strand
GCTTTCAGAATAAGCGCCTGAAGCTATCTAAAAAATAGCAACCTGAAGCACCCGCATGGGCACCGTACAGCCCCCTCCCACAGGGCGGAGCAGAGCGCACCGGGGCCTGCGCATCCCCGCACCTATGCCGCTTGCAGCAGCGCCAGCGCCTGCGGCAGATGGGCGGCGATGGCGGCAGGGTGCGGTTCTGACAGGCGGGGCACATGGCCCAGGAAAGGGGCTGACAGGCCGGCCTGCAGCGCGCTCAGGTTGTCCGCCACATGGGGCATGGCAGCGTCCACGGTGTTGGCCACCCAGCCCGCCAGGCGCAGGCCGCGCGCGCGCACGGCTTCGGCCGTGAGCAGTGCATGGTTGATGCAGCCCAGGCGCAGGCCCACCACCAGCACCACCGGCAGCCCCAGGTCCACGGCCAGGTCGGCGGTGTCCCAGCCGGTAGCGAGCGGCACCCGAAAGCCGCCCACGCCTTCGACAAATGCGATGTCAGCCCGCGCCGCCACACCACGCACGGCGGCCAGCACCGCCTCGCGCGTGATGGCGCGGCCCTCCAGCCGGGCGGCGATGTGCGGCGCGCAGGGCGTGCGCAGTTGCAACGGGCCCACCTCCTCGTCGCGCAGGTCCATGTTGCTGGCTGCGCGCAGGCGCAGCACGTCTTCGTTGACCCAGCGACCGTCCACGCAGTCCTGCCCCGCCGCCAGCGGCTTGATGGCCGCAGCACGCAGGCCCGACTGTGCCGCCAGGTGCGTGAGCGCAGCGGTGATGGCGGTCTTGCCGATCTCGGTGTCGGTGCCGGTGATGAAAAATGCCCCCCACGCTCCGCCGCTTCGCGGGTCGCTGCCCCCCCGAGGGGGCTGCTTTTCAGCTTGGGGCGGCCCGGCGCTGAAAAAACCGCGCGTCATGCCAGCTCCTCTGCGGCCTCGGCCAGCGCCGCCAGCAGACGATCGATGTCGGCCGCGCTGTGCGTGCCGCACAGCGTGATGCGCAGGCGCGCCGTGCCCGGCGCCACGGTGGGCGGGCGAATGGCCGGCACGCGCAGGCCGGCCCGGTCGAGAACAGCGGCCACCCGCAGCGCGGCGGCGTTCTCGCCAATGATGAGTGGCTGGATGGGCGTGTCCGACGCCACCAGCCGCCAGCCCAGGCCCGGATGGCGCGACAAAATGGCGGCCACGCCGGCCTGCAGCTGCGCCCGCAGGCGCACAAGGTTGGCGCGGCGCTGCTCGCCCTCTTGTCCCGCCATCAGCGCCAGGCTTTGCAGCAGCGCATGGGCCACGGCGGGCGGCGCGGCGGTGGTGAAGATGTAGGCCCGCGCGGCCTGGATCAGGTACTGGATGACTGTGGGGTGCGCAGCCACGAAAGCCCCGGCCACCCCGGCCGCCTTGCCCAGCGTGCCCACCATGATCAGCCGCTCGCTGCACAGGCCAAAATGCGCCAGCGTGCCGCACCCCTGCGGGCCCAGCACGCCAAAGCCGTGGGCATCGTCCACCACCAGCCAGGCATCGTGGCATTCGGCCAGCGCCAGCAGGGCGTCGAGCGGGGCCATGTCGCCGTCCATGCTGAACACCGCATCGGTGACGATCAGCTTGATGCGGGCCGTGCAGGCGCCCAGCAGCGCGTCGAGCTGCGCCATGTCGCAATGGGCGTAGCGCTGCACCTGCGCCCGGGCCAGGCGCGCGCCATCGATCAGCGAGGCATGGTTGATCTCATCCGAAAAGATCACCGCATCGGCATCGCCCAGGGCCGTCAGCACTGCCAGGTTGGCCATGAAGCCGGTGGAAAAGAACAGCGCCTCGGCGTTCGGAATGGCGGGCGCCACGGCCGCCGCCAGGGCGCGCTCGAGCGCCGCGTGCGCACTCGAGTGCCCGCTGATGAGGTGCGAAGCACCCGAGCCAGCACCGTACAGGCGCGCGCCCTCGGCCAGGGCGTCAGCCAGCACGGGGTGGGCGGCCAGGCCCAGGTAGTCGTTGCTGCAGAACATCAGCAGCTCGCGCGACTGCCCGTCGGCGCCGCGCACGCGCTGCACGGGCGCGGTGGCGCTTTCGGCTTCGCGCAGCACGCGCGTCAAGTCCTGGGCCGCGATGGCCTGCAGTTTCTGGTTCAAGTGGTCAAGCAGCATCCAACACCTCGGTGAGCGTGGCCATCACGGCCTGGAACAGGAACTGCGCTGTGGCAGCGTCAATGAGGTAAGGCGGCATCAGGTACACCGTGGCACCAATGGGGCGGATCAGCAGCTCGTGCGCCCGCGCCGCCAGATGAAAGCGCTCGGCAAACCACTCACCGGGCTCGCGCACATCGAATGCCAGGATCATGCCGCGCTGGCGCAGGTGGTGCACGCGCGGGTCGGTGGCCAGGGGCGCGAAAGCATCGGCCAGCAGCCGGGCCTGCACGCGGTTTTTCTCCAGCACCTGGTCGGCGGCAAAGCGGTCGAGCACGGCATTGGCTGCTGCGCAGGCCAGCGGGTTGCCGGTGTAGGAATGCGAGTGCAGAAAGCCGCGCCCGACCTGCTCGCTCCAGAAGCTCTGGTACACCGTTTCGGTGGTCAACACCAGCGACAGCGGCAGCGTGCCGCCGCTGATGCCCTTGGACAGCGTGATGAAGTCGGGCCAGCCGCATTCACCCTGCTCAAAGGCAAAGAAGCTGCCGCTGCGCCCGCAGCCCACCGCAATCTCGTCGGCAATGAGGTGGATGTCGAACTCGTCGCACAGCGCCCGCACCGCGCGCAGGTACGAGGGCTCGTGCATCGCCATGCCGGCGGCGCACTGCACCAGCGGCTCGATGATGAGGGCGGCCACATGGCCGCGCCGCTCGGTCAGCACGCGGCGCAGGTCGGCCAGCGCGCGGGCCTCGGCGTGCGGGCCCTGGCGCGCATCGGGCGAATCGACGATGTGGGCGCGCATCAGCAGCGGGTCGTAGGCATCGCGGAACACCGCCACATCGGTCACGGCGAGCGCGCCGATGGTCTCGCCGTGGTAGCCGTTGCGCAGGCAGACAAATTCGCGCTTGTCCGCCTGGCCCCGGTTGCACCAGGAATGAAAACTCATCTTCAGCGCAATCTCGACGGCCGAGGCACCGTCGCTGGCAAAAAAGGCGTGGCCCAGCGCGCCACCGGTCAGCGCCGAGAGCTTTTCTGCCAGCTCGACCGCGGGCGCATGGGTGCAGCCGGCCAGCATGACATGGGGCAGGGTTTCCAGCTGGTGTGTGATGGCGGCGCGGATGCCGGCATCCGAGTGGCCGAACAGGTTGACCCACCAGGAGCTGTTGGCGTCGAAATAGCGCCGGCCTTCCAGGTCGAAAAGCCAGGGACCCTCACCCCTGGCAATGGCCAGCGGCGGTGTGACGGCGGCGCGCGCCATCTGGGTGCAGGGATGCCAGACTGCAGCCAGGCTGCGAGCGGCCAGTTCAGCGGAATTCAGGGACTTCAATCAACAACTCACTCGCCCGGGCAACCGGGCACGGATGAAAGGCCGGCGCAAGGCATGTGCACGCCCCCCGCGCGGATGGGAATGAAAAACCACGGCAAGTATCGCACCAGGTCATCACGGGGGGGCGCAGCGTTATCTGAGCCCCTGGGAAAGCTGGGCGAAATTTGAACCTAACGTTCATGGTG